>NZ_JBIVGA010000004.1:482619-512711 GCF_044748405.1 Pseudomonas sp. NPDC089996 | reverse complement strand
AGTTAAAGGCTCGTTTGCTCACATCCACTCTCGCTCTGCCAAATAGAACATATTCATTTCTTGCAGGCCGCGCGCTGTTCTTTGTAGGAGCGGCCGTGTGGGGGGGGGGGGGGGGGCCCCCCCCCCCCCCCCCCCCCCGGGGGGGGGGGGGGGCGCCCCCCCCCCCCCACGACCGCAAAGCGGTCGCAAACCAGCCACAGAGACATTCAACTTGCCCCATACCCCCCAACGCCGCTGGTACCTCCCGGTCACCCTGACCGCCGCCCTGGTCCTCCTGCCCCTGAGCGTGCTGCTGCTGTCCTGGCAGTCGGTCGACCTGCAGATCTGGTCGCACCTGCTCGACACCCAGATGAGCCGCCTGCTGGGCAATACCGCGACCCTGGTGGTCGGCGTAGGTATCGGCGTCACCCTGCTCGGCGTCAGCCTGGCGTGGCTCACCAGCCTCTGCGAGTTCCCTGGCCGGCGCTGGCTCGACTGGGCGCTGATGCTGCCGTTCGCCATCCCGGCCTACGTGCTGGCCTTTGTCTTCGTCGGCCTGCTCGACTTCGCCGGCCCCGTGCAGAGCGCCCTGCGCGAGGTGTTCGGGCCCATGCGCCTGCCAAGGGTGCGCTCCACCGGCGGGGTAATCATCGTCCTGGTGCTGGTGTTCTATCCCTATGTCTACCTGCTGGCGCGCACCGCGTTCATCGCCCAGGGCAAGGGCCTGATGGAGGCCGCACGGGTCCTTGGCCTGTCGCCCTTGCAAGCCTTCTGGCGGGTAGCCCTGCCGATGGCCCGGCCGGCGATTGGTGCCGGCATCGCCCTGGCGTTGATGGAGACCCTGGCCGACTTCGGCGCAGTGGCGGTGTTCAACTTCGATACCTTCACCACGGCCATCTACAAGACCTGGTACGGCTTCTTCAGCCTGTCCAGCGCGGCCCAGCTGGCCAGCCTGCTGCTGTTGGTGGTGATGCTGGTGCTGTACGGCGAGCGCCGCGCCCGTGGCGCGACCCGCAGCGGCAACGAGCGCCCGCGCGGGCAGGCGCTCTACCACCTGCGTGGGATCAAGGCGCTGCTGGCCAGCGGTTGGTGCCTGCTGGTGTTCGCCTGTGCATTCGTCATTCCGCTGCTGCAGTTGCTGGTGTGGTGCTGGCAGCGCGGTCGGCATGATCTGGACGAGCGGTATATCGGCCTGGTGCTGCATACCTTGTACCTGGGCGCCATGGCCGCCCTGATCACCGTCTGCGTGGCCTTGATGCTGGCCTTTGCCCGCCGGCAGGCGCCGACAGGTGGCATCCGCGCTGGCGTCGGCCTGGCCAACCTGGGCTATGCCTTGCCCGGCTCGGTGCTGGCGGTGTCGATCATGCTGGCCTTCAGTTACCTGGATAACCAGCTGGTGATTCCGTTGTCGACCTGGTTGGGCGGTGCAGGCAAGCCGCTGTTGCTGGGCAGCCTGGCCGCCTTGCTGCTGGCCTATCTGGTGCGTTTCATGGCCGTGGCTTATGGACCATTGGAGAGCAGCCTGGAACGTATCCGGCCTTCATTGCCGGAGGCTTCGCGCAGCCTCGGCGTCGGTGGTGTGGGTTTGTTTTTCAAGGTGTACCTGCCGCTGCTGGTGCCCGGAGCCTTAAGTGCCGCGTTGCTGGTGTTTGTCGATGTGCTCAAGGAAATGCCCGCCACCTTGCTGATGCGCCCGTTCGGCTGGGACACCCTGGCAGTCAGGGTGTTCGAGATGACCAGCGAAGGCGAATGGGCGCGGGCCTCGTTGCCGGCGCTGACCCTGGTGCTGGTTGGACTGTTGCCGGTCATCGGGCTGATCCGCCGTTCAGCCCGTCGCCCGGGTCACAGTCACTGAGGATGCCAGCTTGCGCCCTTGCGGCTACAATGCGCGGCATTCGCGCGGCGGGTCCTACAAGAAGAGCTGACGATCAAACGTCATCGACCGCCGCCGCTTCGCCACGCCCGGAAGGAGAAACCCATGGGACAGCGCACGCTTTTGTATGACTTGCACCTGGCGCTTGGCGCCAAGACGGTCGATTTCGGTGGCTGGGACATGCCGCTGCACTATGGCTCGCAGGTCGAGGAGCACCATCAGGTGCGCAGTGACTGCGGTGTCTTCGATGTATCCCACATGACGGTCATCGACATCGCTCGCGACGACGCCACGCGTTGGCTGCAGCGTCTGCTGGCTAACGACGTGGCCCGTCTCGACGTTACCGGCAAGGCGCTCTACAGCCCATTGCTCAACGAAGACGGCGGGGTCATCGACGACTTGATCGTCTACCGCACCCAGGACGGATACCGCCTGGTCACCAACGCGGCCACGCGGGCGAAGGTCCTCGACTGGCTGCAGTCGCAGGCCTCCAGTTTCAATGTGTCGATCGAGGTTCGTCCCGACCTGGCCATCCTTGCCATCCAGGGGCCCCATGCCCGTGAGAAGGTCGCTGCGCTGCTGAGCCCGGCTCGTGCTGCGCTGATCCGTGAGCTGCGCCCCTTCGAGGGCGTTGCCGAAGGTGACTGGTTCATCGCCCGCACCGGCTATACCGGTGAAGACGGGCTGGAAATCATCCTGCCGGGCGATGAGGCCGTGGCATTCTTCAACGACCTGGTGGGCGCCGGCATCGCGCCGAGCGGCCTGGGCGCGCGCGACACCCTGCGCCTGGAAGCCGGCATGAACCTCTACGGTCAGGACATCGACGACAGCCATACCCCGCTGACTTCCAACCTCGGCTGGTGCATCGCCTGGGAGCCGGCCCAGCGCAACTTCATCGGGCGTACCGGCCTGTTGGCGGAAATCGAGCGCGGTGTGCAGGAAAAACTGGTTGGCCTGGTGCTGGAAGAGCGCGGCGTGCTGCGTGCTCACCAGGTGGTGCGTGTCGCCGGGATTGGCGAAGGGGAGATCACCAGTGGTAGTTTCTCGCCTACGCTGAGCAAGTCCATCGCCCTGGCGCGCGTGCCCATGGCCACCGGTGACCGCGCCGAGGTCGAGATCCGCGGCAAATGGTACCCGGTGCGGGTGGTCAAACCGACCTTCGTGCGCCACGGCAAGATTCTGATCTGAACATTCAACGGCGGGCCGAACCGCTGACCCAAACGAGGAATTCAAGACATGAGCACTATCCCCGCCGATCTGCGTTTCGCCGAAAGCCACGAGTGGGCACGCCTGGAAGCTGACGGCACTGTCACTGTCGGCATCAGCGACCACGCCCAGCAAGCGCTGGGTGACGTGGTGTTTGTGGAGCTGGCCGAAGTCGGCAAGGTATTCGGCGCTGGCGACGCTGCTGGCGTGGTCGAGTCGGTCAAGGCTGCTTCCGATATCTATGCCCCAATTTCCGGCGAAGTGATCGCGGTCAACGAAGAGCTGGCCGACAGCCCGGAACAGCTCAACGAAGAACCCTACGAGTCGTGGATTTTCAAGCTGAAGCCAAGCGACAAGTCGGAGCTGGACAAACTGCTGGATGCTGCCGGTTACAAAGCCGCCATCGGCGAGTAATTGACGATATTGGGGCTGCTTTGCAGCCCTTTCGCGACACAAGGCCGCTCCTACAAGCGATCGCAACCTCCTGTAGGAGCGGCCTTGCGTCGAGAAAGGGGCGCAAAGCGCCCCCAGCAATAGCCCTGCAAAAGCGGCAATCCTTCCTAGACTTATAAGTCTCCATGAGACCCGGTCTAGGAAGAGAGCGTCGACATGTCCCAGTCGCCATCCCTGCATCAACTGCAAGAGCTCAACCCTTTCCTGCGCCGCCACCTGGGGCCCGATGCCTCGGAGCAGCAGGCAATGCTCAGCACCCTTGGCCTGAAAAGCCGCAGCGAGCTGATCGAGCAGACCGTGCCGCCAGGCATCCGCTTCAACCGTGCCCTCGACCTGCCACCGGCCCTGGATGAACAGGCTGCGCTGGCCAGGCTCGCTGGCTTCGCCGAGCAGAACCAGGTGTGGACCAGCCTCATCGGCATGGGCTACCACGGCACCGTCACGCCCACCGTCATCCTGCGCAACGTGCTGGAAAACCCCGGCTGGTACACGGCCTATACACCGTATCAGCCCGAAATCGCCCAAGGCCGCCTGGAGGCATTGCTGAACTTCCAGCAGATGGTCATCGACCTCACCGGCCTGGCGCTGGCCAATGCATCACTGCTCGACGAGGCCACTGCCGCTGCTGAGGCCATGGCCCTGGCCAAGCGGGTGGCGCGCAACAAGAGCAATGCCTTCTTTGCCGACGAGCACTGCCATCCACAGACCTTGTCGGTACTGAAAACCCGTGCTGAAGGGTTTGGTTTCCAGTTGATCATCGACACTGTGGATAACCTCGCCAGTCACCAGGTGTTCGGGGCCTTGCTGCAATACCCGGACACCCACGGCGAAGTGCGCGACCTGCGCCCGCACATTGATCAGTTGCACAGCCAGCAGGCCTTGGCCTGCGTAGCCGCCGACCTGCTCAGCCTGGTGCTGCTGACACCACCCGGCGAGCTCGGCGCCGATGTGGTGCTCGGTTCCACTCAGCGCTTCGGCGTGCCCATGGGCTACGGCGGCCCGCACGCGGCCTATTTTGCCTGCCGCGACGACTACAAGCGGGCGATGCCCGGGCGCATCATCGGCGTGTCCCGCGATGCCCGTGGCAATACTGCGCTGCGTATGGCCTTGCAGACCCGCGAGCAGCATATCCGCCGCGAAAAGGCCAACTCGAACATCTGCACCGCCCAGGTGCTGCTGGCCAACATAGCCGGTTTCTATGCGGTGTATCACGGCCCCGAGGGCCTGCAGCGCATCGCTCAGCGTGTGCACCGGCTGACCTTCGTACTGGCTGCAGGCCTCGAGGCCAAAGGCATCAAGCGCCTCAACCAGCACTTTTTCGACACGCTTACCCTGGACGTGGGCGGCGCTCAGGCAGCGATCATCGAAAGTGCCGAAGCAGCCCACATCAACCTGCGCATTCTGGGGCGTGGCCATCTGGGGGTAAGCCTGGACGAGACCTGCAACGAAGCCACCGTGCTGCGGCTGCTGGATATTTTCCTGGGAGTCGATCACGGCCTGGATATCACTACGCTCGACCAGCAGGCACTGCCGGAGGGCATCCCCGCTGCGCTGGTGCGGCGCACGCCGTTCCTGAGTCACCCGGTGTTCAACCTGCACCACAGCGAAACCGAGATGCTGCGTTACCTCAAACAGCTGGAAAACAAGGACCTGGCGCTGAACCAGTCGATGATCCCGCTCGGCTCCTGCACCATGAAGCTCAATGCCACCAGCGAGATGATCCCCATCACCTGGCCCGCTTTCGCTCAACTTCACCCCTTTGCACCTGCCGCACAGGCCACGGGTTACAAGGCGATGATCGACGAGCTGGAAAGCTGGTTGTGCGCCATCACCGGCTTCGACGCCATCTGCATGCAGCCCAACTCCGGCGCCCAGGGTGAATACGCGGGCCTCATGGCCATCACCCGTTATCACCGTAGCCGCCATCAGCCCCAGCGCACGCTGTGCCTGATTCCGTCCTCGGCCCACGGCACCAACCCGGCCTCGGCGCAGATGGCGGGCATGGAAGTGGTGATCGTCGATTGTGACGATGACGGCAACGTCGATCTCGCAGACCTCAAAGCCAAGGCCCAGGCCGCCGGGGATAAACTGTCGTGCCTGATGGTCACCTATCCTTCGACCCACGGCGTATACGAAGAAGGTATCCGTGAGGTCTGCGAGGTGGTCCACCAGCACGGTGGCCAGGTGTACATGGACGGCGCCAACCTCAACGCCCAGGTCGGCCTGGCACGGCCGGCGGACATTGGCGCCGATGTTTCGCACATGAACCTGCACAAGACCTTCTGTATCCCCCACGGCGGTGGCGGCCCGGGCATGGGGCCGATCGGCATCCGAGCGCATCTGAAGCCGTTCGTCGCCAGTCACCCGGTGGTGCCGGTGCCGGGCCTGGACCCGAACAACAGTGCGGTCAGCGCCGCGCCCTGGGGCAGTGCGAGCATCCTGCCGATCAGCTGGATGTACATCGCCATGATGGGCCCGCAGCTGGCCGATGCGAGCGAGGTGGCGATCCTTTCGGCCAATTACCTGGCCAGCCAGCTAGGCGGCGCATTCCCGGTGCTGTACCGCGGGCGCAACCAGCGCGTGGCCCATGAATGCATCCTCGATCTGCGGCCACTCAAGGCGCAGACCGGCATCACCGAGGAGGACGTTGCCAAGCGGCTGATGGACTATGGCTTCCATGCCCCGACCATGTCGTTCCCGGTGCCAGGGACCTTGATGGTGGAACCCACGGAAAGCGAGTCGAAGGCCGAGCTGGATCGCTTCGTCGAAGCGATGCTGGCGATACGGGCGGAGATAGCCGAAGTGCAGGACGGTAACTGGCCGGCGGAGGACAACCCGCTCAAGCATGCACCACATACCCTGGCCGATGTGCTGGCGCCGTGGAACCGGCCTTACAGCCTGGAACAGGCGATTGCACCCAGTGCCCACGTACGCCTGCACAAGTACTGGCCAGCGGTGAACCGGGTCGACAATGTGTATGGGGACAGGAATCTGTTCTGTGCTTGTGTGCCGGTGGAGGCTTACCGGTAAGGCTGGGGCCGGCGTCGGGTTCTTCGCGGGCGCGCCCGCTCCTACAGGCGGTGCGGTCCCTGTGGGAGCGGGCGTGCCCGCGAAGGATGCGACGCGGTCAGTCGGCTACCGCATTCCTGGCCAGGATGGCGTTGGCCAGTTCCATGTCCGAAGCCTGCATCCCTGGGTTCTCGGCACGCACCTGCTGCAGCGCCTGCTCCAGGAACGGCCCGCGAATCGCCCCCTCACTGGCCACGAAGCTGCCCGCGTCATCCTGCGCCGCAAGCACCAGCTTGTGGTCGTGCGAGGTGATGTAGCTCGACGCCGTGGTCGCACCGGAAGTCATTACGTTACGCCAGAAGGTATCGGCCATGGCAGAGCCAACAGGCAGCGAAAGCAGGGCAGCAGCTGCGATGGCGGTTTTGAGACGCATGATGAAACACCTCGGAGGGTGAGGGTTGGGGATGGCCGTTTTGATCTGGAGAAATGGTCGCAAGTTCCTTGAATACAAGGGTTTTTTGCTCAGGAACAGACCCGCAGCACTTCGTCGGAATGGGTCAGTCCACGGGCCACTTTCGCCTCGCCGCAGCTGCGCAAATCCTGTAAGCCTTCAGCTAGAGCCTGCCGTTGCAGTTCGGCCAGATCGGTGCTGGCGCTTATCCGTGCACGCAGGCGCTCGCTCGGGACCAGCAGTTCATACAAGCCCGTACGCCCATGAAAGCCGGTGCCCCGGCAGACCTGGCAAGGATCGCCCGATGGGCGGCCCAGACAGGCGTGGCACAGCAGGCGCACCAGGCGCTGGGCCATGACCCCGCCCAGGGTCGCCCGGATCAGATAATCGGCCACGCCCAGCTCCAGCAGGCGGGTAATGGCGCTGCAGCTGTCGTTGGTGTGCAGGGTCGAGAGCACCAGGTGCCCGGTGAGCGCAGCTTGAACCGCCACCAGTGCGGTCTCGCGGTCGCGTATCTCGCCGATCATGATGATGTCCGGATCCTGACGCAGCAGTGCGCGCACGCCATCGGCAAAACCCAGGCCCAGGGCAGGCTGCACCTGCAACTGGTTGAACGCCGGCTCCAGCCGCTCGATCGGGTCTTCGATGGTGCACAGGTTGACCTGTGGCGTGGCTAGCCGTTTGAGGCTGGCGTAGAGCGTACTGGTCTTGCCGGAGCCGGTGGGCCCGGTGACCAGCAGCATGCCCTGGCGGCGCTGCAGTAGTGTTTGCCACTGCCTCAACTGCTCGCCTTCCAGGCCCAGCTGGTCGAAGTCTTCCTGCAACTGGCGCGGGTCGAACAGGCGCAGCACCAGTTTTTCACCAAAGGGCGTCGGCAGCGTCGAGAGGCGCAACTCCACCTCGCTGCCGCCAGGCAGGCTGCTCTTCACTCGGCCGTCCTGCGGGCGGCGTTTTTCCGCGACATCCATGCGGCCCAGGTGTTTCAGGCGGCTGACCACCGCCAGAGTAACGCTGGCCGGGAAGGCGTAGACCGTGTGCAGCAGCCCGTCGATGCGGTAGCGCAGGTGGCCTTGATCGCGACGTGGCTCCAGATGGATATCGCTGGCGCGTTGCTCGATGGCGTACTGCAGCAGCCAATCGACAATATGCACGATGTGCGCATCGTCGGTCGTGGTCTGCGCCTGGCGCTTGCCGAGCTCCAGCAGGTGTTCGAGCTCGCCCAGGCTGGTTGCTTGCTGGTGCTGCGCGCCTTGTACCGAGTGGGCCAGGCGGAACAGCGACTGGCCCAGCTGGCGGATCTGCAGCGGGCTGGCCAGCACCTGGCGGATGGGTTTGCCCAGGCTGCGTGCGAGGTCGGCCTGCCACAATTGCTGATAGGGCTCGGCGCTGGCCACGGTTATGGCGTTGGCGTCGTTGGCCACGATCAGGATGCCGTGGCGCTGCGCGAAGGCTGGGGAGATCAGGCCATTGACCTGGGCCAGGTCGAGTTGCATGGGGTCGATGCGCAGGTAAGGCTGGCCGACTTTTTGCGCCAGCCATTGGCAGAGGGTGTCCAGGTTCAGCATCTGGCCGGGCTGGCTGCGATCTTCCAGGCCTAGTGCTGCGATGGTCTCAAGGGGGTGGTGAGTGCTGTAACGGGCAGCTTGCTCGCGAACCTGGCATGAATCGTCGGCGGTCAGGTATTGATCGGCTTGCAGGGCATCCAGCAGGCTTTTGAGATCGAGGGCTTGCTCATTGGGCGTGTGCATCGTCGGCGTCCATGCCTTGGAAAGTTGTTGGTCAAGGCTAGCCTTGCCTGGCCAATCGAGGCCGGGGAAAGGGTTTCCGGATTTTGCGCAGATTCCACCGAATGGCTAATGCTGTAGATTGATCAATTCGTACACGTGTATTTTGGAGAATCATTCATGCAAGGCGAACTGGATGCCTATGACCGGCGTATTCTCGAACTCCTGCAAGAGGACGCGTCGCTGTCCAGTGCGCAGATCGCCGAGCGCGTGGGGCTGTCGCAATCGCCCTGCTGGCGCAGGATTCAGCGGCTGAAAGACGAAGGGGTGATCCGTGGGCAGGTGACCCTGCTGGACCGCAAGAAGGTCGGCTTGAACACGCAGATCTTCGCCGAGGTGAAACTGAATGCCCATGGCCGCTCCAACTTCACCGAGTTCACCGACGCGATCCGTGGCTTTCCGGAAGTGCTGGAGTGCTATGTGCTGATGGGGGCGGTGGACTTTCTGCTTCGCATCGTTACTGCGGATATCGAGGCTTATGAGCGGTTCTTCTTCGAAAAACTTTCGAACGTGCCGGGGATTCAGGAAGTGAACTCGATTGTGGCACTGTCGGAAATCAAGTCCACCACCAGCCTGCCACTCGTGAGGTGAGGCTATTCGCGGGTGAACCCGCGAAGAAAGCGACTCGGTATCAGGCCTTGAGCAGGTGCTTCCAGCCGCGGCTCTGATCAACTGCCCGAGCCTGGTCGATACGCGCCTCAAGCAGTTCATCAGGCTCTTCGCCCAGTGGCAGTTCTGCCAGTTCATGCAGCTTCTTCAGGTCGCCGTAGAGGCGGTCCATCTGCGGTGCTTCGAGCACCTGGCGGGCATGGTGCAGCCAGGCCAGCAGCTGTTCGATGCGCGGCAGCTGTTCGGCCAGGTCTTCCGGGCGCTGGGTGTACAGTGGCAGCTTCAGCGAGCGGCCTTCCTCGCCCAACAGGTGCGCCAGCCAGCTGGCCAGCTGGGCCTTGCCCTGGCGCTCGCCACGGCCCTTGCGGTCTAGGGTCCAGGCACGGGCCAGCAGCCAGCGCGAGGTTTCCAGGGAGAATTGGCCCCAGCGTACGTCTTCGAGCTCTTCGATGAACTGCTCGGGCGCGGCGCGGCGGATGTCTTCGTCGTCATTGCCGGCCTGCACCAGCGGGCGCCAGTCTTCCAGCAGTGCATCAAGGCTGGCACGCAGCTCGCGGGTAGTGGTGCGTGGCGCGGCCTGGCCGAGGCTTGCGACCACGGCGCGCAGTTCGGCCAGGCACTGCACCCAGTCCTGCAGCAGGCGCCAGTGGCCATTGTGGCGGTATTGCTCGGCCAGGCGCTGGCTGCTACCCAGCAATTGCCAGGCGAGGGCGCTGAAGGCGTCGTCCACGGGCATTTCTGCGTCCAGTTCGGTGCTTGGCATGTCCAGCTCGTAGCTGTCCGGCTCCAGCAGGCGGTAGCCGCGCTCGGCCTTGCTGATGTCGCACGGCATCAGCGGCAGGCTGGCGGCCAGCTCGGCGGCCAGCTCCAGCAGCGCTTCGGGGGCGCCTTCGCGCAGCTCCAGCTCCAGCTCGCAGATTTCTTCTTTCTGCTTGCCTGCGACCACGAAGCCCTGGTCCAGTGCCGCCTCGATCACCACCTTGCTCTTGCCACGGCCCCAGGCGATTTCTGCGAACTCGCGGGTGAAGTCGGTGGTGAACAGCGGCTTGATGGTTTTCTTGTCAAGCTCCGCCAGTTGCTCAGGCCAGCAGGTGGCATCGAGCTTCTTCAGGTCGAGCTTGGCTTTGTCGAGCTGCCACTCGTACTCGTTGCGTTCGGACAGGCCCGCCACGCTCTGGCCGCGGCATTTGAGGGTCTGGATGACCACATCGCCATCGCGGCGCAGGCGCAGCGCGACACGGGCGGCAGACAGCTCGCGCGCGGGTGTGTCGAAGTATTGGTTGGTCAGTTCGCGAGTCTGCCAGCCGGACTTGTTGCGCTTTTTCAGCAAGGGGTGCTCGCGCAGGGCGGTCAGGGTCTCGCGGCTGGCGCGGAGCTTGAGTTCGGTTTCTTTGTGCATCACAGGCTCGAAAGAGGGGCGTCGTTGCACGGCAGTCTACAGGAGTCGGCCGGCAACGGTTTATTCCAGACGGCGGATAGTCCTATGATGGGCAACGCTTCCGAGGAGTATGCGCATGCCGTTGCCGACGTTGAAAGACCAGTTTGCCGCCTTGATCGCCGCGCCCTCGGTCAGTTGCACCCAGCCTGCACTGGACCAGTCCAATCGCCAGGTCATCGACCTGCTGGCCGGCTGGCTGGGCGATCTGGGCTTCACTTGCGACATCCAGCAGGTCAGCCCCGGCAAGTTCAACCTGTTGGCCAGCTACGGCAGTGGCCCCGGCGGCCTGGTGCTGGCGGGCCACAGCGACACGGTGCCCTACGATGAACAGCTGTGGTCAAGCGACCCGCTCAAGCTGACCGAAGCCGATGGCCGCTGGGTTGGCCTGGGCAGCTGCGACATGAAAGGCTTTTTCGCTTTGATCATCGAAGCAGTGATTCCGCTGCTCGAGCACGATTTCAAGCGACCGCTGCTGATCCTCGCCACCTGCGATGAAGAAAGCTCGATGTCCGGCGCCCGCGCACTGGCTGCCGCCGGCCAGCCACTCGGCCGCGCGGCGGTGATCGGTGAGCCCACAGGCCTGCGGCCGATCCGCATGCACAAGGGCATCCTCATGGACCGTATCGACATCCTCGGGCGCAGTGGCCATTCGTCCGACCCGAGCCTGGGCCACAGCGCGATGGAGGCCATGCATGAGGTGATGGGTGAACTGATGGTCCTGCGCCGGCAGTGGCAGGCAACTTTCAGCAACCCGCAGTTCACCGTGCCCACGCCAACCATGAACTTTGGCTGCATCCATGGCGGTGACAACCCCAATCGCATCTGTGGCCAGTGCGCCCTGGAGTTTGACCTGCGCCCGCTGCCAGGCATGGATGTCGAACAGCTGCGCGCCGCCATTCGCGACACGTTGAAGCCGGTGGCCGAGCGCCATGAGGTGCGCATCGACTATGCACCGCTGTTCCCGGAGGTGCCGCCCTTCGAGCAGGCCGCCGATGCCGAGCTCGTGCAAGTAGCCGAGCGACTGACCGGCCATAGGGCCGAAGCGGTGGCGTTCGGTACCGAAGCACCTTATCTTCAGCAGCTGGGTTGCCAGACCATCGTGCTGGGCCCCGGCGACATCGCCTGCGCCCACCAGCCCGGCGAATACCTTGAAATGTCACGAATCGAGCCTACCGTGCGTCTATTGCGTGACCTGATCCGGCACTATTGCCTGAATTAAACGTCCACCCTGTTGATTCGTTCTTGCCTAGAGGAGACCGCGCGTGACCGCAAGCCTGTTCCGACGATGATCCTGAACGCCGTGTGATTCACCGTTCTCCGTCCACTTTATCCACAGGCCCTGTCATGCCCGAATACGTCAACTGGCTGCGTCATGCCTCCCCGTACATCAATGCCCATCGCGACTGCACCTTCGTGGTCATGCTCCCAGGCGATGGGGTTGAACACCCGAATTTCGGCAATATCGTTCACGACCTGGTGCTGCTGCACAGTCTGGGCGTGCGCCTGGTGCTGGTGCATGGTTCGCGCCCGCAGATCGAGGGCCGTCTGGCCGATCGTGGCCTGACCCCGCACTACCACCGGGGCATGCGTATTACCGATGCCGCCACCCTGGATTGTGTGATCGACGCCGTTGGTGCCCTGCGCCTGGCCATCGAGGCGCGCCTGTCGATGGACATCGCCGCCTCGCCGATGCAGGGCTCGCGCCTGCGCGTGGCCTCCGGCAACCTGGTCACTGCGCGGCCGATCGGCGTGCTTGAAGGGGTGGACTACCACCACACCGGCGAAGTGCGCCGGGTCGATCGCAAAGGTATCAGCCGCCTGCTCGACGAGCGCTCCATCGTACTGCTGTCGCCGCTGGGCTATTCGCCCACCGGAGAAATCTTCAACCTGGCCTGTGAAGACGTCGCCACCCGCGCTGCCATCGAGCTGGGTGCCGACAAGCTGCTGCTGTTCGGTGCCGAGCCCGGCCTGCTGGACGAAAGCGGCAAGCTGGTGCGTGAACTGCGTCCGCAACAGATAGCACCGCACCTGGCGCGTCTGGGCAGCGATTACCAGGGCGAGCTGCTGGATGCCGCTGCCGAGGCCTGCAAAGGTGGTGTGGCGCGTAGCCATATCGTCAGTTATGCCGAGGACGGTGCGTTGTTGACCGAGCTGTTCACCCGCGAAGGTGGCGGTACGCTGGTGTCGCAGGAACAGTTCGAGGTGGTGCGCGAGGCGACCATCGACGATGTCGGTGGCTTGCTGGAGCTGATCAGCCCGCTGGAAGAGCAGGGCATTCTGGTACGTCGTTCACGCGAGGTGCTGGAGCGGGAGATCGAGCAGTTCAGCGTGGTCGAGCGCGAAGGGATGATCATTGCCTGTGCGGCGCTGTACCCGATTGCAGATTCCCAGGCGGGCGAACTGGCGTGCCTGGCGGTGAACCCGGAGTATCGCCATGGCGGGCGTGGGGATGAGCTGCTCGAACGCATTGAGGGGCGAGCGAAGCAGATGGGGTTGAACACCTTGTTCGTGCTTACCACCCGGACGGCGCACTGGTTCCGCGAACGCGGGTTTGCGCCTAGCGGCGTTGAGCGCCTGCCGGCGGCGAGGGCTTCGCTGTACAACTACCAGCGTAATTCGAAGATTTTCGAGAAGTCTCTGTAAACCTGAAGCGCGGCCCTTGTGGGAGCGGCCTTGCGTCGCGAAAGGGGTGCGAAGCGCCCCCTGGATATGCGCATCCAGCCAATATCGCTGGGGCCGCTTTGCGGCCCTTTCGCGACGCAAGGCCGCTCCCACAATAGGGGCGGCGTTTTGGCTTACACGGTATGCAGGTACCAGTTGTACTCGAGGTCGGAGATCGAGTGCTCGAACTCCTCCAGCTCGCTCTCCTTGCACGCGACGAAGATGTCGATGTACTTCGGATCGATGTATTTGTTGAGGATCTCGCTGTCGTCCAGCTCGCGCAGGGCATCGCGCAGGTTGTTCGGCAGGCTCTGTTCCAGCTGCTCGTACGAGTTGCCTTCAATCGGCGTGCCTGGCTCGACCTTGTTGGTCAGGCCATGGTGCACGCCTGCCAGCACGGCGGCCATCATCAGGTACGGGTTGGCATCGGCGCCGGCTACACGGTGCTCGATCCGCACGGCATCTGCGGAACCGGTAGGCACGCGCAAGGCCACGGTACGGTTGTCCAGGCCCCAGCTCGGCGCGTTCGGCACGTAGAACTGCGCGCCGAAACGGCGGTACGAGTTGACGTTAGGGCAGAGGAACGCCATGGACGCGGGCAGGGTCTCGAGCACACCGCCGACAGCATGACGTAGCGCGGCGTTCTGCTCGGGATCCTCGCTGGTGAAGATGTTGTTGCCATCTTTGTCCAGCACGGAGATGTGTACATGCAGGCCGTTGCCTGCCTGGCCCGGGTAGGGCTTGGCCATGAAGGTGGTGTCCATTTCATGGTCGTAGGCGATGTTCTTGATCAACCGCTTGAGCAGTACTGCGTAGTCACAGGCCTTGAGCGGGTCGGCGACGTGGTGCAGGTTGACTTCGAACTGCGCCGGGGCGCTTTCCTTGACGATGGCGTCGGCCGGGATGCCTTGCTCTTTCGCGCCTTCCAGGATGTCCTGCAGGCAGTCGGCATATTCGTCGAGGTCGTCGATCAGGTACACCTGGGTCGACTGCGGGCGCTTGCCCGAGATTGGCGAGCGTGGCGGCTGCGGACGGCCGTTCACGTTCTCCTGGTCGATCAGGTAGAACTCCAGTTCGAATGCGGCGCAGATGGTCAGGCCCAGGTCATCGAACTTGCTCACCACCTGGCGCAGCACTTCGCGCGGGTCGGCGAAGAACGGCTCGCCTTCCAGTTCGTGCATGGTCATCAGCAGCTGGGCGGTAGGGCGCTTCTGCCACGGCTCATTACAGAGCGTGTCGGGAATTGGATAGCAGATGCGGTCAGCATCGCCGATATCCAGGCCCAGCCCGGTGCTTTCAACGGTGGAGCCGTTGATGTCGAGGGCGAAGAGGGAGGCAGGCAGGTTGATGCCTTTCTCGTAAACCTTGTGGAGGCTGGTGCGCTCAATGCGCTTGCCACGCACCACACCATTCATATCTGCAATCAGAAGGTCAACGTAGAGAACCTCAGGATGTTCCTTAAGGAACGCGTTCGCTTCGTTAAGCTGAACGGCACGCGGGGGTACCGACATGATGCAACACCTTTGTTGTTAAAAATATCAATCAAGGGGGGCTTGCAGGACCAGTCAATCGAAAAGACAAACTGATGTCAAGCCAACCCCATGATGCCTCGAAATGGCACATCAACGGCAGATTTGCTGCATATCGGGGCGTGCCATTATCCGCTATTTCCCTCACAAAGGGCTATCTCCGACATGCCGTGTTTTATTTTTTACGGAGGTGTTGTGTAAAAAAATTAACAAAGCTAAGCTCGGACTCAACCCAGAACACAATAATACGAGGGTCACATGGTCCGCTTGTCGCGACCTGAACGCGCTGCCTGCGCAGTGCAGTCGGGTATCCCTGCCGTTCCCGCACGCGTCCGTCGAGCTGTGGCCTGCATGGCCGCAATAATTGACGCTTCGCGCCCGTGGACCTCACCTCGTAACGCTTTTTCGTTGCTCTTCTCGTCTTCCTGCCCTTTGATTCCACTACGGACACGCTTGTTTTCAGTGTATCCACAGTGCGGCTGCGCGTGGGTTTTTGCTTTAGCAATCTTCTCCATCCAGAATCAGGGCGCTGACCACTTTACCTCCTGAGGTATCTATGAGTAACAACCTCGACCAGCTCACCGATTGGTTGAAAGAGCACAAGATCACCGAAGTCGAATGCCTGATCAGCGACCTGACCGGCATCACCCGCGGCAAGATCTCGCCGACCAACAAATTCATCGCCGAAAAAGGCATGCGCCTGCCCGAAAGCGTGCTGCTGCAGACCGTAACCGGTGATTATGTCGACGACGACATCTATTACGACCTGCTCGACCCGGCCGACATCGACATGATCTGCCGTCCCGACCAGGACGCCGTGTTTCTGGTGCCGTGGGCCATCGAGCCGACCGCCCAGGTGATCCACGACACCTACGACAAGAAGGGCAACCCGGTCGAGCTGTCGCCGCGCAACGTCCTGAAGAAAGTCCTCAAGCTGTATGCCGACAAGGGCTGGCAGCCGATCGTCGCGCCGGAGATGGAGTTCTACCTGACCAAGCGCAGCGAAGACCCGGACTTCCCGCTGCAGCCGCCAGTCGGCCGTTCTGGCCGCCCGGAAACCGGCCGCCAGTCGTTCTCGATCGAAGCCGCCAACGAGTTCGACCCGCTGTTCGAAGACGTCTATGACTGGTGCGAGTTGCAGCGCCTGGACCTCGATACGCTGATCCACGAAGACGGCACGGCGCAGATGGAGATCAACTTCCGTCACGGCGATGCCCTGCACCTCGCCGACCAGATCCTGGTGTTCAAGCGCACCATGCGTGAAGCTGCGCTCAAGCACAACGTCGCCGCCACCTTCATGGCCAAGCCGATGACCGGCGAGCCGGGCAGCGCCATGCACCTGCACCAGAGCGTGGTCGACGTGGTCACCGGCAAGAACATCTTCAGTAATCCAGACGGCAGCATGAGCGAGCTGTTCCTGCACCACATCGGTGGCCTGCAGAAGTTCATCCCCGAAGCGCTGCCGCTATTCGCCCCCAACGTCAACTCGTTCCGCCGCTTCCTGCCCGACACTTCGGCGCCGGTGAACGTCGAGTGGGGCGAGGAGAACCGCACCGTCGGCCTGCGCGTACCGGATGCCGGCCCGCAAAACCGCCGTGTCGAGAACCGCCTGCCGGGTGCCGACGCCAACCCTTACCTGGCCATCGCCGCCAGCCTGCTATGCGGCTATATCGGCATGGTCGAGGGCATCGAAGCCAGCGCACCGGTCCAGGGCCGTGGCTACGAGCGCCGCAACCTGCGCCTGCCGCTGACCATCGAGGACGCCCTCGAGCGCATGGAAATCAGCCGTGCACTGGTGCAGTACCTGGGCAAGAAGTTCATCACCGGCTACGTCGCCACCAAGCGCGCCGAGCACGAGAACTTCAAGCGCGTCATCAGCTCCTGGGAGCGTGAGTTCCTGTTATTCGCTGTCTGATCAACCCTGAGGCCGCGGATGCGGCCGCCGGAAAATGGAGAGGCACATGAGCGTCAACAACCCGCAAACCCGTGAATGGCAAAACCTGAGCGGCGAGCACCACCTTGCACCCTTCTCTGACTACAAGCAGCTGAAGGAGAAGGGGCCGCGCATCATCACCAAGGCCCAGGGTGTGCATTTGTGGGACAGCGAGGGGCACAAGATCCTCGACGGCATGGCCGGCCTGTGGTGCGTGGCGGTCGGCTATGGCCGTGAAGAACTGGTGCAGGCAGCAGAAAAGCAGATGCGCGAGCTGCCGTACTACAACCTGTTCTTCCAGACCGCTCACCCGCCGGCCCTGGAGCTGGCCAAGGCGATCACCGACGTGGCGCCCGAGGGCATGACCCATGTGTTCTTCACCGGTTCCGGCTCCGAAGGCAACGACACCGTGCTGCGCATGGTGCGCCACTACTGGGCGCTGAAGGGCAAGCCGCACAAGCAGACCATCATCGGCCGCATCAACGGCTACCACGGTTCCACCTTCGCTGGTGCTTGCCTGGGTGGCATGAGTGGCATGCACGAGCAGGGCGGCTTGCCGATCCCGGGCATCGTGCATATTCCACAGCCGTACTGGTTCGGCGAAGGCGGTGACATGGACCCGGACGCGTTCGGGGTGTGGGCTGCCGAGCAGCTGGAGAAGAAGATTCTGGAAGTCGGCGAAGACAACGTCGCTGCCTTCATCGCCGAGCCTATCCAGGGCGCCGGCGGGGTGATCATTCCGCCTGAGACCTACTGGCCCAAGGTCAAGGAGATCCTGGCGAAGTACGACATCCTGTTCGTCGCCGACGAAGTGATCTGTGGCTTCGGCCGCACCGGCGAGTGGTTCGGCTCCGACTATTACGACCTCAAGCCCGACCTGATGACCATCGCCAAGGGCCTCACTTCCGGTTACATCCCCATGGGCGGTGTGATCGTGCGTGACAAGGTGGCCAAGGTGATCAGCGAAGGCGGTGACTTCAACCACGGCTTCACCTATTCCGGCCACCCGGTGGCAGCGGCGGTGGGCCTGGAAAACCTGCGCATACTGCGCGACGAGAAGATCGTCGAGAAAGCGCGCACGGAAGTGGCACCCTACTTGCAAAAGCGTCTGCGTGAGCTGCAGGACCATCCGCTGGTGGGCGAGGTGCGCGGCCTGGGCATGCTCGGTGCGATCGAGCTGGTCAAGGACAAGGCGACCCGCAGCCGTTACGAGGGCAAAGGGGTCGGCATGGTATGCCGCAACTTCTGCTTCGAAAACGGCCTGATCATGCGCGCGGTGGGTGACACCATGATCATCGCCCCGCCGCTGGTGATCAGCCACGCCGAGGTGGATGAACTGGTGGAAAAGGCGCGCAAATGCCTCGATTTGACCTTGGAGGCGATCCGATAAGCGCCTGCTAGGCTAGCGATGTGACATTAAGTCGTTACATGGCTCTGCTTTCCTTGAAACAGAGCCTTGTAACTTGCCAGACTAGCGACTGTTTCAGTCGCCGCGCGCTCTGCACCGTGGGTTCTGGCTGCTGGACAGTTGCTAACATAAAAATTCTGGAGCATTACGCATGAATAAAATGGGCAAGACGTTGCTGGCCGCAGCCCTGATGGGTGCCATGGCCTCCGCTGTTCAGGCTGAAGACAAGGTGTTGAACGTCTACAACTGGTCGGACTACATCGCTCCGGACACCATCGCCAAGTTCGAGAAACAGACCGGTATCAAGGTCAAATACGACGTCTTCGACAGCAACGAAACCCTGGAAGCCAAGCTGCTGGCAGGCAAGTCCGGCTACGACATCGTCGTGCCGTCGAACAACTTCCTGGCCAAGCAGATCAAAGCTGGCGTTTACGAAGAGCTGGATCGCTCCAAACTGTCGAACTGGAAAAACCTCGACCCGGACCTGCTCAAGGCCGTGGGCGATGCCAGCGACAAGGACAACAAGCACGCCTTCCCGTACATGTGGGGCTCGATCGGCATCGGCTACAACCCGGAGAAGGTCAAGGCTGCGCTGGGCGTGGACCACATCGACTCGTGGGATGCCGTGTTCAAGCCTGAGAACATCGCCAAGCTAAAGAGCTGCGGCGTGAGCTTCCTGGATGCCCCTACCGAAATGCTGCCGGCCGCGCTGCACTACCTGGGCCTGCCAAGCAACAGCACCAAGAAAGAAGACCTGAAGGCCGCCGAGGACCTGTTCCTCAAGATCCGTCCTTCGATCACCTACTTCCACTCCTCCAAGTACATCGGTGACATGGCCAACGGCAACATCTGCGTGGCCGTCGGTTACTCGGGTGACCTGGAGCAGTCCAAGGCCCGCGCCCACGAAGCTGGCGACAAGGTCAAAGTGGACTACGTGATTCCGAAGGAAGGTGCCGGTACCTTCTACGACATGGTTGCCATCCCTAAAGACGCCGAGCACAAGGATGCCGCCTACCAGTTCATGAACTTCCTGCTGCAGCCGGAAGTCATGGCCGAGATCACCAACGCCGTGCGCTTCCCGAACGGCAACGCTGCCGCCACACAGTTCGTCGACAAAGACATCACCAGCGACCCGAGCATCTACCCGCCTGCAGAAGTGAAGAAGCAGCTGTACGCAATCGCTGCGCCTGATGCTTCTGTACAGCGTGTGATCACCCGCAGCTGGACCAAGATCAAATCGGGCAAATAGCCCCGATGCGAGTGCTCTGGGCCGGGGTTTTCCGGCTCAGAGCCAGTGAAAGGCAATTGATGATTGCGGCATCGAAGCTGCGAAGGTAAGTTGCGCGCCGGTTTTGCGTGTGCGGCAGCATTGTCGCTACCCAGGCACTGATTGTGAGGACCCCCCACTTGTCTATTTCTGTAATCCGCAAAGCCTTGATGGCCGGAGCGGGCCTGACGCTGGCATGCAGCGTCCAAGCGGCGCCTACGGTGCACTTCTACAACTGGTCGGACTATATCGGCCCGAACACTCTCGCGGACTTCGAAAAGGCAACGGGCATCAAGCCCGTGCAAGACGTTTTCGATTCCAACGAAACCCTGGAAGGCAAGCTGCTGGCCGGCAACACCGGCTATGACGTGGTGGTGCCGTCCAACCATTTCCTCGGCAAGCAGATCAAGGCGGGCGCGTTCCAGAAGCTCGACAAGAAGCTGCTGCCCAATTATTCCAATCTTGACCCGGCGCTGATGAAACGCCTGGAAAAGAACGACCCGGGCAACCAGTACGCTGTGCCTTACCTGTGGGGCACCAACGGCATCGGTTACAACGTCGACAAGGTCAAGGCCGCGCTGGGCGTGGACACCATCGACTCCTGGGCCGTGCTGTTCGAACCCGAGAACATGAAGAAGCTGTCCAAGTGCGGCGTGGCCTTCCTCGACTCGGCGGACGAAATGCTCCCGGCGGTGCTCAACTACATGGGGCTCAACCCCAACAGCACCGACCCCAAGGATTACGCCAAGGCCGAGCAGAAGCTGCTGGCCGTGCGCCCGTACGTGACCTACTTCCACTCGTCCAAGTACATCACCGACCTGGCCAACGGCGACATCTGCGTCGCGGCAGGTTTCTCGGGTGATGTGTTCCAGGCCAAGGCCCGCGCTGAAGAAGCGAAGAAGGGCGTTAACCTGGCCTACGCCATTCCCAAGGAAGGCGGCAACCTCTGGTTCGACGTGCTGGCGATCCCCAAGGACGCCAAGAACGTCAAGGAGGCCCATGCCTTCATCAACTATTTGCTGAAACCTGAGGTTATCGCCCAGGTCAGTGATTACGTCGGTTACGCCAACCCGAACCCCAAGGCTGGCGACCTGATGGACCAGGCCGTGAGGACTGACGCCGCGGTTTACCCACCGCAGGAAGTGCTGGACAAGATGTTCGTGAACTCAGAGCTGCCGCCCAAAGTGCAGCGCCTGATGACCCGCAGCTGGACCAAGGTCAAGTCGGGCAAGTAATCATCCAGACCCGTTGCGGTACCTGGAACACAGGCCGCACGGGCACAAAAATCTTGTTGGGAGTTTCACTCATGGCAGTTGCCTCCGGTGCCTATAAAAAAGCCCTCGAGGGTGGCCAGCAACCCAAGCAGGTGCTGGTCAAGATCGATCGGGTTACAAAAAAGTTCGACGAAACGGTCGCCGTGGACGATGTGTCCCTGGAAATCCGCAAAGGCGAGATCTTCGCCCTGCTGGGTGGCTCCGGTTCCGGCAAATCGACCTTGCTGCGCATGCTGGCCGGCTTCGAGCGCCCGACTGAAGGGCGGATCTTCCTCGATGGCGTCGACATCACCGACATGCCGCCGTACGAGCGGCCGATCAACATGATGTTCCAGTCCTACGCGCTGTTCCCGCACATGACCGTGGCACAGAACATCGCCTTCGGCCTGCAGCAGGACAAGATGCCCAAGGCCGAGATCGACGCCCGCGTGGCCGAGATGCTCAAGCTGGTGCACATGACCCAGTACGCCAAGCGCAAACCTCACCAGCTCTCCGGTGGCCAGCGCCAGCGGGTAGCCCTGGCCCGTTCCCTGGCCAAGCGCCCCAAGCTGCTGCTGCTCGACGAGCCAATGGGCGCGTTGGACAAGAAATTGCGTTCGCAGATGCAGCTTGAGCTGGTCGAGATCATCGAGCGCGTGGGTGTGACCTGCGTGATGGTGACCCACGACCAGGAAGAGGCCATGACCATGGCCCAGCGCATCGCCATCATGCACCTGGGCTGGATCGCCCAGATCGGCTCGCCTGTGGATATCTACGAGACGCCTACCAGCCGCCTGGTGTGCGAATTCATCGGCAACGTCAACCTGTTCGAAGGTGACGTGGTCGATGACGCCGAAGGCCATGCGATCATTGCCAGCCCGGAGCTGGAGCGCAAGATCTACGTCGGCCACGGCATCACCACCTCGGTGGAAGACAAGCACATCACCTACGCTCTGCGCCCGGAAAAGCTGCTGGTCACCACCAGCCAGCCGGACTTCGAGCACAACTGGTCGCGCGGCAAGGTCCACGATATCGCCTACCTGGGCGGCCACTCGGTGTTCTACGTCGAGCTGCCGAGCGGCAAGATCGTCCAGTCGTTCGTTGCCAACGCCGAACGCCAGGGCACCCGCCCGACCTGGGGCGATGAAGTGTTCGTGTGGTGGGAAGACGACAGCGGCGTGGTACTGCGGTCATGAAACTGCGCAAGCTCAAGCGAGCCTTCCAGCGCCTTACCCCGGAGGGGCGGCACTTGGTGATCGGCGTGCCGTTCATCTGGCTGTTCCTGTTCTTCATGCTGCCGTTCTTCATCGTGCTGAAGATCAGCTTCGCTGAAGCCGATGTGGCGATCCCGCCATACACGGAGATCTACAGCTACGTCGAAGACAAGATCCAGCTGGTGCTCAACCTGGCCAACTACGGCCTGTTGACCGAGGATGAACTGTACATATCGGCCTATCTGGGCTCACTGAAGATGGCCTTCTTCAGCACCCTGCTGTGCCTGCTGATCGGCTACCCGATGGCCTACGCCATCGCCAATGCCAAGAAGGAGACCCAGACGGTCCTGCTGCTGCTGATCATGATGCCGACCTGGACCGCGATCCTGATCCGCGTCTATGCCTGGATGGGCATCCTCAGCAACAACGGGCTGCTCAACGGCTTCCTGCTGTGGACCGGGCTGATCGATCAACCGTTGCAGATCCTCAACACCAACCTGGCGGTGTACATCGGCGTGGTCTATTCGTACCTGCCGTTCATGATCCTGCCGTTGTTCGCCAACCTGGTGAAGCACGACCAGAGCCTGCTTGAAGCCGCATCGGACCTGGGTTCGAGCACCTTCAACAGCTTCTGGAAGATCACCGTGCCGCTGTCGAAGAACGGCATCATCGCCGGCTGCATGCTGGTGTTCATCCCGGTGGTGGGCGAGTTCGTGATCCCTGAACTGCTCGGCGGCCCGGAAACCCTGATGATCGGTAAAGTGCTGTGGCAGGAGTTCTTCAACAACCGTGACTGGCCGGTGGCATCCGCCCTGGCAGTGGTGATGCTGGCGATCCTGATCGTGCCGATCCTGCTGTTCAACCGTAGCCAGGCCAAAGAGATGGAGGGCCGCGCATGAAACGCTTCAGTTTCTCCAAGCTGATGCTGGTGCTCGGCTTGCTGTTCATCTACCTGCCGATGCTGATCCTGGTGATCTATTCGTTCAACGCCTCCAAGCTGGTGACCGTGTGGGGGGGCTGGTCGGTGAAGTGGTACGTCGGCCTGCTCGACAACAGCCAGCTGATGGGTTCGGTGATGCGCTCGCTGGAAATCGCCTGCTACACGGCGGTGGCGGCGGTGGCGCTGGGCACCCTGGCGGCCTTCGTGCTGACGCGGGTCACCCGCTTCAAGGGCCGCACGCTGTTCGGCGGCCTGGTCACCGCACCGCTGGTCATGCCCGAGGTGATTACCGGTCTGTCGCTGTTGCTGCTGTTCGTGGCCATGGCGCAGATGATCGGCTGGCCGCAGGAGCGCGGCATCGTCACCATCTGGATCGCCCACACCACGTTCTGTGCGGCGTATGTGGCGGTGGTGGTGTCGGCGCGCCTGCGTGAGCTGGACCTGTCGATCGAGGAAGCGGCGATGGACCTCGGTGCCAAGCCGTGGAAGGTGTTCTTCCTGATCACCATCCCGATGATCGCGCCGTCGCTGGCGGCGGGCGGCATGATGTCGTTTGCGCTGTCGCTGGACGACCTGGTACTGGCCAGCTTCGTGTCCGGCCCTGGCTCGACTACCTTGCCGATGGAAGTGTTCTCGGCGGTGCGTCTGGGCGTGAAGCCCGAGATCAACGCCGTGGCCAGCCTGATCCTGCTGTCGGTGTCGCTGGTGACCTTCTTTGTCTGGTTCTTCAGCCGTCGGGCCGAAGAGCGTCGTCGCAAGGCGATTCAGCAGGCGATCGAAGAGGGTGCGGCGGCCAATGCCTCGCAGCCACAAGTGCGTCGCCCGACGCAGGTGGCTGCGTCAGCCTGACCCGGCCCTTTCGCGGGTAAACCCGCTCCCACAGGGACAGCACTGCCTCAGGCCTGTGTTGATCCCTGTGGGAGCGGGCAAGTCCGCGAAGGCCCCTACACCGATTCAAAGCCATATTGCATCCCAGTGTGGATAGTCCCTGACACTCTTGACCAATCCAGCTCTCAAGGGGTTGGCCACAATGTACCGGGCCACATGTATCACACTTTCCTCCCGCCTTAACGCATGGTCGTGGTATCCCGGTTGCCATATCGGCCTGTGACTGACACCAGACTTGCGTAAAGCAATGGCTGTGCGTGATTTGAACTTGCGCATCAATGTGCCCAAGGTGACTTCCTTCAACTCGACCAGCCAATGCAAGTGGTCAGGCATCACTACCCAGGCCAGAGAATGGCAATTCTGAATGTCATTTGAGATCCGCAAATGTTTGACCACCAGACGAGCATGGTGGAAATCATGGAACAGAGGCTGTCGCTGGTGCGTGATGGTGGTCAGCATGTAGAGCCTGCCTGGCTCGGAAAATCGCCCACGACGCAGCCGGTACGATTCGGCGAGTGACATTGTGATCGTCCTTGAAAATGAACCTCGTCCGAAGGTTGGCGGCTCAGCTGGCGCTACCGACTGGTTGATGGTTTCTGGATATGGCAAAAGATCATTCGTGGCTGTGCCGACCTCTTCGCGGGCACGCCCGCTCCCACAGGTACTCTAAAGGTTTCAAGGCCTGCGCCCTCCCTGTGGGAGCGGGCGTGCCCGCGAAGAGACCCGCACAGTCGCTGAAATTGCCTAGCTGATCCCGGTCAGTGCCGTTTATCGAACCCTGAACTACGCTGACAGTCGCATCTCAAGAATCATTTGCGCGCAAGCAAGGAGCCTGCATGACGTTGATGCGTCCGCTGTTGGTCGTTTGCCTGGGGCTGCTGTCCCTGTTGTCAGGCTGTAGCAAGGAAGAAACCACCGAGACACTGCCGCGGGTCGGCGTGCAACAGGTATCACCCACCGATTTCGCTGCCAGGGTCACCCTGACCGGCGACGTACAGGCGCGGGTGCAGACCGACCTGTCATTCCGCGTCGGCGGCAAGATCATTTCGCGCAGCGTCGACGTGGGCGATCACGTCAAGGCCAACCAGGTGCTGGCGCGCCTGGACCCCAAAGACCTGCAGAACAACGTCGATTCGGCCAAGGCCGAAGTGTTCGCCGCCCAGGCACGTGTGACGCAAACCGCCGCAGCTTTCGTTCGCCAGCAAAAACTGCTGCCCAAGGGTTACACCAGCCAAAGCGAATACGACTCTGCCCAGGCTGCGCTGCGCAGCGACCAGAGCGCACTGAAAGCCGCCCAAGCGCAGTTGGCCAATGCCAATGAACAACTGAGCTACACCGCACTTGTGTCCGAAGCCGACGGTGTGATCACCGAGCGCCAGGCCGAGGTCGGTCAGGTCGTCCAGGCGACCATGCCGATCTTCAGCCTGGCCCGCGACGGCGACCGTGATGCCGTATTCAATGTCTATGAGTCGCTATTGGTAGCGCCGCCGAGCGATGCCGGCGTCATCGTCAGCCTGCTGGACGACCCCAAGGTCCAGGCTCACGGCTTTGTTCGCGAAATCACCCCCACCGTGTCGGCGCAAAGCGGCACGGTGCAGGTCAAGGTGGCGCTCAAGGACGTGCCGCCGGGCATGCAGCTGGGCGCGCCGGTGACTGCCAGCACCAATGCGGTGGGCCGGCCAAGCATCGAACTGCCGTGGTCGGCGTTGACCAAGGCGCTGCATGAACCGGCCGTCTGGGTGGTGGGCGAGGGCGACAAGGTCGAACTGCGCAAGGTCGAGGTCAGCCGCTACCTGACTGGCAAGATCGTCGTCGCCTGCGGCCTGAAGGCAGGCGAGGCCGTGGTGGTCACCGGTGGTCAGCTGCTGCACCCCGGCATGCAGATACAGAGGGTCGATGCCAAGGCGCCAGGGGGTGAGTTATGAAACGCGTGCTGATGCTGTCGGCTAGCTTGCTGGTGGCCGCCTGCGGCAGCGAACACGAAGCGCCGGAGCCGATCCGGCCAGTACTGTCGGTCAAGGTAGAGCCGCAGATGCAGTCGCAGCTGGGCCGCTTCGCCGGCCTGGTCGAAGCGCGCTTCGAAAGCACCTTGGGCTTCCGGGTTGGCGGGCGCATTGCCCGGCGTTGGCTGGATGTGGGCGCCCAGGTCAAACCAGGTGACACCCTGGCCACACTCGACCCCACCGACCAGCAGAACCAGCTGCGCGCCGCCGAAGGCGACCTGGCCAAGGTGCAGGCGCAATGGATCAATGCGCAGGCTGATGCCCGCCGTCAGCAGCAGCTGTTCGACCGCGGCGTCGGTGCTCAGGCACAGCTGGATATCGCCCAGACCAACCTGAAAACCACCGCTGCGGCACTGGAACAGGCCCGCTCGGCTCTCAGCCAGGCGCAGGACCAGCTCGGCTATAGCACCCTGCGCACCGATCATGCGGCAGTCATCACGGCCTGGCAGGCCGAGGCCGGGCAGACCGTCACCGCCGGCCAGGCCGTGGTGACCCTGGCGCGGCCCGATGTGAAGGAAGCGGTGATCGACCTGCCAATCGCCCTGGCCGAGCAACTGAGCAAAGACCTGACGTTCACCGTCGCCTTGCAGCTCGACCCGAGCATCAACACCACCGCCACCCTGCGCGAGCTGGAGCCGCAGGCCGACCCGACAACCCGTACCCGCCGCGCGCGCCTGACCTTGGCAAGCACCCCGGCGGCCTTCCACCTGGGTACCGCGATCAGTGTAACCCTGAGCTCGCAAACAACCCCACGCAGCGAGCTGCCCCTGAGTGCCTTGCTCGAGCGTGACGGCAAGACGCAGGTCTGGGTGATCGACACCCAGCAAAAGACCGTGGGCACCCGCGACGTCACCCTGATCGACCGTACGGCTGACAGCATCATCCTGACTGCCGGCGTGCAGCCCGGTGAGCGCGTGGTGACTGCAGGCGTGAACAGCCTCAAGCCTGGCCAGAAGGTCGCCTTCGACGAGGATGCGCAATGAAAGGAAGCTTCAACCTGTCCGAGTGGGCGCTCAAGCATCAATCGTTCGTCTGGTACCTGATGTTCGTCGGCCTGTTGATGGGGATTTTCTCGTACTTCAATCTCGGCCGTGAAGAAGACCCGTCGTTCACCATCAAGACCATGGTGATCCAGACTCGCTGGCCCGGTGCGACCCAGGACGAAACCCTGAACCAGGTCACCGATCGCATCGAGAAGAAGCTCGAGGAACTGGACTCGCTCGATTACACCAAGAGCTACACACGCCCGGGTGAGTCCACGGTCTACGTGTACCTGCGCGACACCACCAAAGCCGCGGACATCCCGCAGATCTGGTACCAGGTGCGCAAGAAGATCCAGGACATTCGTGGCCAGTTCCCCGCCGGTATTCAGGGGCCCGGGTTCAACGACGAGTTTGGTGACGTGTTCGGCTCGATCTACGCCTTCACTGCCGACGGCCTGACCCTGCGTCAGCTGCGCGATTACGTGGAACAGGCGCGGGCCGAAGTGCGCGATGTGCCCAACATCGGCAAGATCGAATTTGTCGGTACCCAGGACGAAGTGCTGTACCTGAACTTCTCCACCCGCAAACTGGCCGCGCTGGGAATCGACCAGCGTCAGGTCATGCAGGCCCTGCAAGCGCAGAACGCGGTGACCCCGGCTGGGGTGATCGAGGCCGGCCCGGAACGCATTTCGGTGCGCACCACCGGGCAGTTCGCCTCGGAAAAGGATCTGCAGACCGTCAACCTGAGGATCAACGACCGCTTCTTCCGGCTTGCCGACATTGCCGACATCGAACGCGGCTACGTCGACCCGCCATCACCGATGTTCCGCTACAACGGCCAGACCGCCATCGGCCTGGCCATCGGCATGAAGGCTGGCGGCAACATGCAGGTGTTTGGTGCGGCGCTGAAAAAGCGCATGGACCGGGTGATCGAAGACTTGCCGATCGGTGTCGGGGTGCACACCGTTTCTGACCAGGCAGTCGTGGTAAAGGAGGCGGTCGGTGGCTTCACCAGCGCGCTGTTCGAAGCGGTGGTGATCGTGCTGGCGGTAAGCTTTGTCAGCCTGGGCATGCGAGCAGGCCTGGTGGTGGCCTGCTCTATCCCGTTAGTGCTGGCGATGGTGTTCGTGTTCATGGAATACAGCGGCATCACCATGCAGCGGATTTCGCTGGGGGCGCTGATCATTGCCCTGGGCCTGCTGGTGGACGATGCGATGATCACCGTGGAGGTGATGGTCACCCGGCTGGAAATGGGCGACAGCAAGGAGCAGGCGGCGACCTTTGCCTACACCTCCACGGCATTCCCGATGCTCACCGGCACCCTGGTGACCGTGGCCGGCTTCGTGCCGATCGGCCTCAACGCCAGCTCCGCCGGCGAGTACACCTACACGTTGTTCGCGGTCATCGGCGTTGCCTTGGTGGTGTCGTGGATCGTTGCCGTGTTCTTCGCTCCGGTGCTGGGTGTGCACATTCTCAGCAGCAGCAAGCTCAAGGCCCATGCAGCCGAGCCCGGGCGGGTCGGCAGAGCGTTCGAAGGGGGGTTGTTGTGGTGCATGCGCCACCGCTGGGTGACGATCATTGGCACCATCCTGCTCTTTGCCCTGTCGCTGTTCAGCATGCGCTTCGTGCAGAACCAGTTCTTCCCCTCGTCCGACCGCCCGGAGATCCTGGTCGACCTGAACCTGCCGCAAAACGCGTCGATCGAAGAGACGCGCAAGGTGGTCGACCGCTTCGAGGCGCGCATCAAGGACGACCCCGACATGGTGCACTGGAGCACCTACATTGGCCAGGGCGCCATCCGCTTCTACCTGCCCCTCGACCAGCAGTTGCAGAACCCGTATTACGCGCAGCTGGTGATCGTCAGCAAGGGCTTCGAAGAGCGCCAGGGCATGATCGAGCGTTTGCAGAAAATCCTGCATGAAGAGTTCGTCGGCGTCGGCGTCAACGTGCAATCGCTGGAAATGGGCCCACCGGTCGGTCGGCCGATCCAGTACCGGGTCAGCGGGCCGAGTATCGACGAGGTGCGCAAGCATGCCATCGACCTGGCCACCTTGCTCAACCAGAATGAGCATATCGGCGAGATGATCTACGACTGGAACGAGCCTGGTAAGGTGTTGCGCGTGGAAATCGCCCAGGACAAGGCGCGCCAGCTGGGGCTGTCGTCGGAAGACGTGGCCAATGTGATGAACAGCATCGTCAGCGGGGTGAACATCACCCAGGTCAACGACAGCATCTACCTGGTCAACGTGGTCGCCCGCGCCGAGGACAGCGAGCGCGGTTCGCCCGATACCCTGCAGAACCTGCAGATCCTTACCCCCAATGGCACCTCGATCCCGCTGCTGTCGTTCGCCACCGTGCGCTACGAGCTGGAGCAGCCATTGGTGTGGCGCCGCGATCGCAAGCCGACCATCACCATCAAGGCGTCGGTCAACGGCACCATCCAGCCGACCGACCTGGTAGCCCTGCTGAAACCGAATATCGACGAATTCGCCAGCAAGCTGCCGGTCGGGTATGAAGTGGCCACTGGCGGTACCGTGGAGGAAAGCGGCAAGGCTCAGGGGCCGATCGCCAAGGTCATCCCGCTGATGCTGTTCCTCATGGCGACGTTCCTGATGATCCAGCTGCACAGCGTGCAGAAGCTGTTCCTGGTGGTCAGCGTGGCGCCGCTGGGGCTGATTGGCGTGGTGCTGGCGCTGATACCTACGGGTACGCCGATGGGCTTCGTGGCCATCCTCGGCATCCTGGCGCTGGCGGGTATCATCATTCGCAACTCGGTGATCCTGGTGACCCAGATCGACGAATTCGAAGCGCAGGGCTACGCCCCTTGGGACGCAGTGCTGGAAGCCACCAATCACCGGCGCCGGCCTATCCTGCTGACGGCGGCGGCAGCGAGCCTGGGCATGATCCCGATTGCCCGCGAGGTGTTCTGGGGGCCGATGGCCTACGCCATGATTGGCGGCATCATCAGTGCAACGCTGCTGACGCTGCTGTTTCTCCCGGCCTTGTATGTGGCCTGGTACAAGATCCGCGAGCCTGAAAACGGTACTAAAACCCCACACTGAACCTTGTGGGAGCGGGGGGGGGGGGGGGGGGGGGGGGGGGCGGCCCCCCGCCCCCGGGGGGGGGGGGGGCGGCGCGGGGGGGGGGGGGGGCGGACCCCCGGCGCCCAACACCACCGCCACACCAGCAAGGCGGGGGGGTAGAACCGCGC
>NZ_JBIVGA010000004.1:0-482609 GCF_044748405.1 Pseudomonas sp. NPDC089996 | reverse complement strand
TCCCCCCGGCCCGCCCCAAAACCCCCCACACCCCCCCCCACCCCTGCGCGTGGGGGGGGGGGGCGGCCGGGGGGGGGGGGGGCCCGCCCCCCCCCCCCGCCCCCCCCCCCCCCCGCTCCCACAGAGTGCATGTTGTCGCCTTCAAAATCGGATTTAAATTTTGGTTATATAAACATTCTTAAACAGTATTTTTAAGAATAACCCCGCCTCACTACTATTGCCCTCAAGCCAGGCGCAAACCCCTCCATACCGCAGCCCGGCACCCTCACTCCAAGGAGAACGAGCATGAGTGCATCGCTGCGCAGCATCGACGGTCAGGACGAAGCCACCATTCTGCGGGAAATCCAGAGCGCCTTGCGCGACCTGCGATTCGGTGCGGTGGAGATCACTGTGCACAACGCTCAGGTCGTACAGATCGAGCGCAAGGAGAAGTTCCGCCTGCAACAGCCCGGCAACAAGCCCAGCTGATCTGCACCCAAACACCCAAAACTAGAAAAATGCCAATCGGGAGCTTCACCATGTCCATCCGCCGTTATGCGCTCGCCGCGCTGGCCAGTGCTGTTTTTGCCGGTTCCGCCATCGCCAAGGATTACGAACTGCTGAACGTGTCCTACGACCCGACCCGTGAGCTGTATCAGCAATACAACGCCGAATTCATCAAGCACTGGCAACAGGCTCACCCGGGCGACAAGGTGAAGATCCAGCAATCCCACGGTGGCTCGGGCAAACAGGGCCGTGCGGTGATCGATGGCCTGCGTGCCGACGTGGTGACCCTGGCCCTGGCCGGTGACATCGACGAAATCGCCAAGCTCGGCAAGACCCTGCCGGACAACTGGCAGACCCGCCTGCCGGACGCCAGCACCCCCTACACCTCGACCATCGTGTTCCTGGTGCGCAAGGGCAACCCGAAAGGCATCAAGGACTGGGGCGACCTGATCAAGAAGGACGTGTCGGTCATCACCCCCAACCCGAAAACCTCCGGCGGCGCCCGCTGGAATTTCCTCGCCGCCTGGGCCTACGGCCTGAAGACGGGTGGCAGCGAAGACAAGGCCAAGGCCTATGTGCAGGAGCTGTTCAAGCATGTGCCCGTGCTGGATACCGGCGCCCGCGGCTCGACCATCACTTTCGTCAACAACGGCCAGGGCGATGTGCTGCTGGCGTGGGAAAACGAAGCCTTCCTGGCGCTGAAGGAAGACGGTGGCGCCGACAAGTTCGACATCGTCGTGCCGTCGCTGTCGATCCTTGCCGAACCGCCTGTGGCGGTGGTCGACAAGAATGCCGAGAAGAAGGGTAATACCGAGATCGCCACCGAGTATCTCAAGCACCTGTACAGCCCGGCCGGCCAGAAGATCGCCGCCGAGAACTTCTACCGACCGCGTGACGAGAAAGTGGCTGCCGAATTCGGCAAGCAGTTCCCGAAACTGGACCTGGTGACTATCGACAAGGACTTTGGCGGCTGGAAGACTGCACAACCGAAGTTCTTCAATGACGGCGGTGTGTTCGACCAGATCTATCAGGCACAGTAAGGGCCAAGGAAAAGCGGGGCTGCGCAGCAGCCCCAGGATTCAGAAGCTTGCACCGGCCCGGGATCGCTCCCGGGCCAAGTGCGTTCAACCAGGGATATTTATGTCACGTCGCATTTCCCCCGTCATACCCGGCTTCGGGCTGACGCTGGGCTACACCTTGGTGTACCTCAGCCTGATCGTGCTGATACCGCTGGCGGCCATGTTCATCCATGCCTCGCAGCTGACCTTCGAGCAGTTCTGGAACATCATCAGCGCGCCGAGGGTGATCGCCGCGCTCAAGCTGAGTTTCGGCACCGCCCTGTTCGCCGCCATCATCAACGGTGTGATCGGCACCCTGCTGGCCTGGGTGCTGGTGCGTTACACCTTCCCCGGGCGCAAGGTCATCGACGCGATGATCGACCTGCCGTTCGCCCTGCCCACCGCCGTAGCCGGTATTGCCCTGACCGCCCTGTACGCGCCTGCAGGCTGGGTCGGCCAGTTCGCCACCGACCTGGGCTTCAAGATCGCCTACACGCCGCTGGGCATCACCCTGGCGCTGACCTTCGTCACGCTGCCGTTCGTGGTGCGCACCGTGCAGCCAGTGCTGGCGGACATTCCGCGGGAAGTCGAAGAAGCGGCTGCCTGCCTGGGCGCGAAGCCGTTGCAGGTGTTCCGCCATATCCTGGCGCCGGCGCTGCTGCCCGCCTGGCTCACCGGCTTTGCTCTGGCCTTCGCCCGTGGCGTAGGCGAGTACGGTTCGGTGATCTTCATCGCCGGCAACATGCCGATGAAAACCGAGATCCTGCCGTTGCTCATCATGGTCAAGCTCGACCAGTACGACTACACCGGCGCCACCGCAATCGGCGTCTTGATGCTGGTGGTTTCCTTCATCCTGCTGCTGCTGATCAACCTGCTGCAGCGCCGCATCGAAACCCCTTGAAGGAGGCCGCATGTCCAGTTCAACCCTGAGTACAAGCGCCGCCGCCAACGCCGCCCGGCGTGGCAGCGCCACTTCGCGGCGCATCCTGATCGGCCTTGGCTGGCTGGTGTTCGCGCTGTTCCTGCTGCTGCCGCTGGTGATCGTGGTATCGCAGGCGCTGAAGAACGGCTTCGGCACCTTCTTCGAGGCGATCTTCGAGCCTGATGCCTTGTCGGCGCTGAAGCTGACCTTGCTCGCCGTCGGCATCTCGGTGCCGCTGAATCTGGTGTTCGGTGTCAGCGCCGCCTGGTGCGTGAGCAAGTACAGCTTCCGTGGCAAGAGCATTTTGGTGACCCTGATCGACCTGCCGTTCTCGGTGTCGCCAGTGATCGCCGGCCTGGTCTACGTGCTGATGTTCGGCGCGCAAGGCCTGTTCGGTCCATGGCTGCAGGACCACGACATCCAGATCGTGTTCGCCCTGCCGGGCATCGTCCTGGCGACCATCTTCGTTACCGTGCCGTTCGTCGCCCGTGAGCTGATCCCGCTGATGCAGGAGCAGGGCACGCAGGAGGAAGAAGCCGCGCGCCTGCTCGGGGCCAATGGCTGGCAGATGTTCTGGCACGTGACCCTGCCGAACATCAAATGGGGCCTGATCTACGGCGTGGTGCTGTGCACTGCGCGGGCCATGGGCGAGTTTGGCGCGGTGTCGGTGGTGTCGGGCCATATCCGAGGCGTGACCAACACCTTGCCGCTGCACGTGGAGATCCTCTACAACGAGTACAACCACGTCGCGGCCTTCAGCGTGGCTAGCCTGTTGCTGATCCTGGCGCTCTTCATCCTGCTGCTCAAGCAGTGGAGCGAGAACCGTATTAACCGCCTGCGCCACAGCGCCGCGGAGGAATGATTCATGTCGATCGAAGTTCGTAACGTCAGCAAGCGCTTCAACAGCTTCCAGGCCCTGGACAACATCAACCTGGACATCAACAGCGGCGAGTTGGTGGCCCTGCTTGGCCCATCGGGCTGCGGCAAGACCACCCTGCTGCGCATCATCGCCGGCCTGGAAACCCCGGACCAGGGCAATATCGTGTTCCATGGCGAGGATGTGTCTGGCCACGACGTGCGTGATCGCAACGTCGGCTTCGTGTTCCAGCACTATGCGTTGTTCCGCCACATGAGCGTGTTCGACAACGTTGCCTTCGGCCTGCGCATGAAGCCCAAGGGCGAGCGCCCGAGCGAGAGCAAGATCGCCGAAAAGGTCCACGAACTGCTGAACATGGTGCAATTGGACTGGCTGTCCGACCGCTACCCCGAGCAGCTGTCCGGTGGCCAGCGCCAGCGTATTGCCCTCGCTCGCGCCTTGGCGGTGGAGCCCAAGGTGCTGCTCCTCGACGAACCGTTCGGTGCGCTCGATGCCAAGGTGCGCAAAGAGCTGCGCCGCTGGCTGGCACGGCTGCACGAAGATATCAACCTGACCTCGGTGTTTGTCACCCACGACCAGGAAGAGGCGATGGAAGTGGCCGACCGCATCGTGGTGATGAACAAGGGTGTGATCGAGCAGATCGGCTCGCCGGGTGAGGTGTACGAGCAGCCGGCCAACGACTTCGTCTACCACTTCCTCGGTGACTCCAACCGCCTGGCCTTGAGCGAAGGGCACCATGTGCTGTTCCGCCCGCACGAGGTATCGTTGTCGCGACATGAGACCGAAGGGCACCATGCCGCCGAGGTGCGCGACATCCGCCCGCTGGGCGCCACTACGCGCGTGACCTTGAAGGTGGAAGGGCAGAGCGAGTTGATCGAGGCCGAAGTGGTCAAGGACCACGACAGCCTGACCGGGCTGGCGCGTGGCGAGACGCTGTTCTTCCGGCCCAAGGTGTGGCAGAAGCTGGCGAATATCTGAGCCGCCTTGACGCATGAAAAGCCCGGGCTTGGTTCCCGGGCTTTTTGTTGCCTGCAAGATTGTTGGGGCTGCTGCGCAGCCCTTTCGCGACGCAAGGCCGCTCCCACATGGGTATGCAATCCTCCTGTGGGAGCGGCCTTGTGTCGCGAAACGAGGGCGCAGCCCTCGCGGCAAACTGATGCCTTGCGCGAATATTTAATATGCCCGCAATGCATCGCCAGTCCTCCGTTAACCCACACCCCGCGAAGCCTGCGGGCTAGAGCGGTTCTGTCGAATTAAATATTCCCAAAAGGTCTAGCTTTAAGTTTAAACATTACTTTCAGAGATAAGTCCCTGCCCGCGATGATTCAGCCACACACCTGAATCAAGAACCCCAGGAGTTTGATCAATGGGTAATGTCCAGTCGGCCGTCAGGGCCTACGACCAGCCATGGCGCCCGAGCCCGGGCGACCTGGTCGAGCTTGGACGGACACTTCGCCTGCCGTTGGGCCAGCTGCGCCTGCAACGCACCCCGGTCAGCGGCCTGAAACGCCGTGACAAGCTGGCGCTGGGCCTGCTGGTGCTGGCCCTGCACGGTGCCGCTGCCTACTGGGTCAGCCAGGCCCCCACGCCCGCGCTGCCCGTGGTGCCGCCACAGATCCCGCCCATGACCATCGAGTTCGCCGCCCCCGCGCCGCCCGTTGTGGAACCCCCGCCACCTGCGCCTGCACCGCCAGTCGTCGAGCCGCCGCCCCCGGTAATCGACGAGCTGGCCTCCAAGCCCAAGCCGAAGCCTAAACCCGTGGCCAAGCCGGTCGCCAAGCAACCACCCAAGCCGCAGCCCAAGCCGGTCGAGGCACCGCCGCCTGCTCCGGTGGCGGCCCCGGCGCCGCCTGCGCCACCCGCACCGGCCCCGGTCACGCCACCGTCAGCCAACGCCGCGTACTTGAAGAACCCGGCACCGGAGTACCCGCAGATGGCTCAGCGCCGTGGCTGGGAAGGCACCGTGCTGCTGCGGGTCGAAGTACTGCCCAGCGGCAAGCCGGGGCAGATCCAGATCCAGCAGAGCAGCGGCCGCGATGCCCTCGACGCCGCCGCGGTGGCTGCGGTCAAGCGCTGGAGCTTCGTTCCCGCCAAGCAGGGCGACGTGGCCCAGGCCGGCTGGGTCAGCGTGCCGATCGATTTCAAGCTTCGCTAACTTTTTCGCAGAACACAGGAAGACATCATCATGAGCCTGCTGGCATCCCCCCTCGAATCCGTTGAAAGTGCAGTCATCTGGCTGCTGGTCGGTTTTTCCGTCGCCACCTGGGGCCTGGCCCTGGTCAAGGTCGCGCAATTCGTGCGGCTGAAGAATCAGGACAAACGCTTCCACCAGCAATTCTGGGCCGCATCGAGCCTCGACTCGGCGGCGGAAATCAGCCACGAGTTGCCTGGCCCGGCCGCCCGCGTCGCCCAGTCCGGCTATGCCGCCATTGCGGTTGGTGAAGCGCACGCCAGTGACCTGAGCCACGCCATCAACCATCAGGACCGCCTCGAACGCGCCCTGCGCCAGCAGATCGTGCGTGAGCGGCGCTCGCTGGAAACCGGCCTGGCAGTGGTCGCCAGTATCGGCAGCACCTCGCCCTTCATCGGCCTGTTTGGCACTGTGTGGGGCATCATGGAAGCTCTTAAAGGCATCAGCGCGGCCGGCTCTGCCAGCCTGGAAACGGTGGCGGGCCCGATCGGCGCAGCGCTGGTCGCCACCGGCGTGGGTATCGCCGTCGCGGTGCCGGCGGTGCTGGTCTACAACTACTTCCTGCGCCGCCTCAAGCTGACCGCCGCCGACCTCGATGATTTCGCCCACGACTTCTACAGCCTGGCGCAGAAGAGTGCCTTCCGCGTGCTGGTGCACCCGGCCGTGCACAAGGCCCAGGCCGGTTTCACCCAGCCAGTGAAGGAGGCGTCCTGACATGGCCTTTTCGACCCAGGACAGTGACGAAGTCCTCAGTGAAATCAACGTCACGCCATTGGTGGACGTCATGCTGGTGCTGCTCGTGGTGTTCATCGTCACCGCGCCGCTGCTGACCAACGCCATCCCGATCAACCTGCCCAAGACCGAAGCAGTGGCCCCTGTGGAACAGAAAGACCCGCTGGTGGTGAGCATCGACGGTGGCGGCAAGCTGTTCATCAACAAGGACGAGATCCAGCCGGACCTGCTGGAAACCAACCTCAAGGCAGCCAAGGACAAGGACGCCGACGTACGTGTGCAGCTACAGGCCGACGATGGCGTTAACTATGGCGAAGTGGCGCGGGCCATGGCGGCGATCGAGCGCGCGGGGATCAGTAAACTGGCGGTAATCACTGCACGTTAATCTCCAACCCTCTTCAGGCAAGGCTTATGGGCCATATCTCTTGGCAGGGGTTGGCCCTTTTTTTGTCATCTGAATGTAATTTCAGTTATTAATAAATAGCTTCTTATTCCTTTACGGATATAACTCCCTCCCTATACTGGTCTTCAAGCACGCAAACTTACCGGAGGCGTCCCCATGCGCAATGAGTCGATTCGTTACCTGATTGTGCCGGGCTGGCAAGGATCGCCAGACAACCATTGGCAGAGTCACTGGCAGCGCACGCTGCCCAACAGCGCCCGGGTGGAGCAGCTTGACTGGCTCACCCCACAGCGCCGCGACTGGGTGCAGGCGCTGGAGCAGGCGATTGCCGCCGAGTGCTCGCCGGTGATTCTCATCGGGCACAGCCTGGGCTGTGTCACCGTCGCCCACTGGGCTGCGCAAGCAAGCCCGACTCTGCTGCGCCGGGTGCGCGGCGCATTGCTGGTGGCCCCGGCGGATGTCGAGCGGCCCACCTGCGCGACGGCCTTGCGCAACTTCGCACCGATCCCGCGGCAGCCGCTGCCGTTCCCCAGCCAGGTGGTCAGCTCTGACAACGACCCGGCAGTCAGCGTGCCGCGTGCCTTGTACCTGGCCCAGGCCTGGGGCGCCGAGGCGGGCCTGCTGAGTAATGCCGGGCACATCAACGTGAAGTCTGGCCACGAGCGCTGGGAACAAGGCTTCGCCTACCTGTACCGCTTGCAAAGCCGGATCGAGCAGCGCGCGTTGCGCCGCGCCTGATCGCCCCGATCGTTCACCATTTGCCTGACGCCCGGCCGCCCCTGGCCTGGGGCGGGAGTTCGTCATGACTTTTCAAAACCCGTTCGGCCAGCCGCTGCTGACCTTCCCTGAACTGGACAAGAGCCCCCTGAGCATCCGTGCCAAGGCGCTGGTGTTCATCGACCCGCGCTCGCAGCAGTTGCGCCAGGCCCTGGAGTTGCTGGCGCCGCAACCGGTACCGGTGCTGATCCGCGGCGAGACCGGTACCGGCAAGGAGTTGCTGGCCCGGCAGATTCACCGCGCCAGCGACCGCGCTGGCCTGTTCGTCTCGGTCAACTGCGCTGCCATCAGCCCGACCTATGCCGATGCCGAACTGTTCGGCTACAGCGCCGGCAGCCAGGGCGGCACTGCCAGCAGCCGCGCGGGCTGGTTCGGCTCGGCCAATGGCGGCACTTTGTATCTGGACGAGATCGCCGACTTGCCGTTGGCGATCCAGGGCAAATTGCTGGCTGCCCTGGAAAACCGTGAGGTCACCCGTGTCGGCGCGCAGCAGCCACAGCCGGTGGATGTCCGCCTGGTGGCCGCGACCAGCATCGACCTGGCGCGGGTGGTGAAGGCCGGGCGCTTCAACGAGCGCCTGTACCAGTACCTGCACGAAGGCGCGCTGGAGCTGCCGCCGCTGCGCGAGCGCCCGGGCGATATCCTGCCGTTGGCCGAGTACTTCGCGGGCATTTACAGCGTGCGCTTGCAGCGCTCGCTGGCATTGATCAGCGAGGCCGCGCAGCAGGTGCTGGAAGCGCATGACTGGCCGGGCAACACCCGTGAACTGGAGAACGTGATTCACTTCGCCCTGCTGGTCAACAACGGCAGCGAACTGCTGCCGGAGGACCTGGACCTGCCCAATTCCGCGCGCTAGACGAGCTAATAAGCAAATGTGAGGTGGCATTTTGCTTTTGGAATAAGCAGCTAATTAAAAGATATTGTTAGGGAATAAAAAATCTCGGTATTGTCCGCGTCACGCCTGCCGGTGAAACGGTTGGGCTCCCGACTTCGCCATCCCTGATGGCTCAGATCCAGAACAAGGAACACCATGAAGAAGACCCTGCTTACCACTGCCCTGGCCGCCGCCCTGTCATTCGCCGGGCTGGCATCCGCCGCCGAGAAGCTGGTCGTAGCCGCGACCCCAGTGCCGCACGCCGAGATCCTTGAACTGATCAAGCCAACCTTGGCCAAGGAAGGCGTGGACCTGGAAATCAAAGTCTTCACCGACTACGTGCAGCCGAACGTGCAGGTTGACCAGAAGCGGCTCGACGCCAACTACTTCCAGACCCTGCCTTACCTGACGAGCTTCAACGAAGGCAAGGGCACGCACCTGGAGACCGTGATCGGCGTGCACGTCGAGCCGTTCGGTGGCTACTCGAAGAAGGTCAAGAGCCTGAGCGAGCTGAAAGACGGCGCCACCGTCGCCATCCCGAACGAAGGCAGCAACAGCGGCCGTGCGCTGATCCTGCTGCAGAAGGCGGGCCTGATCACCCTGAAGGATCCGAAGAACGCCCTGGCGACGCCGAAAGACATCGCCGAGAACCCGAAGAAGCTCAAGTTCCGCGAGCTTGAGTCGGCCATGCTGCCGCGCGTGCTGGACCAGGTCGACCTGGACATGATCAACACCAACTACGCCCTGGAAGCCGGCCTGAACCCGGCCAAGGATGCGCTGGTGATCGAGGGCAGCGACTCGCCGTACGTGAACTTCCTGGTAGCCCGCCCGGACAACAAGGACAGCGAGGCCATCCAGAAGCTGGCCAAGGCGCTGACCAGCCCCGAGGTGAAGGCATTCATCGCCAAGAAGTACCAGGGTGCGGTACTGCCTGCGTTCTGATTGTTTGATCGTTGTTTGAAAATGCCGACGCCTTTGCGTCGGCATTTTTGTTTGTGGCTGGCGGGGAAAGGTGGGTTGGCCTCAATTCAAGGGTTTTCAAGATTACTCACGGGTGCCGGGAACAAGCCTGAGGGTACTCTGCGCCGGAATCATGCCCATCTGCGCCCGCTGGTACCGGCCTTCGACATACCGCTCGGCCTGGTCTGCGAAATGCCGGTCGAACGGCACGCCGCTCTGCCCCACCGGGTTGCTGGTCAGTGCCTGCCCGGCATCGGCGAAGTCGATCAAGCGCCGGGTCGATGGCCCGTAAGTCACCGGCCACGGCGCCGGGCCAATCTTCGCCGACAGGTTGTTGGGTACCTCGTGAGTGCCGGGTGCGGCAAACGGGCCGACATTGAACAGCAGGTTCAGCGGCTTCTTCGAGCCCAGTGGATGGTTGTGGGTCAGGGTATGGGCCTTGCCCCATTGCCAGCTGGCCGGGTCTTTGCCGAGGGTGTCGCGCAAGTGGGCAAGGCTCTTCTGCCAGGCCATGCGCACTATAGCGGTGCGGTTTGTGCGCTGGTTGGCGCCGCGGGTGTCCCACCATGGCGAATCGGCATCGGCGGCCAGGCGCGGCAGTGCGGCATCGATGGCGCGGGTGCTGATCAGTACCGGGAACCAAGTGTCGCCCAGTTCGTCATGCAACGCGGCATGAGCCAGTTCGTAGAGGAACTGATTGAACAACGTGGCGCTGGTGGAATCCAGCGGATAGTCGCCGCGCCAGGCAGCCAGCTGCTCGACCAGCTCCTTTTCCTCGTCGCCCTGGGCGACTTGGCGCAAAGTCGCCAACAGAGGCGCCAGGGTGCGCGGGCCATAATCGCTGGTGGTATCGAGCTGCAGCGTCTGGCTATTCTGCGTATCCCATTTCACCTGCGGGTTGGCCAATTGGCGGTCGAGTTGGCGGCCGCGGTCGGGGAGGTTGTAGTAGCCGGGTATCGGTACCACGGCCGGTGGCTGGTAGTTGGCCGAGACGATAAAGCCGCTGGCCGGGTTCTCTTGCTGTGGGTTGACGCTGAACGGGTAGAAACCGCGTTTGTCGGCCTGGCTACCAGCGCCGTCGAGGATGAACGACGAGTTCACACCGTCCGGCCGGATCGGCAGCTTCGCCGCCGCCCACCAGCCGATATCGCCACGTGCATTGGCCCAGACGAAGTTCAGCCCCGGCGCCTGCACCTTGGCCGCCGCTTCGCGCATCTTGCCCAGGGTGTCGGCGCGGTTGAGCTGGTAAAAGCCTTCGAGGATCGGGTTCTCGGTTTCGAGGAACGCCCACCACATGGCAATGGGAGTGGCCCCGGCCGTTGCGCCGAGGACCTCGTTGACGATTGGCCCGTGGGGCGAGCGGCGCAGGTTGATAGTGACCGGTTGTTCGCCTTTGACCGCAACCTGCTGCTCGGTCTTTTCCAGCGTGCGCCACTGGCCGTCGACCATGACCTGGTCAGCATTGGCAGGGTTGGTCTTTTCCGCGATCAGGTCGACATCATCGTTCTGGAACATGGTAAGGCTCCAGCCGAAGTCACGGTTGTGCCCCAGCATTGCGAACGGGTTCAGCGCCTGGAAGTAGCCGTACAGGTTGAAGCCGGGCGCCGAAAGTTCAGCCTCGTACCAGACGGCGGGCACGGCAAAACTGATGTGCGGGTCGCCGGCCAGCAAGGGTTTGCCGCTGCGGGTGCGGCTGCCGGATACGGCCCAGGCATTGCTGCCTTCGAACTGCGGAATGCCGGCTTCGATCAGGGCTTCGTGGCTGGCGCGGGCCACGGCTTCGAGGCTTTGCCAGTCGGCCGCCGCCAGTGGTGTGCCCAGTGCACCTTGCGGCTGCCAGTCGAGGTCGAAGATTTTCAGGTATTGCGGACCAAGCTGGTCGCGGATGTAGGTCAGCGCAGGTTCCGTGCGAAAAGCTGCGGCGAAGCTGTAGGCCAGGTAGCCGGCGATGCTCAGGGTGTCTTCGGCAGTGAACGGCCGTGGCGTGATGCCGATCAGGTCGAACTCCACCGGTTTGGGGTGGCTGGCCTGCCAGGCATTGACGCCCTCAAGGTAGGCCTGCAAGGCCTGCCATGCGGGTGACTGGGGGTCCTGGCGCTGGGCCATCAGCGCAGCCTGCTCGCGGATGCGCAAGCTGCGGAACAGCGTATCGGTGGGTAGCAGCTTGTCGCCCAGCACCTCGGCCAGTTCGCCACGGGCCAGGCGGCGCATGATTTCCATCTGGAACAGCCGATCCTGGGCATGCACGTAGCCCAAGGCGCGGTACAGGTCTGCCTCGCTGTGCGCTTGCAGATGGGGCACGCCACGGGCGTCGTAGCGTACGCTGACCGGCGCTTGCAGCCCGGGCATGGCCACTTCGCCTTCACGTTGCGGCAGCTTGCCGTGCATGTACCAGTAACCGGCGCCAGCGGCCACGGCAATGATCACGGCCAACAGGGTCAGGCTGCGTTTCATCGAGACTCCTTGTGCATTCGAGCGGAAACTGTGGTCCGATCATCGACGTATTCGCGAACAGAGCATAGTCCCCTGCAAGGAGTTTCCATGTCCCTCAGCGAAAAACAGAAAATGCTCAGCGGCCAGCTCTACCACGCCGGTTGCCCCGAGCTGCAGGCCGAGCAGATCGCCAGCAAGCACTGGATGCACCGCTACAACAACAGCGTCGAGTTGCTCAACGACGCGCGCAACGGCCTGCTCGCCGAGCACTTTGGCCATGTCGGCGAAGGCACGGTGATCCGCCCGCCGTTCTATTGCGACTACGGCTACAACATCAGTGTCGGGTGCAACACGTTCATGAACTTCAACTGCGTGATCCTCGACGTGGTGCCGGTTAGCATCGGCGACGACTGCCAGATCGGCCCCAACGTCCAGATCTATACGGCCGACCATCCGCTCGACCCCGAGGTGCGCCGCAGCGGGCTGGAGAGCGGGCGGCCGGTGATCATTGGCAACAATGTGTGGATCGGTGGTGCGGCGATTATCCTGCCGGGGGTGACCATCGGTGACAATGCCATCGTCGGTGCAGGCAGTGTGGTGACCCGTGATGTGCCAGCGGGGGTCACCGTAGTGGGTAACCCGGCGAGGGTGCGTCAGCCTGCCCAGGGGCAATAGCAGCCCACGGCCAGCGTATTGGAGGCGGTGACGTTGCGGCCAGCCAGCAGCGCCTTGAGGATAGGTTCGATGAAACTGTTGCTGGCGTTGCACACTGCGCCTTCGCTGTAGGGGCCGAAGTAGGCGAGGGTGCCCTGGTGGTCCCAGATGGCCACGGCGGGCGAGGCGGGCAGGTGTTCGCTGCCTGGCACGTTGGCGATGGGTTGCAGGCTGCTCAGGTTGGTAGGTAATTGGCCGTGGGTGCCAGGCTTTTGCACGATGTGGAATGACACACCCTGATCGGCGAACTGGGTCATCAGGTCGCCCAGGTGCTGCTGGTTGCCGACGTTGCACGGGCAGGCCGGGTCCCAGAAATGCACCACGCGGATCGGCCCGGGGCCGGCCAGTTCGGGGGGCAGTTGCAGTTGGCTGCCGTCGAACAGGGTGGTCTGGTTGTCGAACGGGCGCAGGTAGCGGGACTGGAAGGTGGAGTAGGCCTGCCAGAGCACGGCAATGCCGATCATTAGGGCGATTGCTGCGCATATGTGTTTGATGATTCGAATCTTCATGAAGTGTCCGCGGCCTTTTTGTGGGAGCGGCCTTGTGTCGCGAAAGGGCCGCAAAGCGGCCCCAGCAATGCTTGCAGCGCTGCCGAAATCCTGGGGCTGCTTTGCAGCCCTTTCGCGACACAAGGCCGCTCCCACAACTGATCTGTGCTGCCTGTTCGAAGTGAGCAAGCTTGCCACGACGCCGGCCAGAGCTGAATATCCCAGATCAATACTCGCTCCGTCCTGGATGTACCTGATGCCCGCTGCCTTTTACCCCGATCCCCTGCGTGCCAGCCTCGCCCCATTGGCCAAACGCCAGCCGTTGTCCACGCAGGCGCAGGACTATCAGCGTTTCTATGGCCTGAACCTGTCGGCCCAGAGCTGGCTGGGCGGTTTCCAGGCGGCGGGGTTCGAGCTGGTCGGGCAGGTCTGGCTGCCGGAAAAGCCGGTTGCGACGCTGTTCCTGTTGCACGGCTATTACGACCACATGGGCCTCTATCGGCATGTGATCGAGTGGGCGTTGAAGCTCGGTTATGCGGTGATCAGCTGTGACTTGCCAGGCCACGGCCTGTCCAGTGGCGAGCGCGCCAGCATCAGTGACTTTGCGGTGTACCAGCAGGTGCTGGAGGCCTTGTTCGAACAGGCGCGTGGCCTTGAACTGCCACGCCCCTGGCACCTCTGCGGGCAGAGTACCGGTGGCGCCATCGCCGTGGACCACTTGCTGCACCAAGGTGAGCGCAGCCCGATCGATGGCGAGGTGATCCTGCTGGCGCCGCTGGTCAGGCCACGTGCGTGGCGCTGGTCGAAGTTCAGTTATCGGGTGCTGCGCCACTTCGTCAACGGCATCGAACGGCGTTTCAGCGAGAACACCAACGACCCGACATTCCTGCCCTTCCTCGAGACCGACCCGCTGCAACCGCGGCGACTGCCCACGGCCTGGGTCGGCGCCTTGATCGCCTGGGTCAAGCGTATCGAAGCAGCGCCGCACTGTGCGCGGCGGCCGCTGATCGTGCAGGGGGAGGCCGATGGTACGGTTGACTGGCCCCATAACCTGGAAGTGCTCAAGGCCAAGTTCAGCGAGCCGCAAATCCTGATGTTGCCCGAAGCCCGCCATCACCTGGCCAACGAGCTGCCGGACATTCGCCGGCGCTACCTCGACTTCATCCAGCAGCGCCTGGGTTGATCACTTGAGGCCGCCGCTGTTCTGGCCCACCGCCAGGCCGGCGCGCACGGCCGCCACGGCAGCCTGATAATAGGCCTTACCGTCCGGCGACTCGGCAAAGGTGGCGAATTCTTCCAGTTCGTCGTCGGACAGGTCGCGGTAGACATACAGCAGGGTGTTGTTCAGGTCTTCGCCGATCTGCCCCATCAAACGTTGGCGCTGGCCGTCGAGCAGGCTCTGGGCCTGGCTGGCGCCGAACAGGCCGGGGATCATCGAACTCAGGCTGTCGGCGGCCACCCCGGCAATCGCCAGGCTGACTTCGGCGCCGGCTTCACGGGCCGGCAGGGCCTGGGCCAGGTGGCCGATGACCAGCATGCGGTTGTCGCTGGCCTGGATCTTCGGCAAGCCCTTGGCATTCTTGGCCAGCTGGTCCTTGCGCGTGGCCAGCAGTTCGGCGGCGACAATCTTGCGACCCAGTGGCGACTGGAAGAAGGCCAGGGCCGGTGCTGGGTTCGGCAGTGTGCTGCGCAGTTTTGCCAGGGCACGGTTGTCCATGGCCTGGGCCTGGAAGCGCTGGTTGCTGTTGTTGACCAGCGCCTGGTAAACCGCAGGCGGCAGGCTGTTGCGGTAGCGCTGCTGGGCGGCGCTCACGGCATCGGAAAAATGGGCGCGCTGGTCGGGCCAGCCGGCGGCCTTGTACAGCTGATCGAGGCTGTCTGCCCAGACAGGCATGGTGCAGATCATCAGCAGAAGCAGGGAAAACAGACGGCGCATTCAGGACTCCTGTCGGCAGTTGGCTATTGTCCTAGGCCCGGCGCCATTTTGTCGAGCAATCCGAACGCTTCTCAGCCAAGTGGCGCTGTGCGCCGACAGGGCGAATGGATATGATGCGCGCCATGCACATCTCCCCTGAAAACCCGATGTTTGCGGCCGTCGTCGACGATCTGGCCACCCACGGCTGGTCGCAGCAGGCGCTTTTTCTGCCTGCCGAGCTGGTGCGCGGGCTTGCGGCCGAATGCCGGCGGCGTGATGCCGAAGGCGAACTCAACCCTGCCGGGGTTGGGCGCGGTGAGGCCCAGGAGGTGCGCGAGAGTATTCGCGGGGATCAGATTCAGTGGATCGACCCTGGCCAGGCCGCGGCCTGCGACCAGTACCTGGCGGCCATGGACCAATTGCGCCAGGCCATCAACCAGGGCCTGTTCCTCGGCCTGGAAGACTTCGAATGCCACTTTGCCCTGTATCCACCGGGGGCGTTCTATCGCCGGCACCTGGACCGCTTCCGCGACGATGACCGGCGCATGGTATCGGCGGTGCTTTACCTCAACGAAGGCTGGCTGCCGGAGGATGGCGGGCAGTTGCGCATGTTCCTGGCAGATGATGTCGAGCACGATGTGCAGCCCGTGGCCGGTTGCCTGGCGATCTTTCTTTCCGGTGAGGTGCCGCACGAGGTGTTGCCGGCCAGGCGCGAGCGCCTGTCGTTGACCGGCTGGTTCCGGCGCCGCGGCAACGACCCGTTCTGATCGGCCCACGCCACTGCGCAGGCCATGGAGGCCCTACTGCCCGGCGGCAGTGTCCTGCGGGCCCTTGAACCACTTCTGCTCGAGCTGGGCTGTGCGGCCGCTGTCCTTCAGCCTTTGCAGGGCATTGTTCACCGCGCTTTCAAAGGCCGGGTTGTCCTTCTGGAACGGGATCACCAGCTTCTTCTCGCCAAATGCCTGGCTCACATCGAACGGGCCATCTGCCTTGGGCGATTCGCTGGACGGCGTTAGCGTGATGTCGTACTTGCCACTCTCCACGCCCGGCAGTACTTCTGCCGCGGTCGCTTCGACGAACTCGGCTCGCAGGTCCAGTTCACGAGCCAGATCCTGGCCGAACTCGATCTCGAAGCCTGTCAGGCGCTCGTTTTCCTTGAAGGAATACGGCGCGTTGTCGGCCTGCACAGCGATGCGCAGTTCGCCCCGGTCGGCAATTTCGTCTATCAGCTCGGCCTGAGCCAACGGCGTGATCAGTACTGCCAGCAGTACGCCTATGGTCGAACGCATGTGTTGCCCCTTTTTCTCAAGCAGATGAATAACTTTCGCCGCAACTTTCTTCCCCGTCGCAGTCGAGCGCAGCCTATGACCTTGAAGCCTTGGCGAGGTTTAACCCTAACTGAAATATTTCTCTTTGTGGGCTATGGTGAACTACCGCCGCCATTCTTTGTGCAGGCAGCGGTCAATAAGTGAATCACAGGAGAAGTGAATGAACAGCCTATTTTCGCGTGCTGCCGTTGCCGGCCTGCTGATGGGGGCCTCGGTATTCGCCAGCGCTGCGGATGCCCTGAAGAGCCAGGAGCCGCCCAAGGATGCCAAGGTCGTCATCGTTTCCCCCGCCGATGGTGCCACGGTCGAGAAGACTTTCACCGTCAAGTTCGGCATCGAGGGCATGCAGCTCAAGCCTGCGGGTGATCAGACGCCGCATAGCGGCCATCACCACCTGCTGGTGGACGTGGACAAAGAGCCGGTGGCCGATATGCCATTGCCGACCAGCCTGATGCCGGAAGCCGGTACCGCGCTGCCAGCGGGGCCGCAAGTGCTGCACTTCGGCAAGGCGCAGACCGAAGCGACCATCACCCTGACACCGGGCAAACACACCCTGCAGCTGGTGCTGGGTGACCAGTATCATGTGCCGTTCAAGCCAAGTGTCGAGTCGAAGAAGATCACCGTAGAAGTGAAATAAAAAAAGGGAGGCCACCAGGGCCTCCCTTTTTCATGCCGCCAGCGACCTTAGAACAGGACGCGCGAACGGATGGTGCCTTTGACCTGTTGCAGCTTTTCTTGCGCCAAATCGGAGTACTCGGCGTCAACGTCGATTACCACGTAACCCACTTTCTCGTTGGTCTGCAGGAACTGACCGGAGATGTTGATGCCGTTCTCGGCGAAGACTTTGTTGATCTCGCTGAGCACGCCCGGGATGTTTTCGTGGATGTGCAGCAGGCGGTGCTTGCCCGGGTGCGCCGGCAGGGCAACTTCCGGGAAGTTGACCGACGAAACGGAAGTACCGTTGTCGCTGTACTTGACCAGCTTCTCGGCCACTTCCAGGCCGATGTTGGCCTGGGCTTCGGCAGTCGAACCACCGATGTGCGGGGTCAGGATCACGTTGTCCAGGCCACGCAGCGGGCTTTCGAATTCTTCGTCGTTGGAGCGCGGCTCGACCGGGAACACGTCGATGGCGGCGCCGATCAAGTGCTTGTCCTTGATCGCGGCGGCCAGGTGGTCCAGCTCGACCACGGTGCCACGGGCGGCGTTGATCAGGATCGCACCCTTCTTCATTGCACGGATTTCCTTCTCGCCGATCATCCACTGGGTGGACGGCAGCTCAGGCACGTGCAGGGACACGATGTCGGCCATGCCCAGCAGCTCGGTGAGGCTGGTGACCTGTACGGCGTTGCCCAGTGGCAGCTTGGTCAGCGGGTCGTAGAAGTAAACCTGCATGCCGAGGTTTTCCGCCAGGACCGAGAGCTGGGTGCCGATCGAGCCGTAGCCGACGATGCCCAGCTTCTTGCCGCGGATCTCGAACGAGTTGGCCGCGCTCTTGATCCAGCCGCCACGGTGGCAGGAGGCGTTCTTCTCAGGGATGCCGCGCAGCAGCAGGATGGCTTCGGCCAGCACCAGCTCGGCCACCGAACGGGTGTTGGAGTAGGGGGCGTTGAAGACGGCGATACCGCGCTCGCGGGCTGCAGCCAGGTCGACCTGGTTGGTGCCGATGCAGAAGCAGCCGACGGCGACCAGTTTTTTGGCGCAGTCGAAGATTTCTTCGGTCAGTTGGGTGCGCGAGCGGATGCCGATGAAGTGGGCATCGGCGATCTTTTCCTTCAGCTCGGCATCCGGCAAGGAACCCGTGAGGTATTCGATGTTGGTGTAGCCGGCAGCCTTGAGGGTATCGACTGCGTTCTGGTGCACACCTTCAAGAAGAAGGAACCGGATCTTGCTCTTGTCGAGAGAAGTCTTGCTCATCTGCGTAAACCTGTATCCCGGAGAAAAAATGGCGAGGACTGATGCCAGGCGCCAGGGCAGCCTTAGCATGAACAGCGGGAGGGCTATGCTAGCATACGCGACACAATCTGAGCTTATCCCGACAGGTGAAGAGTGCTCAGGGTGACTATGAATAAGTCGAGAGTTCCAGCGATGACCCACCCCGCTGTAATTGATGAACTGATGACCCTTGTCGACCCTGGCAAGGTCCTGACCGACCCCGCTTCTCTGGAGGCTTATGGCAAGGACTGGACCAAGCATTACCCGCCAGCGCCCAGCGCTATCGTGTTCCCCAAGACGGTGGAACAGGTACAGGCCATCGTCCGCTGGGCCAACCAGCACCAGGTTGCGCTGGTGCCTTCCGGCGGGCGCACCGGGCTTTCCGCCGGTGCCGTTGCAGCCCATGGGGAAGTCGTGGTCGCCTTCGACTACATGAACCAGATGCTTGATTTCAATGCCGTCGACCGCACCGTGGTGTGCCAGCCGGGCGTGATCACCCGCCAGCTGCAGGCCTTTGCCGAAGAGCAGGGCCTTTATTACCCGGTGGACTTCGCCTCCAGCGGCTCCAGCCAGATTGGTGGCAATATCGGCACCAATGCCGGTGGTATCAAGGTGATCCGTTACGGCATGACCCGCAACTGGGTGGCGGGCCTTAAAGTGGTCACCGGCACGGGCGAACTGCTTGAGCTGAACAAGGGCCTGGTCAAGAACGCCACCGGCTACGACCTGCGCCAGTTGTTCATCGGCGCCGAAGGCACCCTGGGCTTCGTGGTCGAAGCGACCATGCGCCTGGACCGCGCCCCGCGCAACCTTACGGCAATGGTGCTGGGCACGCCGGACTTCGACTCGATCATGCCAGTGCTGCATGCCTTCCAGGGCAAGCTCGACCTGACCGCCTTCGAGTTCTTCTCCGACAAGGGTCTGGCCAGGATCATGGCCCGTGGCGATGTACCTGCCCCGTTCGAGACCGACTGCCCGTTCTATGCCCTGCTGGAGTTCGAAGCCAGTACCGAGGAGGTGGCCAACGAAGCACTGGCCACCTTCGAGCATTGCGTCGAGAAAGGCTGGGTGCTGGATGGGGTGATGAGCCAGAGCGACACCCAGCTGAAGAACCTGTGGAAGCTGCGCGAGTACTTGTCCGAGACCATCTCCCACTGGACGCCCTACAAGAACGACATTTCCGTCACCGTTGCCAAGGTACCGGCGTTCCTGCGCGATATCGATGCCATCGTCAGCGAGCATTATCCGGACTATGAAGTGGTCTGGTACGGCCACATCGGTGACGGCAACCTGCACCTGAACATCCTCAAGCCCGAGCACATGAGCAAGGATGACTTCTTCGCCTCGTGCACCAAGGTCAACAAATGGGTGTTCGAGATCGTCGAACGCTACAACGGTTCGATCTCGGCCGAGCACGGTGTGGGCATGACCAAGCGCGACTACCTGGGCTACAGCCGTTCGCCCGAGGAAATTGCCTGCATGAAGGCAATAAAGGCCGTCTTCGACCCTAACGGCATCATGAATCCGGGTAAGATCTTCGCTCCTGAACAAAAGCAGTAATCAAAGGAGTCGGCCATGAGTTACCAGCACCAGTACGTAGACGGCACACGCATTCACTTCCCGCTGGGCAAGGTGGTGTGCATCGGCCGCAACTACGCCGAACATGCCAAGGAACTGGACAACCCCATTCCTTCCGAGCCGCTGCTGTTCATCAAACCGGGCAGCTGCGTGGTGCCGCTGGAGGGCGGGTTCAAGATCCCGACCGACCGTGGCTCGGTGCACTACGAGGCTGAAATTGCCGTGCTGCTGGGCAAGTCGCTGTCGTCCAGTGCCACCGAGGAAGAAGTGCTGGACGCCATCTCCGGTTACGCTCCGGCCCTGGACCTGACCCTGCGCGACGTGCAGGCCAAGCTCAAGGAAAAGGGCCTGCCGTGGGAACTGTGCAAGAGCTTTGACGGCGCGTGCGTGCTGCCACCCTTCGTTTCCGCTGCATCCTTTGAAGACGTGACCGATATTCCGGTGCGCCTGACCATCAATGGTGAAGTGCGCCAGGACGGCAACAGCGCGATGATGCTCAACCCGATCGTGCCGATCATCCAGTACATGGCGGCGCATTTCTCGCTGCAGGCGGGGGATGTGATCCTGACCGGCACCCCGGCCGGCGTAGGGCCGTTCAATGTCGGAGACGAGCTGGTGCTGGAGCTGCCGGGCGTCTGCCGCTTCGAAAGCCGGGTGCTCTAAGCCGAAACCGCGTTGGCCTCTTCGCGGGCGCGCCCGCTCCCACAGGTGATGCATAAGCCTCAGGCACTGTGTGATCCCTGTGGGAGCGGGCGCGCCCGCGAAGGGGCTGGCGCAATTTACCGATTTTTCACACCTCATCCGGATAATGCGCGGCTCTTTGCCCTTATCCACAGGACCTGCCCATGCCCGCATCCTCCAGCACCCCCGCATCCCCCAAGCGTCGCTTCTACCTGCGCTGGCCCTTCGGCCTGGCCGTGGCGGCGGTGATCGGTTACGGCGTGGCGGTGGCCATGCACTGGGATGACCGCGGCCTGTTGTGGGTCAAGGAAGGCTTCGAAACCAGCGCCGAGCGCAGTGAGAGCGTGTGGCTGCCGGACTATCAGGTCGACATCGACGCCAAGGTGCTGCCGGGCATGGAAGATGATGAGGCCTCGGACATCGCCTTCAACCCGCATACCCGCACGCTGTTTGCGGTGATGGGCAAAAACCCGTTCCTGGTCGAACTGAGCCTCGACGGCGACGTGCTGCGCAAGATGCCGCTGGTGGGCTGGAGCAACCCGGAAGGCGTTGCCGTGATGGAAGACGGCAATATTGCGATCACCGATGAGCGCCTGCACGACCTGACCGTGGTCAAGGTGGATGCGCAGACCACCTCGCTGAACCACGCTGATTTCCAGAGCCACGATCTGGGCGAGTCGGTGAAGAGCAACAAGGGCTTCGAGGCCGTTGCCTGGGACCCGATGCGTCAGCGTCTGGTCATCGGCGAGGAGCGCCCGCCCAAGCTGTATACCTGGAGCACCGACGGGCGTAGCCCGCTCAAAGGCGAAAAGCAGGCACTGGCCAGCGACGAACTCGACCTGCGCAACCTCTCGGGCCTTGGGGTCGATCCGCGCACCGGGCACCTGCTGGTGCTGTCGGCCGATTCCAACATGCTGCTGGAGCTTGACGAGCAAGGCCAGCAGGTCAGCTTCATGACCTTGCTGGGTGGCTTCAACGGTCTGCAACACACCATCCCGCGTGCCGAAGGCGTTGCCATGGACGATCAGGGCAACCTGTACATGGTCAGCGAACCGGACCTGTTCTATCGCTTCAAGAAAGGCCAGTAACAGTATCAGCCCTTTCGTACATTAAGCTTCACTTCAGTCGGCCATGGTTAGCTTCGCTTCCTACATGTCGGGTCTGTTGTCATGCGCTTTGTACGTCTACTCCTGCTTCTTGTGTTTGCCGGGCTGCTGCTTCTGGGTCTGGCCGCACAAGAGTTTCGCCTGTTCGAGCGGGGCTGGTTCAACCTGAAGACCTGGTGGCAGCCCGCCGAGCAGGGCATTGGGCTGGATCGCTATCGTGTGGTTGTCGAGGCGCAGCCGGTCGAAGGGCTGGACGATGACCTTTCGGCGCTGACCTACGATCCCGATCGCAAAACCCTGTTCACGGTCACCAATGCCCGCTCGGAGTTGATCGAGCTGTCCTTGGACGGACGTATCCTGCGCCGTGTGCCGCTCACCGGCTTTGGCGACCCGGAGGCCGTGGAATACGTCGGGCCCAACACCTTTGTGATCACCGATGAGCGCCAGCAGCGGCTGATCCGTGTTCGGCTCGACGATGACACGTTGTTCATCGACGCTGCAGATGCCGAGCAGTTGAGCCTGGGCATAGGCCTCAATGGCAACAAGGGGTTCGAGGGCCTGGCCTACGACTCGGCAGGGCAGCGCCTGCTCGTGGCCAAGGAGCGCGACCCGATGCTGATCTATGAAGTGCAGGGTTTTCCGCATCAGAATCCTGACCAGCCTTACGCGGTGCACGTGGTACAGGACCGCAAGCGCGATGCACGGTTGTTCGTGCGGGATCTGTCGAGCCTGCAATTCGATGAGCGCAGTGGGCATCTGCTGGCGCTTTCGGATGAATCGCGGCTGGTGCTGGAGCTGGATGTAGAGGGGAAGCCGCTGAGTACCTTGTCGTTGCGCAAGGGATATCAGGGGTTGAAGGCGACAGTGCCGCAGGCGGAGGGGATTGCGATGGATGAGGCGGGGACCATTTACCTGGTGAGCGAGCCGAACCTGTTCTATGTGTTCAAACCCGCTCCGGCAATGCCATAGGAGCGGGCTGGTGGGTCAGGTTGTCATTCGGCCTCGAGCGACTTCACGCCTTCCGGCGTGCCCAGCAGCAGCAGGTCTGCCGGACGCGCCGCGAACAGGCCGTTGGTCACCACGCCAACGATGGCGTTGATCTGCGCTTCCAGCTCCACCGGGTTGGTGATCTGCAGGTTGTACACATCGAGGATCACGTTACCGTTGTCGGTCACCACACCCTCACGGTACACCGGGTCGCCGCCCAGCTTGACCAGCTGGCGTGCCACATGGCTGCGGGCCATCGGGATGACCTCGACCGGCAGCGGGAAGGCGCCCAGCACCGGCACCAGCTTGCTGCCGTCGGCGATGCAGATGAAGGTCCTGGCCACGGCCGCGACGATCTTCTCGCGGGTCAGGGCCGCGCCGCCGCCCTTGATCAGGTTCAGGTGCGCGTCGCTCTCGTCGGCGCCGTCGACATAGAACTCCAGCTCGCTGACGCTGTTCAGCTCGTAGACCGGAATGCCATGGCCCTTCAGACGCTGGGCAGTGGCCTCGGAGCTGGCGACCGCGCCATCGAAGGCGGTCTTGTGCTGGGCCAGGGCGTCAATGAAGAAGTTGGCAGTCGAACCGGTGCCGACGCCGACGACGCTCTTTTCATCCAGCTTCGGCAGAATGAAGTCGACAGCGGCCTGGGCGACGGCCTGTTTGAGTTGGTCCTGGGTCATGCGGGCTCCGGAAAGGGGCAGGGCGGTAATGAAAGGAGCCTAGTATAACGGCTCGGGCGGCTTTGCTGTGGTCGCCCGACATAGCGCTGGGGTAGACTCGCAGCCCTTGTCCCGCGGCCAGTGATGCTTTCCCGATGCTCGAACAGTACGTCAAGAAGATCCTCACCTCGCGCGTCTACGACGTCGCTGTCGAAACCCCGCTGCACAGCGCCGGGCAGCTGAGCAAGCGCCTGGGCAACCAGATTCTGCTCAAGCGCGAGGACCTGCAGCCGGTGTTCTCGTTCAAGATTCGCGGGGCGTACAACAAGCTGGCGCAGTTGACCCAGGAAGAACTGGCCCGTGGCGTGGTCACTGCCTCGGCCGGTAATCACGCCCAGGGCCTGGCCCTGGCTGCGCGTGAAATGGGCATCAAGGCGACCATCGTGATGCCCAAGACCACCCCGGAAATCAAGATCGAAGGCGTGCGCTCGCGCGGCGGCAAGGTGGTGCTGCACGGTGACTCGTTCCCCGAGGCGCTGGCCTATTCGCTGAAACTGGTCGACGAGAAGGGCTTCGTCTATATCCACCCTTATGACGACCCGCATACCATCGCCGGCCAAGGCACCGTGGCCATGGAAATCCTTCGCCAGCACCCAGGCCGACTGGATGCGATCTTCGTCCCGGTTGGCGGCGGCGGCCTGATTGCCGGCATCGCGGCCTATGTGAAATACCTGCGCCCGGAAATCAAGGTGATCGGCGTCGAGCCGGATGACTCCAACTGCCTGCAGGCGGCGATGGCGGCGGGCGAGCGCGTGGTGCTGCCACAGGTCGGGCTGTTCGCCGACGGTGTGGCGGTAGCCCAGATTGGCCAGCACACCTTCGACATCTGCCGTCACCATGTGGACGAGGTAATTACGGTCAGCACCGACGAAATCTGTGCAGCGATCAAGGATATCTACGACGATACCCGCTCGATCACCGAGCCTGCCGGTGCACTCGGCGTCGCGGGCATCAAGAAGTACGTCGAGCTCAAGGGCGTGACCGGGCAGACTCTGGTGGCCATCGACTCAGGTGCCAACGTCAACTTCGACCGCCTGCGGCATGTGGCCGAGCGCGCCGAACTGGGCGAAAAACGCGAGGCCATCATCGCCGTGACCATCCCCGAGCGCCCGGGGAGCTTCAAGGCGTTCTGCGAGGCCATTGGCAAACGCCAGATCACCGAGTTCAACTACCGCAAACACACATCCGATGAAGCGCACATCTTCGTCGGTGTGCAGACGCACCCGGAAAACGACCCGCGGGCAGCGCTTGTGCAAAACCTGACCGAGCAGGGCTTCCCGGTTACCGACTTGACCGACAATGAACTGGCCAAGCTGCACATCCGCCACATGGTCGGTGGCCATTCGGCCGGTGCCAGCGACGAAATCGTGCTGCGCTTCGAATTCCCCGAGCGGCCGGGGGCGTTGTTCAACTTCCTCAACAAGCTGGGCGGGCGCTGGAACATCTCGATGTTCCACTACCGCAACCACGGCGCGGCTGATGGGCGTGTGGTCGCCGGCCTGCAGGTGCCGACGGATGAGCGCCACCTGGTGCCGGCGGCGCTGGCCAAGATCGGTTACCCGTACTGGGACGAGACCGACAACCCGGCTTACAAGCTGTTCCTTGGCTGAGCGGCTAAGCTTGGCTTATCGCTCAAGGATGTGAAGACATGGAACACCTGACCACCCTCAAGGCCCTGCACATCATCGCCACCGCGCTATTGCTGCTGGGGGCCCTGGGCCTGGCGATCTGGACGGTGCGGGCTCGCCGGAAGGGCGATGCCGGGGCCTATGCCAAGCTGCTGCGCCGGCCTTTGGTGTTCGTCTGGCTGGTGATGGGATTGTGCCTGGTGAGCATGCCGTTCACCGGCTGGTGGCTGGTGCATTTGGTTGGCTGGCCACTGGGGCAGACCTGGGTGTTGGCTTCCAGCGTCATCTATACCTTTGGCGCGTTTGCCGGCTGGTGGCTGCTGGTGCGGCTGAACCGGCTGCGCAAGGCTGAAGTGGTCGGGTTGCGCTTTACCCTGGCGCTGGCAGTGTTCAGCGGCGTGTGCTTCCTGTCCATCGCCGGGCTGATGGGTGCCAAGCCTATTTGAAAGCCTTGTGCTTCCCATGCCGGCCTATTCGCGGGTAAACCCGCTCCCACAGGGATAGCGCCGCCGGTGAAGGCTGTGCAGCATCTGTGGGAGCGGGTTCACCCGCGAAAGGGCCGGCGCAGCAAACCTCAATCCCTCAGAGAAACCACCGGCCACCCGCGCCGCTCGGCCTCGGCCTGCAGGTTCGGGTCGGGGTCCACCGCCACCGCATGCGCCACCCGCTCCAGCAACGGCAGGTCATTCATCGAGTCGCTGTAGAAATAGCTGTCCTCAAGATCAAACCCGTTCTCCAGCATCCAGCGCTCAAGCCGCGTCACCTTGCCTTCACGGAAACACGCTATATCGGTACTGCGCCCTGTATAGCGCCCGTCGCGGGTCTCGCATTCGGTTGCCAGCAGCACGCGCACACCCAGGCGCCGGGCGATGGGCGCGGTGACGAAGCGGTTGGTGGCGGTGATGATCACCAACTGGTCGCCGGCTTCGCGGTGCTGCTGCAGCAATGCCAATGCCTTGGGCAGGATGATCGGCTCGATACAGTCGCGCATGAAGTCGCGGTGCCACTCGTCTAGCTGAGCCGGTTCGGTGGCGGCAAGGATCTCCATGGAAAAGGCCAGGTAGGCCTGCAGGTCCAGGGTGCCGTTCAGGTAGTCCTGGTAGAACGCGTCGTTGCGGTTCTTGTACGCGACCGGGTCAAGAATGCCCCGTTCGCATAGGTAGTCACCCCAGGCGTGGTCACTGTCACCACCGAGGAGGGTATTGTCCAGGTCGAATAAAGCCAGGCGCATCGCGGTCACTCGTGTCAGCCACAGGGTAGGCCCGCAGAATACGGAGTTTTCACCGCGCTGCACATAAGCTTGGCGGGCGCGTTGCTGCGCTCGCAGGCTTTGTGGAACAATGCGGTGACATGCGTTTGCGAGGTTGTTGCCGTGATCGACCCGGATGGTTTTCGCCCCAATGTTGGGATCATTCTGACGAATGATGCCGGGCAGGTGCTATGGGCTCGACGGATCAACCAGGATGCCTGGCAATTCCCGCAGGGTGGCATCAACCCTGACGAGACACCAGAAGATGCCCTGTACCGCGAGCTGAACGAAGAAGTTGGCCTTGAACGCGACGATGTGGAAATTCTTGCCTGCACCCGCGGCTGGTTGCGTTATCGTTTACCCCAGCGGCTGGTCCGCACCCACAGCCAACCGCTGTGCATTGGCCAGAAGCAAAAGTGGTTTTTGCTGCGCCTGGTGAGCAATGAACAACGGGTGCGGATGGACCTGACCGGCAAGCCGGAATTCGACGGTTGGCGCTGGGTCAGCTATTGGTACCCGCTGGGCCAGGTGGTGACATTCAAGCGTGAAGTCTACCGCCGCGCCCTGAAAGAGCTTGCACCGCGTCTGCTGACGCGCGACTGACGACGGAGTTCGACCCCGAGCCATGCTCAATACGCTGCGCAAGATCGTCCAGGAAGTGAACTCCGCCAAAGATCTCAAGACGGCGTTGGGGATCATTGTCTTGCGCGTCAAGGAGGCCATGGGCAGCCAGGTCTGCTCGGTGTACCTGCTCGACCCGGAAACCAACCGCTTCGTGCTGATGGCCTCCGAGGGTTTGAACAAGCGCTCCATCGGCAAGGTCAGCATGGCCCCCAACGAGGGCCTGGTCGGCCTGGTGGGCACCCGGGAAGAGCCGCTGAACCTGGAGAACGCCGCCGATCACCCGCGTTATCGCTACTTTGCCGAAACCGGCGAAGAAAAATTCGCATCGTTCCTGGGCGCACCGATCATCCACCACCGCCGGGTGGTGGGCGTACTGGTCATTCAGCAGAAGGAGCGCCGCCAGTTCGACGAGGGCGAGGAAGCCTTCCTGGTCACCATGAGCGCCCAGCTCGCCGGGGTTATCGCCCACGCCGAGGCCACCGGTTCGATCCGTGGCCTGGGCCGCCAGGGCAAGGGCATCCAGGAAGCGCGCTTCGTTGGCGTGCCGGGTTCGCCGGGTGCCGCCGTCGGCCGGGCCGTGGTCATGCTGCCGCCAGCCGACCTGGAAGTGGTGCCGGACAAGAGCGTCGATGACATCGACGCCGAACTGCAATTGTTCCAGAACGCCCTCGAAGGCGTACGCGAGGACATGCGCAAGCTGTCGGCCAAGCTGGCCACCCAGTTGCGCCCAGAAGAGCGCGCGCTGTTCGACGTGTACCTGATGATGCTCGAAGACGCCGCCCTCGGTGGCGAGGTGACCGAAGTCATCAAGACCGGCCAGTGGGCCCAGGGCGCCCTGCGCCAGGTGGTCGGCGAGCACGTCAACCGTTTCGAGCTGATGGACGACGACTACCTGCGCGAGCGCGCCTCGGACGTCAAGGACCTCGGCCGGCGCCTGCTGGCCTACCTGCAGGAAGCCCGCTCACAGTCGCTGGTGTATGCCGACAACACCATCCTGGTCAGTGAAGAGCTGACCCCGGCGATGCTGGGTGAGGTGCCGGAGGGCAAGCTGGTTGGCCTGGTCTCGGTACTGGGTTCGGGCAACTCCCACGTCGCCATCCTGGCCCGGGCCATGGGTATTCCGACGGTTATGGGCCTGGTCGACCTGCCGTATTCCAAGGTCGATGGCATCGAGATGATCGTCGACGGCTACAAGGGCGAGGTGTTCACCAACCCTAGCGAGGTGCTGCGCAAGCAGTACAGCGACGTGGTCGAGGAAGAGCGCCAGCTGGCACAGGGCCTTGACGCCTTGCGCGAGCTGCCGTGCGTCACCCCCGACGGCCATCGCATGCCGCTGTGGGTCAACACCGGCCTGCTCGCCGATGTGGCTCGTGCCCAGCAGCGCGGCGCCGAGGGTGTTGGCCTGTACCGCACCGAAGTACCCTTCATGATCAACCAGCGCTTCCCCAGCGAGAAGGAACAGCTGGCGATCTACCGCGAGCAGCTGGCGGCCTTCCACCCGCTGCCGGTGACCATGCGCACCCTCGACATCGGTGGTGACAAGGCGCTGTCGTACTTCCCGATAAAGGAAGAAAACCCGTTCCTCGGCTGGCGCGGTATCCGTGTCACCCTCGATCACCCGGAAATCTTCCTGGTGCAGACCCGCGCCATGCTCAAGGCCAGCGAGGGCCTGAACAACCTGCGCATCCTGCTGCCGATGATTTCCGGCATCCACGAGCTGGAAGAAGCACTTCACCTGATCCACCGTGCCTGGGGCGAGGTGCGCGACGAAGGTACGGACGTACCGATGCCGCCGGTGGGCGTGATGGTGGAGATCCCGGCGGCGGTTTACCAGACCAAGGAGCTGGCGCGGCAGGTGGACTTCCTCTCGGTCGGTTCCAACGACCTGACTCAGTACCTGCTGGCGGTGGACCGCAACAACCCGCGGGTCGCCGACCTTTACGACTACCTGCACCCGGCGGTGCTGCAGGCGCTCAATACCGTGGTGCGTGACGCCCATGGCGAAGGCAAGCCGGTGAGCATCTGCGGCGAGATGGCCGGTGACCCGGCAGCGGCAATCCTGTTGATGGCCATGGGCTTCGACAGCCTGTCGATGAACGCCACCAACCTGCCGAAGGTGAAGTGGATGTTGCGCCAGGTGAACATGAGCAAGGCCAAGGAGTTGCTGGTCGACGCGCTTAGCCATGACAACCCGCAGGTTATCCACAGCTCGCTGCAACTGGCCCTGAAGAACCTTGGGCTGGCGCGGATGATCGGGCCTGGGGCCAACAAGACCCTTTGAGATTTTGGGGCTGCTTTGCGGCCCTTTCGCGACACAAGGCCGCTCCTACAGGGATCGCATATCTTCTGTAGGAGCGGCCTTGTGTCGCGAAAGGGCTGCAAAGCAGCCCCATGGCCCTCAGACCAATAGCTCAACTTCCCCCAGATGCCCACCAAAAGGCCCGAAACTGCGCTCAATCAGCCGCCTTCTCCCCTGATCATCCACAATCAGCACGGTGCTCGCCCGAGTGCCATAGTTCTGGCTGGCAATAAACACACTCGACAGCAACTTCTCGGTGGCCATCCCCACGCCGGTCTCCGGTAACTCACCGTCGGCTGCTGGTTCGTTATCCGCCAGCAACGCCAGCAACTGCTGCGGATCTGCCGTCTCAAGCAGCCCTTCCAGCCCTGTGCGCGCCTTCACCAGCTTCGGCCATGGCGTATCCAGCCCGGCATTGGAAAGCCCGTACACGCCGGTCTCCAGCAAGCGTGGCGCCACGTCACGGGCATGCAGGTAGCCCAGCTGTCGGCCATCACCCACCAGCAGATTGAACCCTGAATACTGAGCGCTGCGGCTGGCTACCTCATCAAGGTATGCCTCCACTCCCAGTTCACCCTGCAGATACGCCGCCACCAGCTCGCCCCGCGAGCGTGGCCCCAGCACCTGCCCAGGGTCGCGAATGTTGGTCAACGCCGCAAAGCGCCCCTGAGGGCCAATGCCCAGCCAGGTGCCGCCGGCTTCAAGATCGCGCCCGGCATGCACCCCGGGGGCATCGTCCCAGGCCGCCAGGGCTTGGGTCGGCCGGGCATAGAATTCATCACGGTTGGCCGCGACGATCAGCGGCAGCGCATGCCCTGGCCGCCAGGCGAATACGATCAGGCACATCGGTTGGGCCTCTGTGTTTTTGCCCACTGTACCCACTGCGCGGGTGCCGATCCATCCTGTCACAGAGTTCACTAGAGCCACGAGGGCGGCTTCCGTTACCATGCCGGATTGTTTTCTCGGGGAAGACGAATGGAATTCGTGCTCTATCTACTGTTGGGCGCCTGTGCCGGCGTGCTGGCCGGGCTGTTCGGCGTGGGCGGCGGCATCATCATCGTGCCGGTGCTGGTATTCAGCTTCACCCTGCAAGGCTTCGATGCGTCGGTGCTGACTCACCTGGCAGTCGGTACGTCGCTGGCGACCATCGTCTTTACCTCCATCAACGCCGTGCTCGAACACCACCGCAAGGGCGCGGTGCAGTGGCCGCTGTTCGCCTGGATGACCCTGGGTATCCTGATTGGCGCAGGTATCGGCGCCAAGACCGCTTCATTGATCCAGGGCCCACAATTGCAGAAGATCATCGGCGTATTCGCCCTGATCATCGCCGCGCAGATGGCACTGGACCTCAAGCCCAAGGCCAGCCATGGCCTCCCTGGCAAGCCGACACTGATCGGCGCTGGGGGTGTAATCGGCTGGGCTTCGGCAATCTTCGGCATCGGCGGCGGTTCGCTGACCGTGCCGTTCCTGACCTGGCGCGGCCTGCCAATGCAAAAGGCTGTGGCCACCTCATCGGCCTGCGGCCTGCCAATCGCCCTGGCCAGCGCCCTGAGCTTCATGCTGTTGGGCTGGCACGACGAACACCTGCCGCCCCACAGCCTGGGTTTCGTCTACCTGCCGGCGCTGGTGGGCATTGCCGTCACCAGCATGTTTTTCGCCCGCTTCGGCGCGCGCCTGGCGCACAAGTTGTCGCCGCGCCTGTTGAAACGCCTGTTCGCAGCCTTGCTGTTCTGCGTCGGCCTCAGCTTTCTGATTTGAACCAAGAGGAAGTTCCATGCTGCCTTACCCGCAGATAGACCCCGTGGCCGTCGCCCTCGGGCCACTGAAAATCCACTGGTACGGGTTGATGTACCTGGTCGGCATCGGCGGTGCCTGGCTGCTGGCCTCGCGCCGGCTCAACCGCTTCGACCCGACCTGGACCCGCGAGAAACTCTCCGACCTGGTGTTCTGGCTGTCGATGGGGGTGATCGTCGGTGGGCGCCTGGGTTACGTGTTGTTCTACGACCTGCACGCCTACCTGGCCAACCCGACGCTGATCTTCGAGGTGTGGAAGGGTGGCATGTCGTTCCACGGCGGCTTCATCGGCGTGATGCTGGCTGCGCTGTGGTTCGGCAAGCGCAACAACAAGTCGTTCTTCGAGCTGATGGACTTTGTCGCCCCGCTGGTGCCGATCGGCCTGGGTGCCGGGCGGATTGGCAACTTCATCAACGCCGAGCTGTGGGGCAAAGCTACCGATGTGCCTTGGGCAATGGTCTTCCCGCCGTTCAGCGATCCGGCGCAGTTGCCCCGTCATCCGTCGCAGCTGTACCAGTTCGCCCTGGAAGGTGTGGCATTATTCGTGATTCTCTGGTTGTACTCGCGCAAGCCGCGCCCGACCATGGCCGTGTCGGGTATGTTCGCGCTGTTCTACGGTATTTTCCGCTTTATCGTGGAGTTCGTACGGGTGCCCGATGCCCAGCTGGGTTACATCGCCTTCGGCTGGCTGACCATGGGTCAATTGCTTTGCGTACCGATGATTGTCGGCGGCATCTTCTTGATCTGGTTGGCCTACAACCGCAATCCTACGGCCAAACCTGCCGTCTGATTTCAACGGCAGGGGTGATCCCCTGCCGTTCTTGTTACAGGAAAGTCATGAAACAGTATCTAGATCTGGTCCGCGACGTCATCGACAACGGCACGCTGCAGGGCAACCGCACAGGCATCCGCACCATCAGCCTGCCGGGCGCCATGCTGCGCTTCGACCTGCAGAAGGGTTTCCCGGCCATCACCACGCGCAAGCTGGCGTTCAAGTCGGCGATCGGCGAGATGGTCGGCTTCCTGCGTGGCGTGAAGAATGCCGGTGAGTTTCGCGAGCTGGGCTGCAAGGTCTGGGACCAGAACGCCAACGAGAACGCCCAGTGGCTCGCCAACCCGTTCCGCCAGGGCCATGACGACCTTGGTGAAATCTATGGCGTGCAATGGCGCCAGTGGCCGGGTTACAAGCGCATCCCGCTGAGCAACCCGGCAGCCATCGAAATGGCCGAGAAGGCGGGCTTCCGTCGTATCGCTCAGGACGAAGAGGGCGGCGTAGCCTTCGTCGTCCTGTACAAGGCCATCGACCAGGTGCGCCAGTGCCTGGACACCATCGCCAACGACCCGGGCAGCCGGCGCATCCTGTTCCACGGCTGGAACTGCGCCCAGCTCGATGAAATGGCGTTGCCACCGTGCCACCTGTTGTACCAGTTCCATCCGAATGTCGAGACGAAGGAGATTTCCCTGACCCTCTACATCCGCTCCAACGACCTGGGCCTGGGCACGCCGTTCAACCTCACCGAAGGCGCGGCGCTGCTGTCGCTGTTCGGCCGGCTGACCGGCTACACCCCGCGCTGGTTCACTTACTTCATCGGCGATGCCCATGTGTACGAGAACCACCTGGACATGCTCAACGAGCAGCTCAAGCGCGAGCCGCTGGAGGCGCCGAAGCTGGTGATCAGTGATCGCGTGCCTGAGTTTGCCAAGACCGGCAAGTACGAGCCGGAGTGGCTGGAGAAGGTCGAGCCGAGCGATTTCAGCCTGGAAGGGTATGAACACCACGCTCCGATGACGGCGCCGATGGCGGTCTGATTCTCTAGATCGCCGGGGCTGCTTTGCAGCCCTTTCGCGACACAAGGCCGCTCCTACAAGGGATCGCGTTGTCCTGTAGGAGCGGCCTTGTGTCGCGAAAGGGGCGCAAAGCGCCCCCAGCAATCTCAATGTCCGTGGCTTCGCCCCACATGCGAATGCTCGGTATCCGGTACGGTTACCGCCCCGTTCGTCTCCAGCTGCTGCAAGATCGCGCACTCTGCCCCCTGCGCACTGCAGCGCCGCCGCAGCTCCACCAGCTGCTCCTGCAACGCCACCAAGCCATCAATCCGCGCCTGCACATGCTCGATATGCTCATCGATCAGTGCATTGACGCTGCCGCACGCGTCATCGGGGCTGTCGCGCAGGCGTAGCAGGCTGCGGATCTCGTCCAGGGTCATGTCCAGTGTTCGGCAGTTGCGGATGAAGGTCAGTCGCTCGACGTGGGCCTGGGTGTACTGCCGGTAGTTGCCTTCCGTGCGTGCCGGCGCCGGCAGCAATTGCTCGCGCTCGTAATAGCGGATGGTCTCCACGGCGCAATCGGTGGCTTTGGCCAGTTCTCCGATCTTCATGACAAAATCTCCAGCAAAGTGGCTTGACCCTATAGTGGCTACAGGGTGTTCACTTGGCAACAGGCTCAATTTAAGGATGACCCTATGAACCAGCCTGTCAGCCATCAACACAAGCACGATCACCATGCCCACAGTTGCTGTGGCGCGGCTGCTGCGCCGGCCAAGGTGCAACTGAGCGAGAAGGCCAGCGGCCACGCCCAGCTCAGCCGCTTTCGCATCGACGCCATGGACTGCCCCACCGAGCAGACGCTGATCCAGGACAAGCTGGGTAAGCTGGTGGGCATCGAGCAACTGGAATTCAACTTGATCAACCGTGTGCTCGGTGTGCGCCACACCTTGAACGGCACTGTCGACATCGAGCGAGCCATTGACAGCCTGGGCATGAAGGCCGAACCGCTTGCCGCCGAGGATGACGGCAGCGCCGCCGCAGCGCAGCCGCACAAGACTCGCTGGTGGCCGTTGGCCTTGTCGGGAATCGCCGCGATCGCCGCCGAAATCGTGCACTTCGCCAGCCTCGCGCCGGAGTGGCTGGTGGCCGGGCTGGCGCTGGCGGCAATTCTCGGCTGCGGCCTGGGCACTTACAAGAAGGGCTGGATCGCCCTGAAGAACCGCAACCTCAATATCAATGCGCTGATGAGCATTGCCGTGACCGGTGCCGTGCTGATTGGCCAGTGGCCGGAAGCGGCCATGGTCATGGTGTTGTTCACCGTTGCCGAACTGATCGAGGCGCGCTCGCTGGACCGTGCGCGCAATGCCATCGGCGGGCTGATGCAACTGGCCCCGGACATGGCCACGGTGCAGCAGGCCGGCGGCCAGTGGCATGAGGTGGAGGTGCGCGAGGTGACTATCGGTACCTTGGTACGGGTGCGCCCCGGCGAACGCATCGGCCTGGATGGCGAGGTGGTCAGCGGGCAATCCAGTGTCGACCAGGCGCCGATCACCGGCGAAAGCCTGCCTGTGGAAAAGGCAGCGGGCGACAAAGTATTCGCCGGCACCATCAACCAGGCAGGTGCCTTGGAATACCGTGTGACGGCGGCGGCCGGGCAGTCCACCCTCGCACGCATCATCAAGGCTGTCGAAGAAGCCCAGGGTGCGCGTGCGCCTACCCAGCGTTTCGTTGACCAGTTCTCCCGCATCTATACCCCGGTGGTGTTCGCCCTGGCCCTGGCGGTGGCAGTGATCCCGCCGCTGTTCATGGGCGGTGCCTGGTTTGACTGGGTCTACCGCGCGCTGGTGCTGCTGGTGGTCGCCTGCCCCTGTGCGTTGGTCATCTCTACACCCGTGACCATTGTCAGTGGTCTGGCTGCTGCAGCGCGCAAGGGCATCCTGATCAAGGGTGGCGTGTACCTGGAAGGCGGGCGCAAGCTGGACGTCCTGGCCCTGGACAAGACCGGCACCATCACCCACGGCAAACCGGTGCAAACCGATGCCAAGGTGCTTGAACCGCTGTTCGAGAGCCGTGCCCAGACATTGGCAGCGAGCCTGGCCGACCGTTCCGATCACCCGGTGTCGGGCGCCATCGCCCAGTTCGCCAAGGCGCAGAACCTGCCGCTGAGCGAGGTCAGCGAATTCGCGGCCCTGGCTGGCCGGGGCGTGCGTGGTGATATCGACGGCGAAACCTATCACCTGGGCAACCACCGCCTGGTCGAGGAGCTGGGCCTGTGCTCGCCGGCGCTTGAAGCACAGCTCGATGCGCTGGAGCGCCAGGGCAAGACTGTGGTTCTGCTGCTCGACCGCTCCGGGCCGTTAGCCCTCTTCGCCGTGGCCGACACGGTCAAGGACAGCAGCCGCCAGGCCATCGCCGAACTGCACGCGCTGGGCATCAGGACCGTCATGTTGACCGGCGACAATCCTCACACCGCCCAGGCCATCGCCGCGCAGGTGGGTATCGACCGCGCAGAAGGCAACCTGCTGCCGGCCGACAAGCTGCAGAGCATCGAGCAGCTGTACGCTGAAGGGCATCGGGTGGGCATGGTCGGTGACGGCATCAACGACGCGCCAGCCCTGGCCCGTGCGGAAATCGGCTTCGCCATGGCGGCGGCTGGCACCGACACGGCAATCGAGACCGCCGACGTGGCGCTGATGGACGACGACTTGCGCAAAATCCCGACGTTCGTCAGGCTGTCGCGCCAAAGTGCGGCGATCCTGACGCAGAACATCGTTCTGGCGCTGGGCATCAAGGCGATATTCCTGGCGATCACCTTTGCCGGCATGGCCACCCTGTGGATGGCAGTGTTCGCCGACATGGGCGTGAGCCTGCTGGTGGTGTTCAACGGTCTGCGCCTGCTGCGCAAATGAGGTCCTGCAATGCTGAGTGCCGAGCTCAAAGCCTTCTACATGGTGGCCCGTCTGGGCAGCATCACCCTGGCGGCGAAGAAACTCGGGCTCAGCCAGCCGACAGTGACCACGCAGATCCGCAACCTGGAAAGCCAGTATGCGGTGGAGCTGTTCTACCGCGGTGGCCGGCGCCTGGTGCTGAGCGAGGAGGGCGTGCGCCTGCTGCCGATGGTCAAGGCGCTGCTGCAGCAGGAGGCCGACATCGAGTTCGAGTTGCGCAACAGCGGCCAGGCCCAGGGCAGCTTGCGCATTGCCGCCACCGCGCCGTACTACATCCTCGACCTGGTGAAGATCTTTCGCGAGCGCCTGCCTCAGGTCGAGGTGGCGGTAGAGATCGGCAATTCGCAGCAGGTGCTGGAGATGCTTGAAGACTACCGGGTGGACATCGCCGCTTCATCGCAGCTGGTTGAGGATGCGCGGCTGGTGAGGCGGGTGCTCGGCACCGACCCATTGGTGGTGGCGGTGCACCGCAACCATCCGCTGGCCCATCGGCAGGTGGTATCCATCGAGGCGATAGCAGGGCATTGCCTGCTGATGCGCGAAAAGGGCTCGACCACGCGCAAATTGACCGAACAGATGATGCTCGATGCCGGGGTCAAGGCCGGGGCGTTGCTGGAAATAGGCAGCCGCGAGTCGATCCGCGAGGCGGTGCTGCGCAACATCGGCATCAGCGTGATCGCCCGGCATGAAGTGCCGCATAACCCGGAGCTGCGGGTGCTGGCGCTGGAAGATGCGCCGGTGATGCATGAATACCTGTATTGCCTGAAGGAGCGGCGCCAGTCCAGGCTGCCGGCGGCCTTCCTTGGCGTGGCGCAGGAAGTGGTGGGTTCGCAGTTCTAGATCGGTGTTGCTTGCTTCGCGGGCGCGCCCGCTCCTACAGGGACTGCACAGTATTCAAAAGCTGTGCGGTACCTGTGGGAGCGGGCGTGCCCGCGAAGAGGCCCGCAAGGCCACTACAAAATCTGCCTATACCACTATCACCGGCTTTTGCCCAAACGCCACAGAACCTTCGCACAGCCTTCCTAGCATGGCCCTCACTTGTTCGATGAGGCCTTGCCATGAACCACGCCACCCCGGGCGCACAAATGAAAGTGCGCGGTATCCACAAGCGTTTCGGTGCCTTCACGGCGCTGAACAATGTGTCCCTGGACATCGCCGCCGGTGAGCTGGTCTGCCTGCTTGGCCCGTCCGGTTGCGGCAAGACCACCCTGCTGCGCTGTATCGCCGGCCTCGAACGCCAGGACCGTGGCACGTTGTACATCGGCGATCGTGACATCTCCGAGCTGCCACCACAGGCCCGTGACTACGGCATCCTGTTCCAGTCCTACGCGCTGTTCCCCAACCTTACCGTCGAAGCCAATATCGCCTATGGCCTGACCGGCACCAGCCGAGACGAGAGCCGCCAGCGCGTGACGGAAATGCTCGAGCTGGTCGGCCTGGGCGGAAGCGAGAAGAAATACCCCGGCCAGCTGTCCGGCGGCCAGCAGCAGCGTGTGGCCCTGGCCCGTGCGCTGGCGCCGTCGCCGTCGTTGCTGCTGCTCGACGAACCGATGTCGGCGCTGGATGCCCGTGTTCGTGAGCACCTGTGCACCGAGCTGCGCCAGCTGCAGCGCCAGCTGGGCATTACCACGCTGATGGTCACCCACAACCAGGACGAAGCCATGCTCATGGCCGACCGCATCGCAGTGATGAACAACGGCCAGGTCGAGCAATATGCGACCCCGCAGGAAATCTACGACCAGCCAGCCACGCCGTTCGTGGCCGAGTTCGTCGGCCAGGGTAACTGGCTGCCGTTCCAGCGCAGCAGCGACAGCCATGCCCAGGTCGGCGCCATGAGCATGCGCCTGGCGACCAACGCCGGTAGCGCCCGCAGTGGCCGGCTGTTCTGCCGCCCGGAGGCCATCACCGTGAACCCGGTGGTGCATGAGGAAAACCTGTTCCCGGCCAAGGTGCGCGAAATCACCTTCCTCGGCAACCGCTGCCGCATGAGCTTCGAGCTCAAGGCCCTGCCCGGCCATGCGCTGCTTGCCGAGCTGGCGCCCGAAGCCATGCCGCTCCTGGGCTCGCAGGACATCTGGGTGGCACTGCCACCGCAGAGCCTGCAGGTGTTTGCCTGAGATGGCCGCGCCAATGTCTTTGCCGCTGAACCAGACCAAGGATGCGCGACGCGGCGACGTCGCCCTGGGTGACCGACTGTTCGTCCTCGGTGGCAAGAGCCTGCTGCTGGTTCTTCTGCTGCTGGCCGTGGTGATGCCACTGCTGGCCATTTTCTGGAAAGGCTTCAGCGGTGAAGCCGGGCAGGGCGGTGGTTTGCTGGCGGCCCGCGAACTGTTCGCCAGCGAAAACTTCCATTGGTTGCTCGGCAACAGTCTGTCGGTGGCCTGCACCGTCGCTGCGATCGTGGTGCCGCTGGCCTACCTGTTCGCCTACGCGTTGCAGCGCACGCTGATACCGGCCAAGGGCCTGTGGCGTGGCATTTCGCTGCTACCGCTGCTGGCGCCGTCGATGCTGCCGGCGATTGCCCTGGTCTATCTGTTCGGCAATCAGGGCCTGCTGCGCAGCTTGCTCAGCGACAACATCTACGGCTTCTGGGGCATTGTCCTCGGCGAGGCCATCTACACCTTCCCACATGCGCTGATGATTCTCCTCTCGGCGCTGTCGCTGGCTGATGCAAGGCTGTTTGACGCCGCGTCGAGCATGGGCGCCGGACCGTGGCGGGCGTTCCGCAGCATCACCTGGCCCGCCACGCGTCAGGCGGTGTTCGCCGCTTTTTGCCTGGTGTTCACCTTGACCATTACCGACTTCGGCGTGCCGGTCGTGGTGGGCGGCGATTATCAGGTGCTGGCGTTGGAAGCCTACAAGGCGGTGGTCGGCCAGCAGCAGTTTGGCCGGGGCGCGTTGATCGGCATGGTACTCCTGCTGCCGGCGCTGCTCAGCTTTGGCGTCGATGCCTGGCTGCGGCGGCACCAGGGCGAGGCGATGAGTGGCCGTGCCCAGGTGTTCGAACCCAAGCCCTCGCGCTGCCGTGACGCCTGTTTCCTGGCCATCGTGCTGCTGGTCTGCGCGGCGCTGTTGGTGGTGATCGGCATGGCGGTGTACTCGTCGCTGGTCACGTTCTGGCCGTACAACCTGACCCTGTCGTTCAAGCACTACAGGTTCGACGACACCGCCGGTGGCGGTTGGCTGGCCTACCGCAACAGCGTGACCATGGCTGTGTGCACCGCGCTGATCGGCAGCATCGTGATCTTCACCGGTGCCTACCTGATGGAGAAAACCCAGGGTCAGCGCCTGCTCAATCAGGCCCTGCGCCTGCTCAGCTTCATCCCCATGGCGGTCCCCGGGTTGGTGCTGGGCCTGGGCTACGTGTTCTTCTTCAACCTCGGCGGCAACCCGTTGCACGTGTTCTATGGCGGCATGGCGCTGCTGGTGCTGTGCACCATCGCCCACTACCTGACCACCGCGCAGATGACCGCCGCCACCGCGCTGCGCCAGCTCGACGGCGAGTTCGAGGCCGCTGCGCTGTCGCTCAAGGCGCCGCTGTACAAACATTTCGTGCGGGTCACCGTGCCGATCTGCCTGCCGGCGCTGCTGGACATCATCCGCTACCTGTTCGTCTCGGCGATGACCACCGTGTCGGCCGCGATCTTCCTCTACAGCCCCGACACCATCCTCGCCGCCGTCGCCGTGTTGAACATGGACGATGCCGGCAACGTTGGCGGCGCCGCTGCCATGTCGACCCTGATCCTGCTGACCAGCGCCGCCGCATCCCTGCTGCTGGCCGGCGCTTCACGCGGCCTGCTGCGCCGCTCCCAGGCCTGGCGCCAGCGCGCCCCCGGCCATTGACCGACTGCCCATACCCACAGGAAACGCATCATGTTCAAGCCCCTCGCACTTGCCGCTGCCGTATCCGCCGTCTTCAGCCTGCAGGCTTCGGCCGCCGCCACCCAGCTGACCGTCTACACCGCCCTGGAGGCCGAGCAACTCAAGAGCTACAAGCAGGCCTTCGAAAAGGCCAACCCGGACATCGAGATCAAGTGGGTGCGTGACTCCACCGGCATCATCACCGCCAAGCTGCTGGCCGAGAAGGACCGCCCGCAGGCCGACGCGGTCTGGGGGCTGGCCGCTTCCAGCCTGGCCATTCTCGACCAGAACGGCATGCTGGAAGCGTACGCACCGAAAGACCTGGGCAAGATCTCCGCGAACTACCGCGACGCCGCCAACCCGCCAGCCTGGGTTGGCATGGACGTGTGGGCCGCGACCATCTGCTTCAACACCATCGAAGCCGAGAAGCAGGGCCTGAGCAAACCGGTGAGCTGGCAGGACCTGACCAAGCCTGAATACAAAGGCAAGATCGTCATGCCCAACCCGGCCTCGTCCGGTACCGGCTTCCTTGACGTCAGTGCCTGGCTGCAGACCTTTGGCGAGCCCCAGGGCTGGGCATACATGGACGCTCTGCACCAGAACATCGGCCAGTACGTGCACTCCGGCTCCAAGCCGTGCAAGCTGGCGGCGGCCGGCGAGTTCCCGATTGGTATCTCGTTCGAGTACCCGGCCGTGCAGCTCAAGCGCCAGGGTGCGCCGCTTGACATCGTATTGCCCAAAGAAGGGCTAGGCTGGGAGATCGAGGCGACGGCCGTGATCAAGGGGTCGCCGAAGGCTGACGCGGCCAGGCGGCTGGCTGATTTTTCGGCAAGCCCGGCGGCCATGGAGCTGTACAAGGACAACTTTGCCGTACTGGCCGCGCCAGGCATCGCCAAGCCGCAGACCGAGCTGCCGGCCGACTATGAACAGCGCCTGATCAAGAACGACTTTGCCTGGGCCTCGAAGAACCGCGACGACATCCTCAGCGAATGGCGCAAGCGCTATGACGGCAAGTCGGAGAAAGTGGCCCAGCAATAATCCCGGGAACGAAGCCAATGCAGACACCAGCCCAGACCATCGACAAACTGTTCATCTTGTACGAGCAGCATGGCAGCGACGACTACATCGGCGAAGCCATCAACCAGCTCGAACACATGTCCCAGGCTGCGCAGCTGGCCATGGCCGAGGGCTTCGACGATGAAGTGGTGCTGGCGGCATTCTTCCACGACATTGGCCACTTGTGCGGCGGTGACGCCAGCATGGGTGGTTACGGCGTGGTCAGCCATGAGCGCATCGGCGCCGAATTCCTGCGCCGTTGTGGCTTCGGCGAGCGCATGGCGCGGCTGGTGCAGTATCACGTGGAGGCCAAGCGTTACCTGACCTTGAGTCAGCCGGGGTACTACGAACGGTTGAGCGAAGCGAGCCGGCGGACCCTGGAATACCAGGGGGGAGTGATGAGCCCGGACGAGGCGGATGCGTTCGAGCGCGATCCGCTGTTCGAGGTGAGCTTGCGGATGCGGGAGTGGGACGAGATGGCCAAGGAGGTCGGGGTGCCGGTGATGGATCTGGAGCTGCTGAAAGAGAAGGCACTGGCCTTGCTTTGAGGATTGCCTGTACCGGCCTCTTCGCGGGCTTGCCCCGCGAAGAGGCCAGACCTGCTGATTCATATCTGTGAAACCAACGCCTCCAGCTGTTCCTGCCGCTCAGCCTGATTCAGCTTCGCCCCTGGGTTGAGCGTCGACCACTGCGGATGCGCCCGCGCCTTGCTCAACGCTTCCGGCAGTTTTCCCTGGCGCCAGGCCTTCTCATCCAGCTCGGCCAGGCGGATGCTGTCCTGCGCCGCATGCCCACGGTTATCCAGCGCCACCATCAGCTGCTGCTGACGCAAGGCCAGCAGCCGCAGCACCGTGTCATCCACCGTCAGCTCGCGTTGGCCCTTCAGCTTGCCCATCAAGCGCGAACCATAGTTGCGTGCCGTCTGCAGCGCACCACCGGCAATGGCACCAGCCAGCGCGGCAGCGCCGAGGGTCAGGCCGCCAACCAGCAGATCCACGCCGGCACCGGCCGCAGCCCCGGCCGCCACGCCGCTACCCAGGCGTACACCCAGCAATTTCAGGGTCTCGGGATTGAACAGGTCATCGCCCCAGCGTCCATCCAGCAGTGGCAGATCACCGGCGTTGGCATCCTCACGGCGGAAGGCATACAGCTTGAGCAGCGCCTCCACGCAACGCTGCTCGCGCTGGCGTATATCCTGACGCAAGGCCTCGATAGCCCTGGCTTCAGCTGCTGGCTCGGCTTCTACGCTGCGCCGGCAGGCGGCGCAGTCGAGCAGCAGTTCGGCGATCAGCCGCTTGCCGCTGTGCTGGCGTGCCAGGCGCTGGGCCTGCTGGTCATCGATCAGCCGTTGCAGGGCTGGCCGGGCGTCCTCCAGCAGCAGTGCGAGGCTTTCGTACAGCCGACGCTCACCGTCTTCTGGCGGGGCCACGCTGTCGAACCGCACCAACGCGTGAAGCCCAAGCCGGGCGAGGGCTTCACGCCATTCCGGTTCGCGGTGCTGGCTGCTGGCGACGAAGTTGAGCACCGGCAACAGCGGCTTGCCGCAGCTGGCCAGTACTTCCAGTTCGTCGCGGTACTTGGCCAATACCGGCTCGCGGGCGTCGATCACATACAGGCCGGCGTTGCTGGCCAGCAACTGGCGCAGCACCTTGGCTTCCTGCTCGAAACGCTGGCGCGCTTCGCTGCCTTGCAGAAAGCGTTCGAGGCGGGCCGGGCCGTCCAGGCGTTCACCGGGGCGTTCCAGGCGCTCGAGGTAGTCGAGCAGGGCGATGGCGTCTTCCAGGCCGGGGGTGTCGTAGAGTTCGAGCAGAGGTTCGCCGTCCACCGACAGCCGCGCTCCTTCGACGTGGCGGGTGGTACTGGGGCGGTGCGAGACCTCGCCGAAGCCGACGTCGCGGGTGAGGGTGCGCAGCAACGAGGTCTTGCCGACGTTGGTATGGCCGACCACGGCCAGTTTCAGCGGCTCAGTCATGGCCATGCTCCAGCCAGGTCAGGGGCGAGGTGTCGGCATGGGGCAGGCCGAGGCGATCGAGGGCGTCATGCCAGTCACCCAGGCGCTCGGCGTCCAGGGCGTGGCCGGGGGCGGCTTGCAGCAGCCAGATGCGTGTGGCACCGGCATGGCGCGCCAGCTCCGCGAGCAGCGCCAGGCTGCCGCGGTCGGGCGAGCGGCGCGGGTCGCAGGCGATGGCCAGACGTGCCGGCGGAAAGCGGCTGAGCTGCTCGAGCAGCTTGTTGCGTGACTCGCGGCTGTCGAGCACGCCGGCGTCGGTCACTGCCTTGGGCAGGGCGGGTGGCCAGGGGCGCTGGTCGTCCAGTTCCAGGCCCACCAGCAGGGCGCCGCTACTGCCGCTTTCCAGCTGACCAGCGTGGTACTGCGGCAGCGCATCAGGAGCGGCATCCTGTACGCCAATGCGTTCGCTGCGGGGCATCAGTGCGTCACGCAATTGCGCGTAGCCGGGCAGGCTGAGGTCAAGCGACAGCCGGTTACGGCCCTGGCGCCAGCGCCACAGGCACAGCCCGGCCAGCAGCAGGCGCGGCAGCAGGCCATACACCAGCACCACGCCGAGCAACCAGCTGGCCCAGGCTTGGCGGGCAATCTCAAGGGCGGGGAGGGTGTCGCCACTGGCGCGGATCATGACCTCGTCCGGCACCGCAAAACCGAGCAGCGAAGGCAGCGCGCCGAGGGTTTGGGTCAGGTGAATGAACGGGTCGGCGGCAAGCAGCGTGGTTTCCCAGACAAAACCATAGCGGCGGGTAGCCAGCAAGGTCAGGAGCATGACCAGGGCGGCGAGCATCGCCAGCAGCCACAGGCTGTGCACAAGGGCGCCAAGCAGCCAGCGGTTCAGGCGCTGACGTTGCAGCAGCACCAGCAGTGCCGGCGCCAGGTGCGCGGCCTTGGCATCGCGGGCGAAGCGTTCGCTCAACCACAACCACAGTCGACCGAGGCTGGCCCCGTGCTCGCCACTCAAGGCAAAACCCACGGCCCAGCCCAGCAGCATCAGCAGGTTCAGCCCGAGCAGGCTGCCCAGGGCCCAGAACACGTTGACCGGGCGCTGCCCGTCGCCCAGGGCGGCGAAGGCCAGGCCGGCACCGCTGAACATGGCCAACAGCATCAGGGCCAGCAGCGCCAGGCGTGCGCCCTGCTTCCAGTGGCGCAAGGCCGCGCTCATGCCATCGCGTTCGGCCAGCCACAGCGCGCGGGTTTCGATGCGCGCCGCCAGGTCGCCGCCTTGCTGGCGGGCGTGGCGGTTGGCCTCCTGGTCGTCCAGGAGGCCTGCGTGTTCCTCGCGCAGGCGTACCGCTTCGGTGAGCCAGCGCTTGTCCAGTGCAGTCGGTGCAGTCACAAGGTCTTCCATTGCGTGGTTCAGTGCAGAAGCATAACCCACACGCCCGGTGCTATCCTCGCTGGCATGAATACATCACTCCCCCTCAGCCTGATCGCGGCTCACGCCGAGAACCGCGTGATCGGTATCGACAACTCCATGCCCTGGCACCTGCCGGGGGATTTCAAGTACTTCAAGGCCACCACCCTGGGCAAGCCGATCATCATGGGGCGCAAGACCTGGGATTCACTGGGCCGGCCGTTGCCGGGGCGGTTGAATATCGTGGTCAGCCGGCAGACGGGTCTGCAACTGGCCGGGGCCGAGGTGTTCGCCTCGCTGGAGGCAGCGGTGGCGCGGGCCGAGCAGTGGGCGCGTGAGCAGGGTGTTGAAGAGTTGATGCTGATTGGCGGGGCGCAGCTCTATGGTCAGGCGCTGGAAAAGGGGCTGGTGAGCCGGATGTACCTGACGCGCGTAGAGCTGGAACCGGAAGGCGATGCCTGGTTCCCGGAGTTTGATGCGGGCCAGTGGAGGTTGGTGTCGAGCGAGGCACAAGCTGAAGAAGGCAGACCTGCATACCACTTCGAAGTCTGGGACAAGGTCTGAAATTGCTGGGGCTGCGTCTGCAATAAGCAATTGCGAATGCATCTCATCTTCTGCTAGCGTGCGCAGCTCTTGAGACCTTGAGCCGAGACGTGCCGTGTCTTCATGGAACAAGCAGATCGCTCGGCTGTTCACCGAGCAGAAGAAAGCGCTGGAGGCGTTTGTCGCACGTCGTACCGGCAATGCTCAGGTGGCCGCCGACCTGACCCAGGAGTCGTTCCTGCGCCTGGCCCGGCTGCCGGCCGACAAGCAGATAGACAATCTGCCTGCGTTTCTTTTCACCATTGCCAGCAACCTGGTACGCGACCACCAGCGCCAGGTCATTCGTCGCGAGCGTCTGGAGTGTGGCGAGCCAAGTGAAGAACTGGCCAGCGACGACCCCGGTGTCGAAGAGCAACTGTTCGACCAGCAGCAGAACGCCCTGATGCAGGCTGCGATCGAGGCTCTGCCCGACGCTACCCGGCATATTTTTCTGCTCTATCATGTGGACGGCTGCAGCTATCGGGAAATCGGCGAGCGCATGAACATTACGCCACGCAGCGTCGAATACCAATTGCGCCGAGCACTGCTCGACTGCCGAGCCTTCATCAAGCGGCAACTGGTGGGCCAGGCGAGGTTGGCGCAGTCATGAAACCTGGATCAATGAATAACCCGATGAGCGAAGCGCCAGATAGCGACGAGCTGTTCGCCGAAGCCACTGGCTGGTACTACCGGCTGCAGGCAGACGACGTCACGCCCGAGGAACAGGCGGCGTTTGCAGCATGGATGGCAACTGGGGCGGCACAGGCACAGGCTTGGGACGAGGTCATCCGGTTGCTCGGTGCATTGCAGGTTCCTGCTGCTCGCCTGCGTGAACTGCAGCGCCAACAGTGGCGCAGGCCTGCTCGGCGAAAGTGGCGCAAGGTTGTGCAGGGTGCAGCGGCGGCACTGTTGCTTGGCCTGCTGATTGGCCAGACGCCTTTCCTTGACCGCTGGCGCGCCGACTATGCGACGACTACGGGTAAATCGCGTAGCGTCCGCTTGGCGGATGGTTCGCAGCTACAACTGAACTCCGACACGGCACTGCAGGTCGAGCTGACGGAGGGTGAGCGGCGGGTTCGGCTGTTACGCGGTGAAGCCTGGTTCGACGTGGCGCGCGACCCTGGTCGGCCATTCGTGGTGAATGCGGGCGACGGCTGGGTCCGGGTTGTCGGCACCCGCTTCAGTGTAGCCAGTGCTGCTGGGCAGACACGTGTCAAAGTCGCCCAGGGCAAGGTCGAGGTCAATGCAGGGCGTGGCGAGGGCATATTCCTCGAACCGGGCCAGGCGGTGGAGTACGCGTCGGGGTCGCTCGCTGCCCTGCATCCGTTCGACCTGGCCAGTGCCTTTGCCTGGCGGCAGCGCCAACTGGTGTTCAGCCAGCAACCGCTAGCGCAAGTGGTCGCCGAGTTGAATCGCTACTGGCCGGGCCAGACCGTGCTGCTGGGCGATGACTTGCGCCAGCGCAAAGTGTCTGGCGTATTCGAGATCGACAAGCCCGATGCGGTCCTAAAGGCGCTTTCTCATACGTTGGGGTTGCGTGCGGAGCAGTTCACGCCTTACCTGCGCGTTCTTCACGAAGGTTGAACGAAGAATTTCAAAAAACTTACGGGGATTCCTGACAGATCATCGTCCTTGATTGGGTAGGCGCAAATAATAAGCACTCTCAGACAGTGCCGCGCCATCGATCATCAGGACGAATTCGGGGAGCCTCACCACATGAACATCATCGCCACGCGCACTGCGCTCGGCCTGGCTGTAGCGCTTGGCTGTGGTGCACTGGCCGTGCCCTTGCACGCCATTGCTGCCACTCAAGCTCAGGCCTATCGTTTCGAGATTCCGGCGCAGACGCTGGACTCGGCCCTGGCAGCCTTCAGTGCGGTGACGCGGGTTCAGGTGCTGGTACCCGGCGAGTTCACTCAGGGTCTGCATTCGCCGGGGGTAAGCGGCAGCTACTCACAGGACCAGGCGCTGAGCCGCCTGCTACAGGGAACCGGGCTGAGTGCCAGCTACATCGATGGCGATAGCGTCACACTGCACCGGGGCGGCAGCGGCGACGATGGTTCATTGCAACTGGGGGCCACCAGGATCGACAGTCAGCAGCTTGCGGCCACCACCGAAGGTAGCGGCTCCTACACGACCGGTGCCCTGACCATCGGCAAGGGCGAGCAGAAACTCAAGGACATCCCGCAGTCGGTCTCGGTGGTTACCCGCCAGCGGCTGGACGACCAGAACATGAACAGCCTGCAGGACGCCATGCGGCAAGTGACAGGTGCCACGATCAAGTCCTATAACGCCGGCTCCAACCTGAACGATGTGTACATGCGCGGCTTCCTGGTCGATCAGGTGCAGGTCGACGGCGTGTCGCAACGTACGGGCCAGGGAGACATGGCCACCAGCTTTGACCTGGCGATGTTCGACCGGGTCGAGGTGCTGCGGGGGCCTTCAGGGTTGTACCAAGGGGCGGGCGAGCCAGGTGGCACCATCAACCTGGTGCGTAAACGGGCGCTTGGCCAGTTCGGTCTGTCTGGCGAGTTGTCTGCAGGCAGTTACGATCATTACCACTCCACGGTCGATATCACCGGGCCGCTGAACGACCAGGGCACTTTGCGTGGTCGTTTCGTCACGGCCTACGAGAACAACCAGTCGTTCGTCGATTACGCGCAAAACGAGCGGCCGATGATCTACGGCCGCCTGGAATATGACATCACGCCGGCAACCACGCTTTCCTTCGGTGGCGCCTATCAGCGCAACAACTCTACGCCAGCTTTCGGCTTGCCGGCTTACGCCAGTGGCAAGCTGCTCGATGTCAGCCGCTCGACCTTCGTGGATGCCAAGTGGAACGAGCTGGACGAGCGCCTGTGGGAGAGCTTCTTCGAAATTGACCATGCGCTGGACAATGGCGGCCAGTTCAAGACCTCGCTGACCTACCGCGATGCCGAGACGCCGACCCGTAACTTCACCTGGAGCGATGATGCGGTCAATCCGCAGACCGGGGACAGCGCTGCGGTCGCCTACTCCTACTACACGCACATCAAGTCGGTGGGTGTGGATAGCTTCGTCACCTTGCCGGTGGAGGTGTTCGGGCGCAGCCATGAGTTCACTGTCGGCGCTGAATATCAGCATCTGGACAAAGACTTTACCTACGGTGGCGGCGAGTACTTCGACATCAATGTGTTCAACCCGGGCAGTATCGATATTCCCAAGCAGGAGTACGAGATGGTCAACGGCAACTGGTCCAAGTCGAACCAGTACGGAGCCTATACCCGAGCCAAGATCAGTGCCACCGACTGGTTGGATGTGATTGTCGGCGGCCGCGTGACCTGGTTCGACAGTGAGGCGCGCAACGCCAACCCGTTCTTCAATCAGTTCAATAGCTCCGAGACCAACATCGATCACAAGTTCATCCCCTATGCGGCGCTGATTGCCAAGCTGACGCCGGAGGTTTCGGCCTATGCCAGCTATACCAGCATCTTCAAACCGCAGACTGAGGTTGATGCTGCCGGCCAGCCGATTGACCCGCGCAAGGGCAAACAGTACGAACTGGGGCTCAAGCGCGAATTTTTCGATGGCCGCCTGAATGGCAGTGTGGCGGTGTTCCGCATCTACGACGAAAACCGTGCACAGTCGGTCAGCCAGACCGCTTACTACGAAGCGCAGGCCAAGGTGCGCAGCCAGGGATGGGAGACCGAGCTGTCCGGCAACCTGACCGATAACTGGAGCATCAGCACCGGCTATGCGTTCACCATGCTGAAATCGATGAGCGAGGAGAACTACCAGGGCATCAGCATCACGCCGAAGCACAATTTCAATCTGTGGACACGGTACGAGTTCAGCGATGGGCCGCTGACAGGGTTCAGCGTTGGGGGTGGGGTGCGCGTCGTGAGCGAGACCTACTACAAGCGCGATGTCGACTTTGTTCAGGGTGGCTACAGCGTGGCAACCGCACAAGTGGGTTACCGCTTCAACAAGCATCTGACTTCGACGCTGACGGCCAACAACCTGTTTGACCGTAAGTACTATGAGCGGGTGGACAGTGCGTGGGGTTCGAACTTCTATGGTGAGCCGCGCAACCTGACATTGACCTTGCGGGCCAGTTACTGATTTGAGAGTGCCGGGGGCGCTTTGCGCCCCTTTCGCGACACAAGGCCCCACATTGGTCGGTGTACGCAGGGCCCCGGTAATCTGTCAGGAATGACTCAGCTCGGCATGTTCCTCACCAGCCAGCACGTCCTTGTCGGTCTCTTTCAGCAGTTGGCTGGTTACAACGCCAGCCGTCATCGAGCCGTTCACGTTCAACGCCGTGCGCCCCATGTCGATCAGCGGCTCCACTGAAATCAGCAGCGCCACCAGTTCGACTGGCAAGCCCATGGCCGGCAGCACGATCAGCGCGGCGAAGGTCGCACCGCCACCGACGCCAGCCACGCCCGCCGAACTCAACGTCACAATTGCTACCAGAGTCGCGATCCACAGCGGGTCGAGGGTGTCGATGCCCACCGCAGGCGCCACCATCACGGCCAACATGGCGGGATAGAGCCCGGCGCAGCCGTTCTGGCCGATGGTGGTGCCGAACGATGCACTGAAGCTGGCAATCGACTGCGGCACGCCCAGGCGACGCGTCTGCGCTTCGATGTTCAGCGGGATGCTGGCGGCGCTGGAGCGGCTGGTGAAGGCAAACGTCAGCACCGGCCAGACTTTGCGGAAGAAGCGCAGCGGGCTCACGCCGGTGGCGGCGAGGATGATGCCGTGGACCACGAACATTAGCGCCAGGCCCAGGTAGGAAACCAACACGAAGCTGCCGAGCTTGAGGATGTCTTCCATGTTCGAACTGGCCACCACCTTTGTCATCAACGCCAGCACGCCGTAAGGGGTGAGCTTCATCACCACCCGCACCAGGCGCATCACCCAGGCCTGCAGGGTATCGATGGCCGACAGGGCACGCTGGCCCTTCTCGGCGTCGTCCTTGATCAGCTGCAGCGCGGCCAGGCCGACGAAGACGGCGAAGATCACCACGCTGATGATCGAGGTCGGCTTGGCCCGGGCCAGGTCGCCTACCGGGTTGCTGGGGATGAACGACAGCAGCAGCTGCGGGATATTCAGGTCGGCGACCTTACCGGCGTAGTCGCTGTGGATAACCTGCATGCGTGCGCTTTCCTGCACACCGGCCACCAGTCCTTCGGCGCTCAGGCCGAACAGGTTGGTCAGGACGATGCCGATCAGCGCGGCGATGGCGGTGGTCAACAGCAGCGTGCCGATGCTCAGCACACTGATGCGGCCCAGCGACGAGGCGTTGTGCAGGCGGGCCACGGCGCTGAGGATCGAGGCGAAGATCAGCGGCATGACGATCATCTGCAGCAGGCCGACGTAACCGTTGCCGACCAGGTCGAGCCAGCTGATGGTGGCCTTGAGTACGGGGTGGCCGGCGCCGTAAAGGGTGTGCAGGACCAGGCCGAACACTACGCCCAGCACCAGGCCCAGCAGGACCTTCTTGGCCAGGCTCCAGTCGGTGCGGCGGGTTTGCGCCAAGCCCAGCAGCAAGGCCAGGAACGCCAGCAGGTTGAGAGATAGCGGCAGGTTCATTGAAGCTCCAGGAAAAAGCAGAAGAGGCATCGCCTCTGGTGAGCGATTGCGAACGGAAATGCTAACAGCCTGAAAAGAAACGAATTTATACCCAAAAGTAATTTGCTTAGAGGCTTATGGAATAACAACTTGGCGGGGATAGCAATAAACACGGTGTTTATGGGTGTCTCTGCGCTCCCGTGCAAAACCATCCAGGGGTGAGCGCAGGCATAAAAAAACCGGCGCTCAGAGCGCCGGTTTTCTACAACACCGTCAGAGCCTCACAGCCCTTCAAGCATCGCCTTGTTACGCACAGCACCCTTGTCGGCACTGGTCGCCAACAGGGCATAGGCCTTCAGGGCAGTGGTCACCTTGCGTGGGCGGACTTCGACCGGCTTCCAGCCTTTCTTGTCCTGCTCGATGCGGCGGTGGGCCAGCTCTTCGTCACTGACCAGCAGGTTGATCGACCGGTTGGGGATGTCGATCAGCACTTTGTCGCCGTCGCGCACCAGGCCGATGGCGCCGCCAGCGGCGGCTTCCGGCGAGGCGTGGCCGATCGACAGGCCCGAGGTGCCGCCCGAGAAGCGGCCGTCGGTGAGCAGGGCGCAGGCCTTGCCCAGGCCCTTGGACTTCAGATACGAGGTCGGGTAGAGCATCTCTTGCATGCCCGGGCCGCCTTTCGGGCCTTCGTAACGAATGATCACGATGTCACCGGCCTTCACTTCGTCGGCAAGGATGCCGCGCACGGCGCTGTCCTGGCTTTCGAAAATCTTCGCCGAGCCTTCGAACACGTGGATCGACTCGTCGACACCAGCGGTTTTCACTACGCAGCCGTCCAGGGCGATGTTGCCGTACAGCACGGCCAGGCCGCCTTCTTGCGAGTAGGCGTGTTCGAAGCTGCGGATGCAGCCGTTTTCACGGTCGTCGTCGAGGGTTTCCCAACGGGTCGACTGGCTGAAGGCGGTCTGCGTCGGGATGCCGGCCGGGCCTGCCTTGAAGAAGGTGTGCACGGCTTCGTCATCGGTCTGGGTGATGTCCCATTTGGCGATGGCTTCTTCCATGCTGCGGCTGTGCACGGTCGGCAGGTCGGTGTGCAGCAGGCCGCCACGGGCCAACGACCCGAGGATGCTGAAGATGCCGCCAGCGCGGTGCACGTCTTCCATGTGGTACTTCTGGATGTTGGGCGCCACCTTGCACAGCTGCGGCACCTTGCGCGACAGGCGATCGATGTCGCGCAGGTCGAATTCGACTTCGCCTTCCTGTGCTGCAGCCAGCAGGTGCAGGATGGTGTTAGTCGAACCGCCCATGGCGATGTCGAGCATCATGGCGTTTTCGAACGCCTTGAAGTTGGCGATGCTGCGCGGCAGTACCGAGGCGTCGTTTTCCTGGTAGTAACGCTTGCACAGCTCGACGATGGTGCGCCCGGCAGTGAGGAACAGCTGCTCACGGTCGGCGTGGGTGGCCAGGGTCGAACCGTTGCCCGGAAGGGCCAGGCCCAAGGCTTCGGTCAGGCAGTTCATCGAGTTGGCGGTGAACATGCCGGAGCACGAACCGCAGGTCGGGCAGGCGCTGCGCTCGTATTCGGCGACTTTCTCGTCGGACGCCGTGGAGTCGGCGGCGATGACCATGGCGTCGACCAGGTCCAGGCCGTGGCTGGCCAGCTTGGTCTTGCCGGCTTCCATTGGGCCGCCGGACACGAAGATCACCGGGATGTTCAGCCGCAAGGCCGCCATCAGCATGCCTGGGGTGATCTTGTCGCAGTTGGAGATGCAGACGATGGCGTCGGCGCAGTGGGCGTTGACCATGTACTCGACGGCGTCGGCAATGATCTCGCGGCTTGGCAGCGAATACAGCATGCCATCGTGGCCCATGGCTATGCCGTCATCGACCGCGATGGTGTTGAATTCCTTGGCCACGCCACCGGCGCGTTCGATTTCGCGGGCGACCAGCTGGCCCAGGTCCTTCAGGTGCACATGGCCCGGGACGAACTGGGTGAACGAGTTGGCGATGGCGATGATCGGTTTCTTGAAGTCTTCGTCCTTCATGCCGGTGGCGCGCCACAAGGCACGGGCGCCGGCCATGTTGCGGCCGTGGGTGGAAGTCTTGGAACGATAATCAGGCATGAAACACTCCTGGCGGCTTAATCAGGTCACAAAAAGGGGAGTGAGCTTCTCTTGTCCTTTGTGCCGCAGGCCGGTTGCCACTGGCACGGATGGGGCCGAAGACCGCGCGGGATCGCCGCGTGCTTGGCCAGAGCTCATAAACCCGCCGGGGATGACTGGCGATGAATAGGCCGATTCTACACCGCTGGCGCGGCGAGGGAATGAACAAGCGTATGTAATCCGAGGTTCGGTCGGGGTTGGAGGCCGAGTCATTAGATAAATAGCGCGCGGCAACTTCGTATTGACCCGCGACGACCTCAAGAAACTGAACACCTTGGGTACGAGCAAGCGGACCGTTGGCATCATGATGGCCGACTTCCCTGGAGAGTCGCTGATTGCCAGCGTCATCGCTAATAACCATCACGTCTTGCACGATTTAGGGAAGTGATCTGTAGGACAAGTCTGAAATACCCTTGTCACGTGTTTCAGTTGCTGACGCAGGCCGCCACCTTGCCTATCATCCCCGCGCCGCATGTGCGGCTTGACGAGATACATCCTTAATGGACCTTCCCAGTTTTCGGTTCAATCTGAACCCACGATCTGGCACTGAGCGTGCCGTCGCCGGGGCTTTCGAAGGCTCGAGCCTGCAAGGCTGAGTTTTCTGGGCGCCTGCGTCGGCGCCTGGAGAACTGCATGCAATCTGTTTCCGATTTCCGCGATACCCCATTGGCCTTGCGCCAGGCCGCCCAGGCTCGGCGCGACGACTTCCTGCGCCCTGAAGGCTATGGCGAAGGGACGGCTGGTGGCTTGATGAGCAGTGAGTACTCAAGCCTCGACATCGGCCTGACAGCCAGCCAAGCCATCGACATGTTGCGGCGTGAAGCGGCGGATGCCGAAACCATCTATCAGTCCTATGTGCTCGACGCGCAGCGCAACCTGCTCGGCACGCTGTCTTTGCGACAGTTGATCCTGGCGGCGCCCGATGAACCTGTCGAGCGCATCATGGTGCGCACTGTCATCTGTGTCTGCACCAGCACCCGGCAGGAAGAGGTGGCGCGAAAGATCCGCGAGCATGATCTGCTGGCCCTTCCGGTACTGGACGAAGCTGGGCGGCTGGTGGGCATCGTCACCTGCGATGAAGCACTCGATGTGGTGGTGGACGAAGCCACCGAGGATTTCCACAAGGGCGCCTCGATCACCAATCATGTCGGCAACTTGCGCGACGCCACGGTCGGCCTGCTGTACCGCAAGCGCGTACTGTGGCTGGTGCTGCTGGTTTTCGGCAACCTGTTCTCGGGGGCAGGTATCGCTGCGTTCGAGGAGACTATTGCCGCGCACATCGTCCTGGTGTTCTTCCTACCGCTACTGGTGGACAGCGGTGGCAATGCCGGGGCGCAGTCGGCAACGCTTATGGTACGAGGGTTGGCGACAGGTGAAGTGGTGATGCGCGACTGGTTGCGCATGCTGGGGCGCGAGTGCGGCGTTGCGCTGGCGCTGGGGGGCACCATGGCGTTGGCGGTGGCCTCGCTGGGAGCGTTGCGCGGAGGGGCGGACGTTGCGCTGATCGTTGCCAGCAGCATGCTGGTGATCGTCTTGCTGGGCAGCCTGATCGGCCTGAGTCTGCCGTTCATGTTCACCCGGTTCAAACTCGATCCGGCAACGGCCAGCGGCCCGCTGGTAACCTCGATCGCCGATGCGGCGGGGGTGCTGGTGTATTTCGGAATCGCGTCGTACGTGCTGGGTATCTGAGATATCCAAGGGGCCGCAGGGCGGCCCCAAAGCCGGCTAGCTGTTGGGCAGCAATCGGCAGGTAATGCTCTTGATGTAGCGGGTTTCAGCGATGGCAGGGTGTACCGGGTGGTCCGGGCCCTGGCCGCCGCGCTCCAGTAGTTGCAGGTTGCGGTCCAGGTGGCGGGCGCTGGTCAACAGGATGTTGTGCAGGTCGTCTTCGGGCAGGTGCATCGAGCACGAAGCGCTGACCAGGATGCCGTCCTTGCTCAGCATGCGCATGGCCTGCTCATTGAGGCGACGGTAAGCCGCTTCGCCGTTTTTCAGGTCCTTCTTGCGCTTGATGAAGGCGGGTGGGTCGGCAATGATCACGTCGAAGCGTTCTTCGGCAGCCTTCAGCTCACGCAGGGCCTCGAACACGTCGCCTTCAATGCAGGTCAGCTTCTCGCTGATGCCGTTCAGCGCGGCGTTACGCTCGACGCCATCCAGGGCAAAGGCCGAGGCATCCACGCAGAACACTTCACTGGCGCCGAACGCACCGGCCTGCACACCCCAGCCACCGATGTAACTGAACAGGTCGAGCACGCGCTTGCCTTTGACGTAGGGGGCCAGGCGCGCGCGGTTCATGCGGTGGTCGTAGAACCAGCCGGTTTTCTGGCCTTCACGTACCGGGGCTTCGAATTTGACGCCGTTCTCTTCCAGCGGCACCCAGTCCGGGACTTCGCCGTAGACGGTCTCGACGTAGCGCTGCAGGCCTTCAGCGTCGCGCGCCGCGGAGTCGTTCTTGAACAGGATGCCGCTGGGTTTGAGCACCTGAACCAGGGCGGCGATCACGTCATCCTTGTGCGCTTCCATGGTGGCCGAGGCCAGCTGTACCACGAGGATGTCGTGGAAGCGATCGACCACCAGGCCCGGCAGCAGGTCTGAATCGCCGTACACCAGGCGGTAGCAAGGTTGGTCGAACAGGCGCTCGCGCAGGGACAGGGCGACATTCAGGCGGTGCACCAGCAACGACTTGTCCAGTGGCAGCTTGATGTCACGCGACAGCAGGCGAGCGCAGATCAGGTTGTTCGGGCTCAGTGCAACGATGCCCAGCGGCTTGCCGTTGGCAGCTTCGAGTACTGCCTGCTGGCCGGCCTGGAAGCCCTGCAGCGGGGTCGCGGAAACGTCGACTTCATTGCTGTAGACCCACAGGTGGCCGGCGCGCAGGCGGCGGTCGGCATTGGCTTTGAGGCGAAGGCTGGGCAGGGACATGACGTCGCTCCGGGAAAAAAGAGCGGGATTATAGCGTGTTGCCTGCCTGTAGGAGCGGCCTTGTGTCGCGAAAGGGCCGCAAAGCGGCCCCGGCAATTTCTGCTGCAAAGCTGTAAACCCTGGGGCCGCTACGCGCCCCTTTCGCGACGCAAGGCCGCTCCCACAGTTACTCAGTGGTTGGTCGCCTGGCGCTTCAGGGGGTTAGAATCCCCCCGTCTTTCACGAGTGTGCACGCATGTCCCAAGAACTCAGCGCCGAACAGATCCAGCAAGCCTTGCAAGGCATCACCATTCCGCCGCAGCCGCAGATCATGGTCGACCTGCAGTTCGAGCAGTACATGCCTGACCCGGATCTGGAAACCATCGCCAAGCTGATTTCCCAGGACCCTGGCCTGGCCGGAGCCTTGCTCAAACTGGTCAACTCGCCGCATTTCGGCCTGACGAACAAGATCGGCTCGATTCAGCGTGCTGTAAACCTGCTGGGTAGCCGTTCGATCATCAATCTGATCAACGCACAGTCGATCAAGGGCGAGATGAGCGACGAGACCATCGTCACCCTCAACCGCTTCTGGGACACCGCCCAGGACGTGGCCATGACCTGCCTGACCCTGGCCAAGCGCACGGGTATCCAGGCAGCGGACGAGGCCTATACCCTCGGGCTGTTTCACGACTGTGGCGTGCCGCTGATGCTCAAGCGCTTCCCTGAGTACATGCAGGTGCTGGAGGACGCCTACGCCAAAGCCAGCGAGCAAACGCGCGTGGTCGACACGGAAAACCGCGCGTTCAACACCAACCATTCCGTGGTTGGCTACTTCACTGCCAAGTCCTGGCGCTTGCCTGAGCACATCAGTGCGGCCATTGCCAATCACCACAATGCCTTGGCCATCTTCCGCGAAGATTCGTCGCGCAATGCCCAGAGCCAACTAAAGAACCTGCTGGCCGTGCTGAAGATGGCCGAGCACATCTGCGCCTCGTATCGCGTGCTGGGCAACCAGAGTGTCGACCACGAGTGGAGTGCGGTCGGCCCGCTGGTGCTGGACTATATCGGCTTGTCGGAGTACGACTTCGAACAATTGAAACAGAACATTCGCGAGCTGGGCGGGCACTGATCCATGCCGGAATTACCTGAAGTCGAAACCACGCGGCGCGGAATTGCGCCGCACCTGGAAGGCCAGCGCGTCAGCCGTGTGGTGGTGCGTGACCGGCGCCTGCGCTGGCCGATCCCCGAGGACCTCGACGTGCGCCTGTCCGGGCAGCGCATCGTCAGCGTCGAGCGGCGGGCCAAGTACCTGCTGATCAACGCCGAGGTCGGTACCCTGATCAGCCACCTGGGCATGTCGGGCAACCTGCGGCTGGTGGAGCTGGGCTTGCCGGCGGTCAAGCATGAACATGTCGACATCGAGCTGGAATCGGGGCTGATGCTGCGTTATACCGACCCGCGACGCTTTGGCGCCATGCTCTGGAGCCTCGACCCGCTCAACCATGAGCTGCTGCTGCGCCTGGGGCCTGAGCCGCTGACCGACTTGTTCGACGGCGAACGGCTGTTCCAGCTTTCGCGCGGGCGCTCCATGGCGGTCAAGCCTTTCATCATGGACAACGCAGTGGTGGTGGGGGTTGGCAACATCTACGCGACAGAGGCGCTGTTCGCTGCCGGTATCGACCCGCGCCGTGAGGCGGGCGGGATTTCCCGGGCGCGCTATCTGAAGCTTGCGATGGAGATCAAGCGGGTGCTGGCGGCGGCGATCGAACAGGGCGGCACGACATTGCGCGATTTCATCGGCGGTGACGGTCAGCCGGGCTACTTCCAGCAGGAGTTGTTCGTCTACGGGCGGGGCGGGCAGCCGTGCAAGCTGTGCGGCACGGCCTTGCGCGAGGTCAAGCTGGGCCAGCGGGCAAGCGTATTCTGCCCACGCTGCCAGCGCTGAACGCCGCTCTCACAAAGGCCTACGTGACGGTCAGGCCTTGCCGGTGATCCGGTGGTACTTGGCCATCAGCTGTTCCTCGGTTTCCGGGTGCGCTTCATCCAGGGGGATGCAGTCGACCGGGCAGACTTGCTGGCACTGCGGCTCGTCGTAGTGACCCACACACTGGGTGCACAGATTCGGGTCGATCACGTAGATCTCTTCGCCTTGGGAGATGGCCTCGTTCGGGCACTCGGGTTCGCAGACGTCGCAGTTGATGCAATCGTCGGTGATAATCAGGGACATGGGGACTCCGGCCGGGGCGCATCGCCCGGGCATGTTCAACGCTTTGCGCACAATTGTGCCGCATTCGCGCCCGCAGTGCACGCGGGCGCAATGATCAGGCGTTCAAGGTTACTTCTTGAAGCGTTCGGTCAGCGCCTCGGCCACCACAGGATGGACGAATTTGCTGATATCTCCGCCCAGCGCGGCTATTTCCCGCACTAACGTCGAGGAAATGAACGAGTAACGCTCCGACGGCGTGAGGAACAGACTCTCGACGTCGGGTGCCAGTTGCCGGTTCATGTTAGCGAGCTGGAACTCGTATTCGAAGTCCGACACCGCGCGCAGGCCGCGCAGGAACACGTTCGCGCCCTGATCCTTGGCGAAGTGCGCCAACAACGACGAGAAGCCGAGGACTTCCACATTGGGCAGGTGCTTGGTGACCTCACGGGCAAGCTCGACCCGTTGTTCCAGCGGGAACAGAGGGTTTTTCTTCGGGCTGGCCGCCACCGCGATGATCACGTGGTCGAACAGACGCGAAGCGCGCTCGACCAGGTCGCCGTGGCCTTTGGTAATGGGGTCGAAAGTACCCGGGTACAACACTCGGTTCATCGCGTCATCCTGGCTGGAGTGCGTTGGGGAGTCGGATGGTAGCGCAGCGATTGCGCCCGGCCAAGTCATGCAGCCGGCTGATGGCACTATAGACAGGAGGCGACTTTGTTGTCATGCACTCTGTGCCAGGCGTGTGGCCAGCGCCTGGCTGAGCATTGCGCTGATGGCATAGACCGACAACTGCGGGTTGGCGCCGATGCTGGTAGGGAACAGTGAACCGTCATGAACCGACAGGTTTTCCAGTTGATGATGGCGGCCCAGGCTGTCGCACACCGCCTGGCGCGGGTCGTCACCCATTGTGCAGCCCCCCATCACATGGGCGCTGCCCAGTCGGGTGCGGAACGGCTCCAGGCGCAAGGCGTCGATCATGCGCCTGGCCTGATCAGGGCTGGCAGCGGCGCTGGCGTCACTGTGCACCGGGATCACCTGGGCGGCACCTGCTGCGAACTGGATTTGCGCCATGCTGTGGAAGGCGCGGCGCAGGCCCTCGCGCAGGTAGTCGGTGACCGGGTAATCGAGCACCGGGGAGCCATCCCCGCGCAATTCAACCGAGCCACCCGTGCTTTCGGGGTGAAAGCCATCCCGCAGCAGGGCCAGCATCACGTGAGTGTGCGGCAGTTCGGCCATGCGCTGGGCATTGTCGCTGCCGTATCCACCGAGCAGGGTGCTGGCCAGGGCCGGGTGCAAGGGCGGCACTTCCAGTTTGTAGCCCACCGGCCCATCGATGCCGTCTTGCCACTGGAAGTGGTCGCTGTAGATGGATTGCGGAGCGCCGTAGTACGGGTCGATGCGCGCATCGAAACGCGCAGCGCTGAAGTTGACCAGGTGCAGGAAAGTCCGTTTACCCAGGCGTGCATGCGGATCGGGGGCTTTGGAGCGCAGCAGCAGGGCGGGGCTGTTGATGCCGCCACCGGCGACGATGTAGTGGCGGGCGCGCACACTGATCTGCCGGCCGGTGGGATGGACCCCTTGCGCATCCAGGGCCAGGCACTGCAGCCGGGTGATGCGTGTGCCATCGTGCTCGAAGCGTTCGGCGCGGGCGAGGTAGAGCAGCTCGCCGCCATTTTCGAGGGTGGCCGGAATGCGCGTCACCAGCATCGACTGCTTGGCATTCACCGGGCAGCCCATGCCGCAATAGCCGAGGTTCCAGCAGCCGCGCACGTTGCGCGGGATCACCGCCCAGCGGTAGCCGAGTTGTTCACAGCCGCGCCGTAGCACGTCGTTGTTGGCGTTCGCGGGCATCGCCCAGGGCGTGATGCCCAGATCGTGCTCGATGCGCTCGAACCAGGGCTGTAGCTGTGCTTCCCCCAGCCCGCGGACGCCATGCACCGTGGCCCAATGCTGCAGGGTCTGCGGTGGCGTGCGAAAGCTCGAAGTCCAGTTGATCAGTGTGGTCCCGCCGACAGCACGGCCCTGCAGAATGGTGATGGCGCCGTCCTTGCTCATCCGCCCCAAGCCCTCCTGATAGAGGCTGGCGTAGGCCTCGTTTTCCAGCAGCCTGAAGTCGCTGCTGGTCTTGAGCGGGCCTTCCTCGATCAGCAGTACCTTGAAGCCGGCAGCGCTGAGCATCTGCGCACTGGTGGCGCCGCCGGCACCGCTGCCTATCACGGCGACATCGGCTTCCAGCGTCAGGTCCTGCTGCAGGCGTGAGCCGTCATGGGTGATCCAGCCGCGCTCGAGGCCTTGGCGAAACGGGTCGGTTACAGGCATTGAGGATGCTCTTGTTGTCAGATCTTGGGTGGGCCGGGGTAGCCACAGGCGGCCCAGGCTTCCGGGCGCTCGTACCAGGCCATTTGCAGCAGTTGCAGCAGCGAGGCATGGCCCATGCGCAGCAGGTTCAGCGAACTGTCCTGCCAGCGCTGCAGAAATGCCGTGACCTGCCCGGCGCCGGCCTGCTCCCAGGCTCCCCAGACCCCGGTCAGCGGGCCGCGAGTCAGGGGCAGGTTGAGCACATCGAACAACTGCCGGGTGAGCTTGAGCATTTCCGGCGACAGCGCCGCCAGCTTGTGGTCGAGGCTGGTCAGCACCAGATCACTACGTGCCGAGGTACCGGCCAGCACCACCGGAATCAGCGCAAGCAGGGCCGGCAGGTCATCGTCACGCAGCACCTGGTAGCCGGCGGCGGGGGTCTGCGCGCTGCAGCCGACCAGGCTGGCGGTGCTCAGGAAGAGGCTGGCACCCAGGCTGAAGCGCAGAAGGTCGCGGCGCTGCATCAGCGGATGAACAGCTTGTAGACCAGGCGCTGCAAGGCCTTGCCATAGGGCGGGTAGATCAGCCGCGCGGCATTCAGGCGCTGCTTGGCCAGTACCGCCTTTGCCTTGCTGAAGGTCTGGAAACCTTCGTGGCCATGGTAGTGGCCCATGCCGGAAGGGCCGACCCCGCCGAACGGCAAGTCGTCCTGGGCCACATGCAGCAGGGTGTCGTTCAGGCAAACGCCGCCGGAATGGCTGTGCTGCAGCACGTGCTGCTGTTCGCTGCGGTCATAGCCGAAGTAGTACAGCGCCAAGGGGCGAGGGCGTTGATTGATGTAGGCCAAGGCCTCGTCGAGGTGGTCGTAAGGCACCAGCGGCAGCAGCGGGCCGAAGATCTCGTCCTGCATGACCTGCATGCTGTCGTTGACCCTGGTCAGCAGGTGCGGCGGCAGGCGCCTGCCCTGGCGTGCCTCGTCGGGATACAGGTCGATCACCTCGGCGCCCTTGCCGCGGGCGTCGTCCAGCAGGTGCTGCAGACGCTGCACCTGCCGTGGGTTGATGATGGCGCTGTAATCAGGGTTGTCGGCGATGCGTGGGTACATGCGCTTCACAACGTTGCGATAGGCATCGGCGAAAGCGTTCAGGCGGTCCCGCGGCACCAGCACGTAGTCGGGGGCGACGCAGGTCTGGCCGGCATTGAGGGTCTTGCCGAAGGCGATGCGCTCGGCCGCGGTGTCCAGTGGCACGCTGGCCGAGACGATGGCGGGGGACTTGCCGCCCAGCTCCAGGGTCACCGGGGTCAGGTTTTGCGCGGCAGCCAGCATGACCTGGCGGCCGATGCTGGTGGCGCCGGTGAACAGCAGGTGGTCGAAGGGCAGGCGTGCGAATGCCTGGCCGACCTCGATTTCGCCCAGCACGACGTTGACCAGGTCCTCGGGAAATACCCGTTCCAGCAAGGCTTTCAGCGCCTGCGCGCTGGACGGGGTGGACTCGCTGAGCTTGAGCATGACGCGGTTGCCCGCGGCCAGGGCCCCGGTCAGCGGGCCAATGGCGAGGAACAGTGGGTAGTTCCACGGCACGATGATCCCCACCACGCCCAGCGGTTGGTACAGCACGCGAGCGCTGGCCGGTTGGAAGGCCAGCCCCACGGCGCGCCGGGCCGGGCGCATCCAGCGCTGCAGGTGGCGCTCGGCATGGCGAATGCCTTGCACAGACGGCAGCAGCTCGGCCAGCAGCGTTTCGTCGGCACTACGGCCGCTGAAGTCGGCATCGATTGCGTCGATCAATGCTTGCTGGTCGGCCAGCAAGGCCTCGCGCAGGCTTTTCAGCCACTGCCGCCGCTGCGCCGCCGGTGGCATGGGGTTGCCGGCAAAGGCCTGGCGCTGGGCGGCGAACGTCGCGTCAAGGCCGGTGTCGGTATGCACAGGAGGCAAGGCGCTGGGCGAGATCACGGTGTTCTCCCGTCGGGGCTCGAGGTCCCTAGAGCCTATACTCTAATCCGTACCATGGTGCGACTTTTTTCACGGTCAGGCCCAGTGCACCGAGGCTGTAATTCACCGTAAGATGGCCCATTATCGAATGCCCGCAGACTGGGAGCTGAGCATGGCCCCGCGCATGAAGACACGAGAGCGCATCGTGCAGAGCAGCCTGGAGCTGTTCAACCAGCAGGGCGAACGCTGCGTCAGTACCAATCACATTGCCGCGCACATGGAAATCTCGCCCGGCAACCTGTACTACCACTTCCCCAACAAGCAGGCGATCATCGCCTTGCTGTTCAGCCAGTACGAAGCGCTGGTGGACAGCTTCCTGCGCCCGCCGCAGGGGCGCCTGGCCACGGTCGAGGACAAGCGCTTCTACCTCAAGGCGCTGCTGGCAGCGATGTGGAACTACCGTTTCCTGCACCGTGACCTGGAACACCTGCTGGAAAGCGACCCGGAGCTGGCTGCCCGCTACCGGCGCTTTTCCGAGCGCTGCCTGCGCCAGGGCCAGGCGATCTACCGCGGCTTCGTCGATGCCGGGATACTGGCCATGGAAGCTGCTCAGATCGAGTCGCTGACCATCAACGCCTGGATCGTGCTGACCTCGTGGGTACGCTTTCTCAGCACTACGCGCGAACATTCCGCGCACCTGGGTGAAGAAGCCTTCAAGCGCGGCGTCTATCAGGTGCTGGTGCTGGAGTTGGGTTTCGTCACCCCTAATGCCCGCACCGCCGTGGCCACCTTGTGCCAGGAATTCCACGTCCCGTTCAACCAGGCCCTGGAACAGTAGCCAGGGCTTTCGTGCCATCGATCAGGAGATTGTCATGCCCCTTGCGCAATTGATCACCCCGCAACAGCTGGCAGAGCGTCTGGACTCGCCCAAGCTGGTGATCCTTGATTGTCGTTTTGCCCTGGAGGATGTGGACTACGGCCAACGCAGCTATGCCGAGGGGCATATCGCCGGGGCGCATTTTGCCGACCTGGAGCGTGACCTGAGCGGGCCGGTCAGCAAGGGCCGCACCGGCCGCCATCCGTTGCCGGACCCGCACCGGCTGGTCGAACGCTTGCGCGAGTGGGGCCTGGACGACGACAGCGAAGTGGTGCTCTACGACGATGGTCCGGGCGCCTTTGCCGCCAGGGCCTGGTGGTTGCTGGTCTGGCTGGGCAAGCGCAGCGACGTGGCCATCCTCGACGGTGGCCTCAAGGCCTGGCATGCGGCGCATCTGCCATTGAGCCTGGATGCGCCGATCAAGCGTGAGGGGACCTTCAGTGGTGAGCCGGACGCCAGGCTGCTGATCGACGCCGAGCACCTGGCAAAGCGCCTGGGTAGCGCTGACCTGACCCTGATCGATGCCCGTGCGTTGCCACGCTTTCGCGGCGAGGTGGAGCCGATCGACCCCATTGCCGGGCACATTCCAGGCGCCCAGTGCGCGGCCTTCAACGAGAACCTCGGTGCTGACGGGCGATTCCTGGCGCCGGAGCAGCTCAGGCACCGTTTTGCCGAGAAACTGGCAGGCCGGTCACCGGAGCAACTGGTGGCCTATTGCGGGTCGGGCGTGACAGCTTGCCATGACCTGTTTGCGCTGGCGCTGGCGGGATATCCCTTGGGACGGTTGTACGCCGGGTCGTGGAGCGAGTGGATCAACGACCCCAGGCGCGGTGTGGCGACTGGCGAATAGTCATTGCCCCTCCAGCAGCCACTGCGGAATCCGCCGCTCCAGGTAGTAACCCGGGTTTCGCAGGCTGCCTTCGACAAATCCCACGTGGCCACCTCGCCGATGCAGCTCGAATTGCGTCTGCGGCGCCAGTTCACTGGCCGTGGGCAGGCTGTGGCCGAACACGAACGGGTCATCGGTGGAGTGGATGATCAGCGTCGGCGTACGGTTTTCGCCCAGATAGTACCGGCTCGATGAGCGGCGATAATAATCGTGGGCATCGCTGAAACCGTTGAGCGGCGCAGTGACCTTGCCGTCGAAGTCCCAAAATGTTCTCAGCCTGCCCAATGGCCCCAGCCGGTCGAGCGTGGCCAAGGCTTCGTGATGCCCGCGGTCGCGGAAGTGCCGTTGCTTCACCTGCACATAGGTCATCATCTCGCGCATGAAGTGAGCCTGATAGACCTTGGAAAAGCCCTGGCCTATGCGGTCGGCACACTGGTCCAGGCGAAACGGCACCGACACCGCCACGGCCGACTCCAGCTGGCTGGCCGAGCCGCTTTCGCCCAGGTACTTGAGCAGCACATTGCCGCCCAGCGAGTAGCCGACGGCGTAGAGCGGTGCCAATGGGCGCTGGGCACGCAGGTGAGCGACCACTTCGGCCAGGTCTTCGCTGGCACCGGAGTGATAGCTGCGCGGCAGCAGGTTAGGCTCGCCAGAGCAGCCCCGCCAGTTCACGGCGACGCTCGCCCAGCCGCGTGACTGCAGTGATTGCTGCAAGCCTTTGACATAGGGCGAGTGGGACGAACCGGTCAAGCCGTGCAGCACCACTACCAACGGTGCATCGGGCCGGTGCGGGCCATGCCAGTCGAGATCGAGAAAGTCGCCATCGGCCAGCCACAGTCGCTCGCGGTTGCGCTCTATGGCGGGCAGTTTGCGCCACAACGGGCCCCACAAGGTTTGCAGGTGCGGGTTGGACAGGCCGATGGCCGGGCGGAATGTAGCGGTCAGGCTGGGCATGCTCGATGACTCGTGATTTGCCTGCCTAGATTGCCATGAAAAACCACCGCTGTACTTACGCTATTAGTCGGCAAGGGTGCCGGTTGGCAGAGGTTGCTGGTCGACCACCGGACCGACGCTGACCAGAATCTTGCGTTGCAGGTCCAGCCGTAGTTTGACGGCCAGGTGTGCGGCCTCGGGGGTTACGGCCATGAGGCGTTCGACGAAGGTCAGCAGGGCATCAGACGGCAAGCCGTCATGGCTGTGTGTGTCGAGAAGCCTTACCAGTGAGCCATTGCTCGCCACGATGCGACGCAGGTCGCCGAGCAAGGCCTGCCTGGCCAGATCCAGTTCATGTTCGTCCGGCCCTATGGCCGAATAGTCCTGCAGCACACGCATCACTTGCTCGATGGAAGCATCCAGAGACCGGGCAGCCACTTCCCATTCGATGTAGAGCAACCTAGTGTCTGGCGCGAGCCCCGAATCGACCGCATAGGTCAAGCCATGGCGCTGACGAAGTTCTTTGTACAGACGCGAATCGTTTGTACCTCCCAGCACGTCATTGGCCAGCACCATGGCTGCGTAGTCGGCATCTGCAGGGCTTGCACTCATGGGAAGCAACAGCAGTGCCGCATGGTTGGCGCCGGGTTGTTCCAGTGTCACGGTGGCGGCCTTGAGCGGCGGTAATGCTGGGGGGGCGATCGCCGCCCAGTGCTGCGGTAGTGCTGCGCAGATTCGCCCGGCAAGGGCTTCGGCGGCCTCGCGTGAGATATCGCCCACTATTGAAATCGCCAGATTGTTCGCCGAATAGGCCTGCTGGTGAAAGCGCTTGACGTCATCAGCGGTAATCATTGCTATGCCCGCGCTCGTACCGCGAGTCGGGGAGCCGTAGGGGTGGTCGCCAAAGGCGAGCGACAAGGCGGTGCTTCGGGCTTTGAGCGCTGGAATCGTCTGACCTCGCCGGTTGTTTTCCAGCATATGGGTCTTCATCAGTTCGAGGGCGCCAGCGTTGAGTGCGGGGCGGGCGACCATGGCGGTGATCAGGTCTGTCGATGGCGTGAGTGTCTCGTTCGTCAGGCAACGTAGATGGATGATGGCGTGGTCGCGAGTGATCTCTTTTGTATATCGCGCGCCAAGTTTTTCGAGATGTTCGGAGAAGGCGCCGGCATCCAGTTCCGTGGTGCCTTCATCGAGCATGTACAGCGTCATCGCGGCGAGGCCCGCCTTGTCGCCATCCAGTCGGCTGCCAGCATTGAAGCTCAGTACCAGGTCGACCATCGGGAGTTCGTGTGACTCGACCAGTCGCGCACTTGCCCCCGCAGTGGTTTGCCAGGCTTGCACACGGGGCGGAGCAAGGTCGACGCTGCTCAGGTCGAGCGTTTGCAGCGAAGCCAGGGCGACGGTTTGCGTGTCGCGGTTGTCAGCGGGGGGCTGCGCAGCGGAAGGGGCTTCCAGATATGTGATGGTCAGGCGTTCATGCGTGAGGAACAGGTGTGCAGCAAGCCGAACGTCTTCGGCAGTGATGCTTTGTATCCAATGATGCTCTTGATCCAGCGTGGCAGGATCGATGCCGCACACGGCGTGTTTGCCTATGGCATTGGCCTGTACCTCGATGCTGTCCCGATCGAAGACCAGGCCTGCCAGCAGGCGGTTCTTGGCCCGCTGCAGTTCGTCATCCGTGGGAGGGGTACGGCGCAAGGCTTCTATTTCCTCCAGTACGGCAGCTGTTGCGGACTTTGCCGTGGCCTTGGATGGGTTGGCGTACAGATTGAGGGTGAGCAAGCTATCGCCTCGTTGAAGGTGCTGATAATCCGCACTGGCCGCCAGCAGGCATTCATCACCGCGAACCCTGCGCAGGACCAACCGTGAGCTGCTGCCATTGGCCAGTATCTGAGGAACAAGTCGCAGGGCATAGGCATGGGCCGGTTGCATCGCAGTGGCCAGGCTGGGTGTATTGAACGCAAGGATTGCGCCTAGCGGCAGGTTTGCCAGTGCAAGGGTCTGGCGGCGATGAGCGAAGTTCCGATTTGGAGCCTGTGTCCAGCGTTCGGGCAGCCGGGCAGCTGCAAGGCTGGCGAAATGGCGTTCGACCAGAGGCCGAAGCGAAACCATGTCGATATCACCGACTATCACCAGTGAGGCGTTGTTCGGCTGATACCAGTCCTGATACCAGCTGCGCACCTCTGTGATGCCCAGGTGCTGCAGGTCGGCGAGGTGGCCGATGATTGGGCTGGCATAAGGTGTGTGGCTATTGGCCAGGATCCGTGCGCGCTCTCTGGCCAGCGTCAGCGGCAGGTTGTCCACCCGTTCGCGCCTCTCGGCCTTGACCACCTCGAGCTCACGGTTGAAAACCGGCTCGCCAAGCGTGGCGCTGACCATGGCGTCGGCCATGATCTCCAGTGCCACTTCAAGGCGACTCGCGGGCAGTGTGACGGGGAAGTACGTAGCGTCGGCGGTGGTGAACGCATTGGGGGCGCCGCCAAGTCGAGTCATGACCTCATCGTACTGACCAGGGCCCAGCTTGCTGCTGCCCTCGAACATCAGGTGTTCGACCAGGTGGCAAAGCCCGCTTTGCCCCGTGGGCTCCTGGCTGGAGCCGACGTGATACCAGAGTTGGGCGCTGACCAGGGGGGAGCGGTGGTCTTCACGCAGATAGACCACAAGGCCATTTTCCAGGGTGAAGCGTTGCAGGGCAGATGCAGTGGACATGATCGAAGTGCTCCTGTTGGCAGTTTGCCGGAGCAGCTTCGATCAGGCTGTGGCGCCACCTGCGTTACATAAGTCTGCGAACAGGTGGCAGGCGGGGTCAGCTTCTTTGCCAGAGGGCGTAATGCACCTGGCCGGTCTTCTTCTCGCGGTGCAGGCGCCAGTTGCCTGGCAGCGCCAATGTCGACGGGGCCGCTTCGCTTTCGGTGTAGATCCACGCCTGATCGCGCAACCACTGATTCTGCTCCAGCAGGTCGCAGGTGTTGGCCAGCAGGTCCTGGTGAAACGGCGGGTCGAGAAAGACCACATCGAACTGCTGCTTGGCAGGGTTCTGCAGATAGCGCAGGGCGTCGGTCTGCAAGATCTGCCCACGCGGGCAGCGCAGCAGCTCGAGGTTGTTCTTCAGGTTGGCGATGGCCGCCGGGTTGCTGTCCAGTGCTACGGCGTTCTCGGCGCCACGGGAAAGTGCCTCCAGTACCAAGGCGCCGCTGCCAGTGAATGCATCCAGCACCTGGGCGCCTTCGATGTAGGGCGCCAGCCAGTTGAACACGGTTTCTCGCACGCGGTCAGGGGTTGGGCGCAGGCCCTCGCCTTCCGGTACTGCCAGGCGGCGGCTTCGCCACTCGCCGGCGATGATGCGCAGGTGACCCTGGCCCTTGCTTTGGCCCTGCTGGGGGCGGGCGTGAGGGGTGGATCTAGGCATTAGTGCTCCGGTACGCCGAGCGGTTGCTCGGAAGGTTTGTCAGTGGGGGCAGGCAGGGGCTTCTGTGGCACTTTCGGGCCAACGGTGACAATCACCAGTTTATCGGCTGCCAGGTGCTTGTTCATCGCCGTTTTGACCTGTTCGACGGTCAGCGCCTGCGATTGCTGCATGAAATCTTCAAGCCAGGTCAGTGGCAGGTTGTAGAAACCGATCGCGCCCAGTTGGCCGACGATACTGGCGTTGCTGGCATTGGACAGCGGGAAGCTGCCGGCCAGTTCGCGCTTGGCGTCGTCCAGTTCCTGCCGGGTCGGGCCGCTCTTGAGGTAGTCGGCGAGAATGTCCTGGACCAGCTTGAGCGTGCCCTCGCTGAGTTCGGCACGGGTCTGCAGGTTGATCATGAACGGGCCACGCACCTGCATCGGGCTGAATACCGAATACACACCGTAGGTCAGGCCACGCTTTTCGCGGACCTCGCTCATCAGGCGGGTGCCAAAGGCGCCGCCGCCAAGGATCTGGTTGCCCAGCGACAGGGCCGGCCAGTCCGGGTCCTGGCGGTCGATACCAAGCTCGGCGAGCATCAGGTGAGTCTGCTTGCTCGGAAATTCGATATGGGTAACGCCAGCCTTGGGTTCGGTCGGCTGGGACGGTTTGGCCAGTGCCGGGCCCTTGGGCAGGGCGGCAGACACCTGGGCGGCGACGGCCTCGGCTTCCTCGCGGCTGAGGTCGCCGACCAGGGCGATCACTGCGTTGCCAGCGGCATAGGCCTTGGCGTGGAAGGCCCGCAGTTGCTCGAGGGTGATGCCAGGCACGCTCTCGGCGCTGCCATCGCTTGGCTGGGCGTAAGGGTGATCGCCGTAGAGCTTGCCGAACAGGGCCTTGCCGGCAATCTTGCCGGGATTCTGCTTCTCGTACTCGAAGCCGGCCAGCAGCTGGTTCTTGATGCGCTTGAGCGCGTCGTCCGGGAAGGTTGGCTTGCCGGTCACTTCAGCGAACAGCTTGAGGGCTGGCTCGCGCTTGTCCTTGGCACTCAGGCTGCGCAGCGAGGCCACGGCCATGTCGCGATAGGAGCCATTGCCGAAGTCGGCGCCCAGGCCTTCGAAGCCTTCGGCGATGGCGGTCACGTCCTTGCCGGCAACCCCTTCGTTGAGCATGGCGTTGGTCAGGGTGGCCAGGCCCGGGGTGTTGCCGTCCTGACTGCTGCCCGCGGCGAAGGTCACGCGCAGGTCGAACATCGGCAGCTCGCGGGCCTCGACGAACAGCACCCGGGCGCCTTCGGCGGTGGTCCAGTGCTGGATGTTCAGCTGGCGCCGGCTGGGCGCCTTGCCATCCAGCTCGGCCAGCGACTGCAGGGTATTGGCCGGGCGCGCGGCACTGCTTTCGGCTTCGGAATGCGCCGGGCGGGCGAGCACGGCGGCCACCGCCACCACCAGCGCGATGATGCCCGTGCCGATCAGGGTGTAGCGTGGTGCGCTGCGATCACTCATGAGCGGACTCCTCGGGCAGTACGTGGGCAACGCTCAGGCGTTCGCGGGTGAAATAGGTGCGTGCGGCATCCTGCACGTCTTGCGGGGTGACGCGCTTGAGCTCGTCCAGTTCGCTGTCGATCAGTTTCCAGGACAGGCCGACTGTCTCCAGCTGGCCGATGGTGGTGGCCTGGCTGCTGATGGAATCGCGGTCATAGACCAGGCCGGCGATGACCTGGGCACGTACGCGCTCCAGTTCTTCGGCGCTGGGCGGCGTGGTCTTGAGCTCGTCGAGCAGCTGCCAGACGCCTTTTTCGACGTCGGCCAGGGTCTTCTGCTTCTGCACGTTCGGCGTGGCCGAGATCAGGAACAGGCTGTCGCCACGGGTGAAGGCGTTGTAACTGGACGAAGCGCCGGCCACCAGCTCCTGGCCACGTTCCAGGCGAGCCGGCATGCGTGCACTGTAGCCACCGTCGAGCAGGGCCGAGATCAGCCGCAAGGCGTGCACACTGTGCGGGTCCTTGGCGGTTGCCAGGCTCGGCACGTTGAAGCCGTAGATCAGGCTCGGCAACTGGGTACGCACATGCAGCGTCAGCAGGCGCTGGCCTGGCTCGGCGAGCTCCAGCGGCAGTTTGGCAGGTGGCACGGCGCGCTTGGGAATGCTGCCGAAGTATTTCTGTGCCAGGCCTTTGACCTCATCTGCGGTGACATCGCCGACCACCACCAGGGTGGCGTTGTTCGGTGCGTACCAGGATTCGTACCAGTGGCGCAGCTCCTCGACCTTCATGCGTTCGAGGTCGGCCATCCAGCCGATGGTCGGGGTGTGGTAACCGCTGGCTGGGAAGGCCATGGCGCGGAACAGTTCGAAGGCCTTGGCGCTTGGCTGGTCATCGGTACGCAGGCGGCGCTCCTCTTTGATCACCTCGATTTCACGGGCGAACTCGTCGGCAGGCAGGCGCAGGCTGGCCAGGCGGTCGGCTTCCAGCTCCAGGGCCACCGGCAGGCGGTCGCGGGCCAGCACCTGGTAATAGGCGGTGTAGTCGTCGCTGGTGAAGGCGTTCTCTTCCGCACCCAGGTCACGCAGGATGCGCGAGGCCTCGCCGGGGCCGATCTTGGCGCTGCCCTTGAACATCATGTGCTCCAGTGCATGGGACAGGCCGGTCTGGCCCGGTGTCTCGTAGCTGGAGCCGACCTTGTACCAGATCTGCGAGACCACCACCGGAGCGCGATGGTCTTCGCGCACGACCACTTTCAGGCCGTTGTCGAGGATGAATTCGTGGGTGGGTTGCACGTCTGCGGCGAAAGCCACGAGCGGCAGGCAGAGCGTGCTGAGCAACAGGCCAGCGGCGCGGCGGGCTAGAGCATTCATACGGTGTTTAACCTGTTCGGCGGCCCGCTGGTTTAGCGTCGGCGGGCCAGGAGGTGCTAGGATACTGATCCGGTTGCCTGGCGACCATGCCTGTCGCCGTTCTGGCCCACAGGTCCATTAAGACAAAACATTGCGCATGAACCAGCCGGATTCAAAATAGTCTGTTCTGCGTTAAGAGAATTCCCGATGCGCCAGCTGCTGGCCCATCGCTACCCTGAGATAGCCGTCTTCCATGTTTGGTTCCAACGACGACAAAAAAGCGCCGGCCGAGGCTGGCGAGAAAAAAGGCCTGTTCAGCTGGTTTCGCAAGAAGCCGCAGCAACCTGTGGGAGCGGGCGTGCCCGCGAACGAAACCCACGCCGTCGAGCAACCTGTAGCCGCTCCGGTCGAGGATTCTGCCGCCAGCGCGCCACAGGCTGCTGAACCGGTCCAGGCGCCGGTGGTGCCTGCCCAAGTGGAGCTGCAGCAGGTCCCGGAACCCATTCCGGCGCCTGAAGTATCGGTTCCGCAAGAGCAGCCCGTGGCTTCCCAGCCACTTCAGGCACCGGAGCCCGACCCAATCGCCTCGCAGCCACTGGTTGCGCCCGCGGCAGAACCTGTTGCTTCCACTGCGCTGCAAGCAGCGCCGGTCGAGGTTGCGCCGGTCGTCGAACACGCAGCCCCAGTGAGCAACCTGGTACTGCCGGTTGCTGAAGAGCCGGTGGCTTTGGTTCCTGATCTTGAGCCTAAGGCGCCGCCCATCATCCCTGAGCGCCCAGCGCCAGAAGTTGTGGTCGCGGCTCCTGCCCCCGTCGTCGCGCCAGAGTCAGAGCCAGCGTCAGTCCCAGTCGTTGCCGCCGGACAATCCAAGCCCGGTTTCTTCGCCCGCCTCAAGCAGGGCCTGTCGAAGACCAGCGCCAGCATCGGCGAGGGCATGGCCAGCTTGTTCATGGGCAAGAAGGTCATTGATGACGACCTGCTCGATGAGATCGAAACCCGCCTGCTGACTGCCGACGTCGGCGTCGAAGCCACCTCGGCCATCGTCCAGAACCTGACCCAGAAGGTCGCCCGCAAGCAGCTGGCCGATGCCGAGGCGCTGTACAAGTCGTTGCAGGACGAACTCGCCGCCATGCTGCGCCCGGTCGAGCAACCGCTGAAGGTCGAAGCGCAGAACAAACCCTACGTGATTCTGGTGGTTGGCGTGAACGGTGCTGGCAAGACCACCACCATCGGCAAGCTGGCCAAGAAGCTGCAGCTGGAAGGCAAGAAAGTCATGCTGGCTGCCGGCGATACCTTCCGCGCCGCCGCCGTCGAGCAGTTGCAGGTCTGGGGCGAGCGCAACCAGATCCCGGTCATCGCTCAGCACACCGGCGCCGATTCCGCCTCGGTGATCTTCGACGCCGTGCAGGCTGCCAAGGCCCGTGGTGTCGACGTGCTGATCGCCGACACCGCCGGCCGCCTGCACACCAAAGACAACCTGATGGAAGAGCTGAAGAAGGTCCGTCGGGTGATCGGCAAGCTCGACGCCGAGGCGCCGCACGAGGTGCTGCTGGTGCTCGACGCCGGCACCGGGCAAAACGCCATCAGCCAGGCCAAGTACTTCAACCAGAGCGTCGAACTGACCGGCCTGGCCCTGACCAAGCTGGACGGCACTGCCAAAGGCGGGGTGATCTTCGCCCTGGCCAAGCAGTTCAACATCCCGATCCGCTTCATCGGCGTCGGTGAAGGCATCGACGACCTGCGCACTTTCGAAGCCGAGCCGTTCGTCAAGGCTCTGTTCGCCGAGCGAGACTGACCATGATCCGATTCGAACAGGTTGCCAAGCGCTACCCTAACGGCCATGTCGGCTTGCATGAGCTGAGTTTCCGGGCGCGCCGGGGCGAGTTCCTGTTCGTCACCGGGCATTCGGGCGCGGGCAAGAGCACCTTGCTGCGCCTGCTGCTGGCCATGGAACGCCCGACCAGCGGCAAGCTGATGCTGGCCGGGCAGGACCTGGGCCAGATCAGCAATGCGCAGATCCCGTTCCTGCGCCGGCAGATCGGCGTGGTGTTCCAGAACCACCAGTTGCTGTTCGACCGCACGGTGTTCAACAACATCGCCCTGCCACTGCAGATTCTGGGCTTGTCCAAGGCCGAGATCGTCAAACGCGTGGATTCGGCGCTGGAGCGCGTTTCGCTGTCCGACAAGGGCGAGCTGTACCCGGCCGACCTGTCCACCGGCCAGCAGCAGCGGGTCGGTATCGCCCGCGCCATCGTCCATCAGCCGGCCCTGCTGCTGGCGGATGAACCCACCGGTAACCTCGACCCGCGCCTGGCCGCAGAGATCATGGGCGTGTTCGAAGACATCAACCGCCTGGGCACCACGGTTCTGATCGCCAGTCACGACCTGGCATTGATTGCGCGCATGCGCCACCGCATGCTGACCCTGCAGCGCGGCCGTCTGATCGGCGATGGGGAGGCCGGGCAATGAGCACTACACGTACACCAAAGGTTTCCGAGCGCGTTGCACCAAAGGCGGCCGATCCGCAGCCGGCCAAGAAAAAAGGCGGTGACAACGAAGACGACGGCCCGGACTTCCGTACCCTGCTGCACGCCTGGCTGGAAAGCCATCGCGCCAGCCTGGCCGACAGCCTGCGGCGCCTGGGCAAGCAGCCGATCGGTAGCTTCTTCACCTGCCTGGTGATGGCAGTGGCTCTGAGCATGCCCATGGGCCTGTCGCTGCTGTTGAAGAATATCGAGGTGCTGGGTGGCTCCTGGCAGCGCGCTGCGCAGATTTCGCTGTACCTCAAGCTCGATGCCGGCAGCCAGCAGGGTGAAGCCCTGCGTGACGACATCAAGAGCATGCCGGGTGTCGCCGACGCCCAGTACGTCAGCCCCGGGCAGGCCCTGGAAGAATTCCAGCAGCAGTCCGGGCTGGGCGAGGCACTGCGCGAACTGCCCGACAACCCGTTGCCCGGTGTCGTGGTGGTGACCCCGAGCGAAGTCGACAAGCCGGCCCTGGAAGCCCTGCGTCAACGCCTGTCGGAACTGCCAAGGGTAGAGAATGCGCAGCTGGATCTGGTTTGGGTGGAGCGCCTGGCGGCGATCCTCAAACTGGGTGACCGGTTTGTCTTCGGCCTGGCGGTGATGCTGATTTCTGCGCTGCTGTTAGTAATCGGTAACACAATTCGTCTACATATCGAAAACCGCCGCGTCGAGATCGAAGTGATCAAGCTGGTAGGTGGCACCGACAGCTACGTCCGCCGGCCTTTCCTGTACATGGGCGCCTTGTATGGCCTGGGTGCGGGCGTGCTGGCCTGGGCGATCCTGGCGTTTGGCCTGAACTGGCTGAACGAGGCCGTGGTAGGGCTGTCCGGGCTGTATGGCAGTGACTTCGCCCTGGGCGGGGTGCCTGCATCCGATGGTCTGTCGCTCTTGATCGGAGCGGTGCTGTTGGGGTATATCGGTGCATGGATCGCAGTCGCCCGCCATTTGAACGAGCTGGCGCCGCGATAGTTTTTACGTGCCAGCATTGACATTTTCTTCACGATGGAACTTGTACGGTCGTTCCGGGTCAATGTTGGCAGCGCCCACAAGGCGCGAGTTTTGTAAGTCGGAGGTTCTTGAATGACCACATCGTTGCAACCTGCCTATGCCCTGGTACCCGGTGCAAACCTGGAAGCCTACGTGCACACGGTCAACAGTATCCCGCTGTTGTCTGTCGAGCAGGAGCGTGATCTGGCCGAGCGTCTCTATTATGAGCAGGATCTCGAGGCCGCTCGGCAAATGGTGATGGCCCACCTGCGTTTCGTCGTACATATCGCCCGTAGCTATGCAGGCTACGGGCTGGCCCAGGCCGACCTGATCCAGGAAGGCAACGTCGGCCTGATGAAGGCGGTCAAGCGCTTCAACCCGGAAATGGGTGTGCGCCTGGTATCCTTCGCCGTGCACTGGATCAAGGCAGAGATTCACGAATTCATCCTGCGCAACTGGCGCATCGTCAAGGTCGCGACCACCAAGGCTCAGCGCAAGCTGTTCTTCAACCTGCGCAGCCAGAAGAAGCGTCTGGCCTGGCTGAACAACGACGAAGTGCATCGTGTGGCGGAAAGCCTCGGCGTCGAGCCACGTGAAGTACGTGAGATGGAAAGCCGCCTGAGTGGCCAGGACATGGCCTTCGACCCGGCAGCGGAAGCGGATGACGACAGTGCATTCCAGTCGCCTGCGCATTATCTGGAAGACCACCGCTACGACCCGGCTGTGCAGCTGGAGGATGCCGACTGGAGCGACAACTCCACCAGCAACCTGCACGAAGCGCTGCAAGGCCTGGATGACCGCAGTCGCGATATTCTCTACCAACGCTGGTTGGCGGAAGAAAAGGCCACGTTGCATGAGCTGGCTGACAAGTACAGCGTTTCGGCTGAGCGGATTCGCCAGCTGGAGAAAAATGCGATGAACAAGGTCAAGGCACTGATCACCATCTGATCAAGCCGGCCTGAATTGAAAAGCCGCTGACCCGTGAGGGTGAGCGGCTTTTTTGTGCTGTATTTGATGGCCTCTTCGCGGGCAAGCCCGCTCCCACAAGTACTGCACAGGCCTCGGAGACAGTGCTGACCCTGTGGGATGCCCGCGAAGAGGCCATCAAAGCCGGTGCGAGTTGTCGAGTTGCATCAGGTAGCTGGGCCCGCCCAGCTGACTCATTTGCCGGCGAATCCATCCGGCCCGGCTGGCCACATAGGCGCTGGGTCGGCTGGCACTCCATTTGATCGGGCTTGGCAGTACTGCGGCGAGTTGCGCGGCCTGCTGGCGGGTAAGTCGGCTGGCATCGACGCCAAAGTGATAACGCGCCGCAGCCTGGGCCCCAAACACGCCCTTGCCCCACTCGGCGCTGTTCAGATAGACCTCGAGAATCCGCTCCTTCGACCAGAACAGCTCGATCAGCGCAGTGAACCAGGCCTCCAGACCCTTGCGGAAATAGCTGCGGCCCGACCACAGGAACAGGTTCTTGGCCACTTGCTGGGTCAGGGTGCTGGCACCCCGAATGCTGCCACCGCGCTCGTTGTAGGCCAGCGCCGCCTGGATGGCCGGAATGTCGAAGCCCCAATGGCTGGCGAACTTCTGGTCTTCACCGGCGATCACCGCAACCTTGAGCTGGTCGGAGATGTTATCCCACGGTACCCAGTCGCGTTGCAGGTCGATCGGTTCGCCACTCACCCATGACTGCACCTTTCGCTCGACCATCAGTGCCGTACCCGGAGGAGGCACCCAGCGAAACACCAGCACCAGCACGATGCTGCCGGCAGCGAACCAGAGCAGGGCGCGGGTGAGGCGACGGAGAATGGATGACAGCATGGCGATGGCTTGGCCGGACCGGTGGAACGGGCCATTATACAGACCCGATACAAGGAGTCGTCCCATGCTTCGCAGCTTCCTCATGCTTGCTGCCTTTTTCGGTTGTACCGGCGTTGCCCTGGGTGCGTTCGCCGCACATGGGCTGAAGAACCGCCTGACCGCCGATTACCTGGCCATTTTCCACACCGGGGTGACCTATCAACTGGTGCATGCCCTGGCGATCCTTGGTGTCGCCGTGCTCTCGGCGCACCTGCCTGGGCGCCTGGTCGGCTGGGCCGGCGGGCTGTTCGCCGTGGGCATCGTGCTGTTCTCCGGTAGCCTGTACCTGCTGACCCTCAGCGGCCTGGGCAAGCTGGGCATCATCACCCCCATCGGCGGCCTGTGCTTCCTTGCCGGCTGGCTGTGCCTGGGCCTGGCAGCCTGGCGCCTGGGCTGACCAAGCGGTCCACAATCGCGACTAATGGCGCGCAGCGCCCTTGGGTTCGTGCGTGGATCGGCGCTAGAATGCGGGCCCCAAAGAACGATGGTGGCCGTGCGCATGCGCATTCAACTGAACGGTGAACCTTACGAATTGCCCGCTGGCGAAAGCGTCGCGGCCCTGCTGACCCGCCTGGAACTGACCGGGCGCCGGGTGGCGGTGGAACTCAACCTGGATATCGTGCCGCGTAGCCAGCACGACAGCACACAGCTGAACGAAGGCGACCAGGTCGAAGTGGTCCACGCCATCGGCGGCGGCTGAGCCCGGCCCGGCGATTCACCTGCAAGCCCAGCAATCTTTTTCCGAGGAACAACGATGAGCAACGTTCGTAGCGACAAGCCCTTCATCCTGGCCGGGCGCACTTTCCAGTCGCGCCTGCTGGTCGGCACCGGCAAGTACCGTGACATGGAAGAAACCCGCCTGGCCACCGAGGCCTCGGGCGCCGAGATCGTCACCGTGGCCGTGCGCCGGACCAACCTTGGCCAGAATGCGGGCGAGCCGAACCTGCTCGACGTGCTTTCGCCCGACAAGTACACCATCTTGCCAAACACGGCAGGTTGCTTTGACGCTGTCGAGGCGGTACGTACCTGCCGCCTGGCCCGTGAGCTGCTCGATGGCCGCAAGTCCCACGAGTCGCGCACCCTGGTGAAGCTGGAAGTGCTGGCCGACCAGAAAACCCTGTTCCCTAATGTGATCGAAACCCTCAAGGCCGCCGAAGTGCTGGTCAAGGAAGGGTTCGACGTGATGGTCTACACCAGCGACGATCCGATCATTGCGCGCCAGCTGGCCGAAGCCGGCTGCATCGCGGTGATGCCGCTGGCCGGCCTGATCGGCACTGGCCTGGGCATCTGCAACCCGTACAACCTGCAGATCATTCTGGAAGAGTCCAAGGTGCCGGTGCTGGTCGATGCCGGCGTCGGTACCGCTTCCGATGCCACCATCGCCATGGAAATGGGCTGTGAAGCGGTGCTGATGAACTCGGCCATCGCCCACGCCCAGCAGCCGGTGCTGATGGCCGAGGCCATGAAGCACGCCATCCTTGCTGGCCGCATGGCCTACCTGGCCGGCCGCATGCCGAAAAAACTTTATGCCAGCGCCTCTTCGCCGCTGGATGGTCTGATCAAGTAAGAGCCCCTGATGACTGACTCGCAAGATACGCCGATCTCCGCCGACGGCGACCAGCGCCCACACCGCCGCATCAAAAGTTTCGTGATGCGCGCCGGGCGCATGACCGAAGGCCAGCAACGCGGCCTCGACCAGGGCGGCCCGCAGTTCATCCTGCCGCTGGCCGACAGCCCGGTGGACTACGACCAGGTGTTCGGCCGTTCGGCGCCGCGTACCCTGGAGATCGGCTTCGGCATGGGCCATTCCCTGCTGGAAATGGCCGCTGCCGCGCCTGAACAGGACTTCATCGGTGTAGAAGTGCACCGTCCGGGTGTCGGTGCGCTCCTTAACGGCGTGCTGACCCAGGGCCTGAAGAATCTGCGGGTGTACGACTGCGACGCCATCGAAGTGCTCAACCGCTGCGTCGCCGACAACAGTCTCGACCGCCTGATGTTGTTCTTCCCTGACCCATGGCACAAGGCGCGTCACCACAAGCGCCGCATCGTCCAGTTGGAGTTCGCTGAGCTGGTGCGCCGCAAGCTCAAGCCCGGTGGCGTGTTCCACATGGCGACTGACTGGGAGCCGTATGCCGAGTACATGCTGGAAGTGATGAGCGCCGCCCCGGGCTATCGCAACCGTGCTGAAGACGGTACTTACGTGCCGCGCCCGGAAGAGCGCCCGATCACCAAGTTCGAACGCCGTGGCGAGCGGCTGGGGCATGGGGTATGGGATTTGAAGTTTGAGAAGGTAGATTGATTGGCGGATTGGGCCTTTCGATTTGCTGAGGCCTGTAGAAATACAAGTGAAAAAAAACCGCTCTGATAAGAGCGGTTTTTTTATGGGAGCGATAGGACTGAGTATCCTTCGCTCAGAGGCTTCACCGAAAACATTCGCACAGTCAGCTGATCATAGGCAGCCTCAGATGGCGCGTCAATGATCAGCAATATCCAGCATCATGTGTGTCGGAGCTACTAACAGCTTTGGCAGTGCATCCCAAGTATGATCGCGCTGCTCCTGTGTGGATAAGTATCGGTGATGGGCCGGGTAGGAGAAGAATTCTGCTTTCCGGCCCCTTCGACACGGCCTGAGAACCGTGCCGGTGACTCTGCTCGAAGGGCCATTTACCTGGCCACTTCACCGAAAACATTCGTACAGTTTTCGAAGGCATCGAAGCGCCGGTTAGATGCTGGAAGATTGGCCCGCCAACACGGAGGCCAAGGCATATGAAGCGTTTGCTTGATGCGCTGAGCCGCGTCTGGAAGCTCATCCGGATCTTGACTGTGATCAAGACCGTTCGAGACTTCATGCGCGATCACTTCGATGATGCCCAGTAAGGGCTAGTCAGGTGGTAGGGCTGCCCTGGTTCTCCGGGGCAGCTTTTAGCAGGCTCATCCGCGGCGATCAGCCACCACGCCAATCAACACCAGCACCACCAGCAACACCGGCGCCAGCGCATAGTTATTGAACTGCGCCAACCCCTTCACCACCCAAGGCGTGGCGTAGATCAGCGCCGCACCACTGCCGATCATCACCAGGGCAGCCATCACCGGCACTCGCAGCGCACCCGCCAGGGCACCCAGCCGCTGGTCCACCCAGCCTTTGATGTCGGTGCCGAACAGCACCAGCAGGCAGCCTACCAGGGCCAGGGATATCTCCGAAAGGTTGCTGCGGCTCCAGCGGGAAACTGTGGCGAGCAGATCAAGTACCAGATCCATGGGTCATCCTTAGGTCAAGAAATACTGCAGCAGGTCGTTGAGGAACAGCTGGCCGCGCGGCGTGGCCGCCAGTCGATCCGGTTCGACCTGCAAAAGGCCCTTTTGTTCGGCCGCGCGGCGGGCTTCGGCCAGCTGCGCCAGGGGCAGCCCGGTGCGCTGGGTGAACAGCTCGGCTTCCACGCCATCGGTGAGGCGCAGGGCGTTCATCAGGAATTCGAACGGCAGTTCATCGACCGGCAACAGCTTCTCACCAGCCTTGAATGGCTTGGCCAGGTTCAGGTAATCCTTGGGCAGACGGGTCTTCCAGGTACGCAGGATGCGGCCATCGGCAAAGGTCAGCTTGCCGTGTGCACCGGCACCGATGCCGATGAAGTCTCCGAAGCGCCAGTAGTTGAGGTTGTGCCGGGCGGCCCGGTTCGCCTGGGCGTATGCCGAAACTTCATACTGCCTGAAGCCGTTGGCCGACATCAGCGCCTGGCCGGCTTCCTGGATGTCCCAGAGGATATCGTCCTCGGGCAGCTCCGGCGGCTGGTTCCAGAACACCGTGTTCGGTTCGACGGTCAGCTGGTACCACGACAGGTGCGTCGGCCCCAGGTCGATTGCCTGGCGCAGATCGCCCAGGGCTTCGTCCAGCGACTGATCGGGCAGGCCGTGCATCAGGTCCATGTTGAAGTTGTCGAAGCCCGCCGCGCGAGCCATGCCAGCGGCACGGATCGCTTCGTCGCCATTGTGGATGCGCCCCAGCGCCTCCAGTTTGGCCGGCTGGAAACTCTGCACACCGATGGACAGGCGGTTGATACCCGTCTGCCGGTAGGCTTTGAACTTCTCTTGCTCGAACGTACCCGGGTTAGCTTCGAGGGTGATCTCGATGTCTGCTGCGAACGGGATACGCTGCTCCACGCCGCGCAGCAGGCGGCCCAGGGCGTTGGCACTGAACAGGCTCGGTGTACCACCGCCGAAGAAGATCGACGACAAGGTCCGGCCCTGCACGGCGGACAGTTCCAGGTCGAGGTCGGTCAACAGGGCGCCGACGTAGGCCTCTTCCGGCAGCTCAGGCCCGGCGGCGTGGGAGTTGAAATCGCAGTAAGGGCATTTGCGCACACACCACGGAATGTGGATGTACAGCGCCAGCGGCGGCAGGCGGCTGAACGCCACCGACCCGGCTTCGGACAGCGTTGCGATCATGCCAGGCCCAGACGTTGACGCAGCAGCGCCATGGCGCGGGCGCGGTGGCTGAGCTGGTTCTTGTCCACAGGGGCGAGGTCGGCGCTCGAGCACTTGCGCTCCGGCACCCAGAACAGCGGGTCGTAGCCGAAGCCGTGCTCGCCGCTGGCCTCGAACAGGATGCTGCCGTGCCACAGGCCTTCGCAAAGGATCGGCAGTGGGTCATCGGCGTGGCGCACCAGGGCCAGTACGCAGACGAACTGGGCGCCGCGCTGCTCTGGCGGCACGTCCTTCAGGGCTTCGAGCAGTTTGGCGTTGTTCGCCGCGTCACCCTTGCCGTCGGCATAGCGCGCCGAATAGATGCCCGGCGCGCCACCGAGGAAGTCCACCGCCAGGCCGGAGTCGTCGGCCAGCGCCGGCAAGCCCGAGATGCGCGCGGCGTTGCGGGCCTTGAGAATGGCGTTTTCGACGAACGACAGGCCGGTCTCTTCGGGCTCGACCAGGCTGAACTCGCCGATCGAACGCAACTGCACGGACTGGCCGAGCATGGCCTGGAGTTCCTTGAGTTTGCCGGCATTGTGGCTGGCCAATACGAGTTGCTGGAAATTCATCATTCGCCTGGGAACACTTCCTGGTTGAAACTGAGTTGATGGCTGATTCCGCCGCTTTCGACATTGAGGTCGAAGGTCAGGGTTTCGGCCTGCTCGATCTTGAACTGGGCGATGTAGTACACCGCGCCTTGGTCGGTTATCTGTTTGAACGACAACGGGCTGGTACGCCCGGTCAGGTCTTTCACGGTGCCGCTGACCACCGCCATGGCGGGCTTGTCGGCCTTGAGCACGGCGATGTTGAGCACGCCTTGGTTCTTGCTGCGGTTGAGCCCGGTGGCAGCGGCGATGTCCGGTTGCAGCATGCTTGAGGTGAAGGCGCTGTAATGCACCGTCACGTCGCCGAAGACTTCCTTGCGCTCGGGGCGGGCGGCATCGGCAGCCATCACTGGCAGGGCCAGGCACAGGCTGATCAGGAACAGGGCTAGGCGACGCATGGTGCGGATCCTCCGGTAGGCGTCAGACCGCCAGTTGGTGCTCCTGCAAGCCCGGGCTGCTGACGCGATAGATGCCGATTTCACCTAGAAGATTAGGCCATAGCCGCCCACCCCACCCGTTACGGTGCAGATGGTCGACGGCGAGGCGGTCAAGCACCTTGGCACGGCGTTCATGGCACAGCTCTTCGAAGTCGGCAAAGGTGCAGAAATGGATGTTCGGCGTGTTGTACCAGGTGTAGGGCATGAAGTCCGACACTGGCATGCGGCCTTTGGTGGCCAGGTACCAGCGGCAGCGCCAATGGCCGAAGTTGGGGAAGGTGATGATGCACTGGCGCCCCACCCGCAGCATCTCGTCGAGGATGCGGTCAGGGTATTCCACGGCCTGCAGGGCCTGGGTCATGATCACCACATCGAAGCTGTTGCTGGCAAAGTTGCCCAGGCCCTTGTCGAGGTCCTGTTCGATGACGTTGACGCCCTTGGCCACGCACGCGGCGATATTGTCGGCGTCGATCTCCAGGCCATAGCCGGTGACCTGCTTGCGGTCACGCAGCGAGGCCAGCAGCTCGCCATTGCCGCAGCCCAGGTCGAGTACCCGGCTGCCGGCGGGAATCCACTCGTGGATGATTTCCAGATCGGCTCTCATGCTGTCCTCAGATGGCGATGCGGTTCATGTAGTTCGCGAAACCCTGCATGTAGCGAGGCGTGGGAATCAGGAAGGCATCGTGCCCGTAAGGTGAGTCGATCTCCAGATAACAGACGTTCTTGCGCGCCGCCATCAAGGCATCGACGATCTCCCGCGAGCGGGCTGGCGAGAAGCGCCAGTCGGTGGTGAACGACATGATGCAGTAGTCCGCCGTGACGTGGCCCAGGGTGGCGGCCAGGTCGCCGCCATTGGCTGCGGCCGGGTCGAAATAGTCCAGGGCCTTGGTCATCAGCAGGTAGGTGTTGGCGTCGAAACGGCCGGAAAACTCCTCGCCCTGATAGCGCAGGTAGCTTTCGACCTGGAATTCGACGCTGTGGAAGTCGTAGTTGAGCTTGTCGCTCTTCAGCTCGCGGCCGAATTTCTCACCCATCGAGTCGTCGGACAGGTAAGTAATGTGGCCGACCATGCGTGCCAGCATCAGGCCGCGCTTGGGGATCACGCCCTGGTCCTGGAACGAACCGCCGTGGAACTCGGGGTCGGTGAGGATGGCCTGGCGTGCCACTTCATTGAAGGCGATATTCTGAGCTGACAGCTTGGGTGCCGAGGCGATATCCACGCAGTGGCGCACGCGATCGGGGTAAGTCATGGTCCACTGCAGGGCCTGCATGCCGCCCAGGCTGCCACCCACGATAGCCGCCCACTGCTGGATGCCCAGGCGATCGGCCAGGCGCGCCTGGCTGTGCACCCAGTCCTCGACAGTCAGCACCGGGAAATCGGCGCCATAAGGCTTGCCGGTGGCCGGGTTGATGCTACTCGGGCCGGTGCTGCCATTGCAGCCGCCGAGGTTGTTCAGGCTGACCACGAAGAAGCGGTTGGTATCGATCGGTTTGCCGGGGCCGATGCAGCTGTCCCACCAGCCCGGCTTGCGGTCGGTGGCGGCATGGTAGCCAGCGGCATGGTGGTGGCCAGACAGGGCATGGCAGATCAGCACGGCATTGCTCGCGCTGGCGTTCAGGGTGCCATAGGTTTCGTAGACCAGCTCGTAGCTGTTCAGCGAACGGCCACAGGCCAGGGCCAGCGGTTCATCGAACCGGGCAATTTGCGGTGTAACCAGACCGACGGAATCTTCGGGAAGGACAGTGGACATCGACCCTGCTCACGCTTGACGGAGGCGTAAGTCTAAAGAGCACTCCCCCCAGCGGCAAGCAAAGGCTTGCCGCTGGGGGTAAGTGGGATCAGATCATCCGCCACAGTTCCTGTGGCATGCCTGCGTAGGCGGCCAGCGGCGGCATGACGAACGATTGGATTACCTGTATCGCCAGGAAAGCGAAGATCGGCGAGATGTCCATGCCGCCCAGGTTGGGCACGATGCGGCGGAACGGTGCCAGCACCGGTTCGCTGATCTGCCAGGCCAGCTCGGCAGCCGGATTGTGGCTGTTCGGTGCGACCCAGGAAACGATCACCATGACGATCATCGCCACCCAGAAGATCTTCAGGAACAGCGAGGTGATACCGATGATGGCCCACATCAGCAGGTGCAGGACGTCGCCGAAGGTGCCGTAGGTGACCATCAGCACGAAGCCCATCAGCAGCGCCTGAATGACGATCGCCAGCAGCAGCGACGAAGTGTCGAGGCCGCCGATGCTGGGGATCACCCGGCGGATCGGCTTGAGCAGCGGCTGGGTCGCGCGCACGGCGAACTGGCTCAGCGGGTTGTAGAAGTTGGCCTTGACCAGTTGCAGCACGAAGCGCAGCAGGACGATCACCAGGTACAGGCTGACCAGGGTTTGCACCACGAAGATCGCGGCGCCGGACAGTGCATTCATCAACAGCTCCTTATTTGCCCAGTTGTTCGGCCAGCTCGGCGGAACGCTTCGACGCCGCTTCCAGCGCCTGCTCGACAATGGCTTCGAAGCCATTGCCCTGGAACGACTTGATCGCCGCCTCGGTGGTGCCGGCTGGCGAAGTGACGCGGCGGCGCAGCTCTGCGGCATCGACATCGCTGGCCACGGCCATGTGCGCGGCGCCCAGGGCGGTTTGCAGGGTCAGCTGCGAGGCGGTTTCGCGTGGCAGGCCAAGCTTTTCACCAGCAGCAGTCATGGCTTCGATCAGCAGGAAGAAGTAGGCCGGGCCGCTGCCTGATACCGCAGTTACGGCGTCCAGTTGCTGCTCCTGCTCCAGCCACAGTGCGGTGCCGACAGCCGACAGCAGTTGTTCGGCCTGTTGGCGTTGCTCGGCAGACACTTCGGCGGTGGCGTACAGGCCGCTGACGCCCTGGCGCAAAAGCGCCGGCGTGTTGGGCATGCAGCGCACCACCGGAATGGCGCCGAGCCAGGTCTGGAGGCTGGAGCAGGTGATGCCTGCGGCGATCGAGACGATCAGCTGGCCGGCTTTCAGGTTCGGCTTCAGCGCCTCGCACACGGCCTTCATGACCTGCGGTTTCACGGCCAGCACGACCACGTCGGCACCTGCAATGGCCTGGGCGTTGTCTTCGAATACCTCGATGCCGTGTTCAGCCTGGACGCGGGTACGGGTCTCGACACCGGGGTCGCTGGCACGGATCTGTGCCGCGTCCAGGCCCTGGGCACGCAGGCCGCCGATCAGGCTGGCGGCCATGTTGCCGGCGCCGATAAAGGCAATACGAGTCTTGCTCATGTCAGGTCCTTGAGGGAAAGAGTGAGTAAAGCATGGAATCAGAGGGGGCCATAATTGCGAGCGCCGAACAGGGCGGTACCGATACGTACCCAGGTCGCTCCCTGGGCGATGGCAGCTTCCAGGTCGTGGCTCATGCCCATCGACAGGGTGTCCAGGCCCAGGCCCAGGCTTTCCTGAAGCTGGCGCAGGCTGGCGAAGGCGGCCTCTTGCGCAGTGCGGTCTTCGGTCGGCTCGGGGATCGCCATCAGCCCGCGCAGGCGCAGGTTCGGAAGTGCCGCCACGGCCTTGGCCAGTGCCGGTAGGTCGGCTGGTGCGCAGCCGGACTTGCTGTCTTCGCCGCTGACGTTCACCTGCAGACAGATGTTCAGCGGCGCCAGGCTCGCAGGGCGCTGTTCGGACAGGCGTTGGGCGATCTTCAGGCGGTCCACGGAGTGTACCCAGTCGAAATGTTCGGCAATGGCTTTGGTCTTGTTCGACTGAATGGGGCCGATGAAGTGCCAGATCAAGGGCAAGTCGCGCAGTTCTTCCTGCTTGGCCAGGGCTTCCTGCAGGTAGTTTTCACCGACATCACACACCCCGGCGGCGTGGATTTCACGAATGGCGGCGGCCGGCTTGGTCTTGCTCACGGCCAGCAGCTGGACGCTGGCCGAGTCGCGCCCGGCAGCCTTGGCTGCATGGTGGATGCGGGCGACGAGGGCGGAAAGGTTGTCTGCTATGGTGGACATGGACTGATGCCGTCGGCTCTGGAGATCTTCGGCATTCTACCTGCTTGATGGCTATTGGGGAGTCTCATGGACGTGACCGACCTATTGGCCCTGGCCTTGGATGCAGGGGCAAGCGACCTGCATCTGGCTGCGGGCGAAGTACCAATGCTGCGTGTGGATGGCGAGTTGCGGCGCATGGAAATGCCGGGCATGACCACAGCAGTGTTGAGCGATGCACTGACTGCGCTGCTCGATGAAGGCCAGTGCCAGCAGTGGCTGCACGGCGATGAACTGGATCTGGCGCTGGAACTGCCAACGCTGGGGCGTTTTCGTCTGAACCTGTTTCGGCAGCTAAATGGCCTGGCAGCCGCGTTTCGTGTGATTCCTGAACGTATTGCCAGTGTCGATGATCTCGATCTTGAAGAAGTGTTTCAAGCCGTTGCCCAGCACGCGGATGGGCTGGTGCTGGTGGGTGGCCCGACAGGCAGCGGCAAGTCGTGCACCCTGGCAGCGCTGATCGACCGCCTCAATCTTGATCGGGCGCTGCATATCATCACTCTCGAAGATCCCATTGAAGTTATCCACAGTCGCCAATGCAGCCTGGTCAACCAGCGTGAGATCGGCAGGCATTGTCGAGACTTTGCCCAAGGGCTGCGCAGTGCCCTGCGTCAGGACCCGGATGTGATCATGATCGGCGAGTTGCGTGATCTGGAAACCATACGCCTGGCATTGCGTGCGGCAGAGACGGGGCATCTGGTGCTGGCCACGGTGCATACACGGTCAGCGGCCGGCAGCATTGATCGGCTGGTCGAGGTGTTTGCGGCGGAGGAAAAGCCGCTGGTGCGGGCGATGCTGGCGGAGTCGCTGCGTCTGGTGGTGGCGCAGGTGCTGGTCAAGCGCATGGGCGGTGGCCGGGTGGCAGCGCGCGAGGTGCTGGTGGCGACGCCGGCGGTGCGCAATCTCGTCCGCGAGGGGCGGATGGCGCAGTTGTGTTCGGTGATGCAGGCCGGTGGGGCAGAGGGGATGCGGACAATGGAGGGGGCGATGCAGCAGCTGAGGGAGAAGGGCTTGATCAGCGATCTCTAGCGCCTGTACTGGCCCTTTCGCGGGCACGCCCGCTCCCACAGGGGCAGCACAGGCTTCGAAAGCTGTGGCGTACCTGTGGGAGCGGGCGTGCCCGCGAAGAGGCCGAAACGGGTTTACCGTTTGGCCAGGCTCAGCTGTTGCTGCTCTTTCGGCAGCACCCGCTTGGCCACCACATAATGCTTTTGCCAGTACGGCTTGCTCAGGTTGTCGATGCTCACCCGCTTGCCGGTACGTGGCGCATGGATGAAGCGGTCGTTGCCCAGGTAGATTGCAACGTGGTTGACCCGACGGCTCTTGATATTGAAGAAGATCAGATCGCCAGGCTTGAGGTCGGTCTTGGCCACTTTCACACCGTGGCCCTGGGCCATGGCGTTGGACGTACGCGGCAGGTCGACGTCTGCCACGTCGTTGAACGCATACTTGACCAGCCCGCTGCAGTCGAACCCTTTTTTCGGGTTGCTGCCGCCCCAACGATAGGGGGTGCCGAGCACGTTGACCGCGCGGCTGAGCACATCGCTGCTCTGCTTGGGCGACATCGCCGCAACGGCAGGCAGATTATGGTCCTTGCTCGAATAGTTCGAGCGCGCGCGCACGGTCGTCTGCTTGACGGGCGCATGTTTCACCGCAGCGTTGCTGGTATAGCCGGTGAAACCATTGGGAAGACGTTGCTCACGATTGGTGGCGTGGGCGGCCAGGGGCAATAATAGACAGAGGGTCAGCCATGTCTTGAACAAAGGCGGCATAGATGAAGCTCTTATGAAGTTTTGATTTTGGTTTTGAGTGTTGGCGCGCAACTTTATAACAGCTTTTTGATCAATTTCTGATCCGTTGGTCGATTGTCATGTTGCCGTACGTCGGCCCGCACGACAAAAGTCACATTTTTTTTTAGAAAATTTTTGGATAACCCACAGGGGCTATGAATGAACAGTTATGAACAGGGAGCGCCGTACCACGACACCCACAGCAAGGTCATCGGTTACCTGCTATGGATCTTCGGCTTCACTGGCTCCCACCGTTTCTACTACGGCAAGCCGATTACCGGGACGATCTGGTTCTTTACCCTGGGCCTGCTTGGTATTGGCTGGCTGATCGACCTGTTCCTGATCCCAGCGATGGACCGTGAGGCGGACATGCGTTTTCAGTCCGGTCGTATCGACTACAACATTGCCTGGATCCTGCTGACCTTCCTGGGCATTTTCGGCGTGCACCGCCTGTATCAGGGCAAGTGGATCTCGGCGATCATCTATTTCTTCACCGGCGGCTTGTTCCTGGTCGGTGTGCTGTACGACTTCTGGACCTTGAACGGCCAGGTGTCCGAAGCCAACGCCCGCGGCCGATAGCGCGCCGGGCACCGACAAAAAAGGCCTTGTCGCGCTGTGCGGCAAGGCCTTTTTCGTTACTGGCGAGTCTGTCGCTGCTGCAGTAGCAGATTGCTGAACCCGGCTCCTGCCAGCTGTTTCTGCGCCACGGTCAGTTGCTCACGGTTGCTGAACGGTCCCACGAGTACGCGGTACCAGGTCTCTTCCTTGACGGTACCGGACTCTACCTTGACTACCTGCCCGAGCAGGATGATCTGCGCGCGGACCTTGTCGGCGTCGGCCTGCTTGCGGAACGAGCCGGCCTGCAGGAAGTACTGCGTGGTCGCCGCCGGCTTGATCACCGGTGGTGCTGGCGGCGGGGTCTGCCCCAGCAGAGCGGCCTGGGCGCGCGCGGTATCGATCTTCGCGGCTTCAGCCGGCGTCACCGGGGTCACTGGCTGCGCGGGTACTGGCGGCGTTTTCTCCGGCACGGCCTCAGGCGGCACGATCACCTCGGATTCCGGCAGCAGCGTGTAGAAGTCGTACTTCGGCTTCACCGGCTGCTGAGACGTTGCCGGCGCGCTCGACTTGCCGGCCTCGGCCACTTTCTCCGGCTTCTGCTGCTCGGGCTTGGTGCGTTTGATGTCACCGCCGCCGGGTTCGAGCTTCATCAGGAAGACGATGAACGCACCGACCGTCAGGCCGACCGCCAGCCATACCCAGCCAGGGATCGGCTGCTTGGCTGGGGCTGTCTGACGGCTGGCGCCGCGTTTGGGAGCGGGTTTTTTCTTGGCAGCCAACTTACATGCGCTCCAGGGTTTCCAGGCCGAGCAGCTCCAGACCTTGCTTGAGGGTACGACCGGTCAGGGCAGCCAGGCGCAGGCGGCTTTGCTGCTGTTCCGGGGTTTCGGCGGCGAGGATCGGGCAGTTCTCGTAGAAGCTCGAGAACAGGCCGGCGAGGTCGTACAGGTAGCTGCACAGTACGTGCGGGGTGCCCTTGTCGGCGACGCTGTTGAGGACCTCGCCGAACTGGGCCAGGCGCGCGGCCAGGTCCTGCTCGTGAGCGGCCTGCAGCACGATGTTGCCGTCGACTTCGTCGAAACCCTTGCCCAGCTTGCGGAATACGCCAGCCACGCGGGTGTAGGCGTACAGCAGGTACGGCGCGGTATTGCCTTCGAAGTTGAGCATCAGTTCGAAGTTGAAGCTGTAGTCGCTGGTGCGGTGCTTGGACAGGTCGGCATATTTCACCGCGCCGATGCCCACCACTTCACCGATGTGGCGCAGGTCCTCTTCGGCCAGGCTCGGGTTCTTGTCCTTGACCAGCGCGTAGGCGCGCTCCTTGGCTTCGGTGAGCAGGTCGATCAGCTTGACGGTGCCACCATCACGGGTCTTGAACGGGCGACCGTCAGCACCGTTCATGGTGCCGAAGCCCATGTGCTCCATCTGCATCGGGTGGCCGACGAAGCCGGCGCGGCGGGCCACTTCGAACACCTGGTTGAAGTGCAGGGCCTGGCGTTGGTCGACGAAATACAGAGCGCGGTCGGCCTTGAGCACGTTGCTGCGGTAGCGCACGGCGGCCAGGTCGGTGGTGGCGTACAGGTAGCCGCCGTCGGCCTTCTGCACGATCACCGGCAGTGGCTCGCCTTCGCTGTTCTTGAATTCTTCGAGGAACACGCACTGCGCGCCCTGGTCCTCGACCAGCAGGCCCTTGGCCTTGAGGTCGGCGACCACGTTGGCCAGGTCGGCGTTGTAGGCGCTTTCGCCCATTACGTCGGCCATGGTCAGCTTGACGTTGAGCAGTTCATAGGTCTTCTGGCAGTGCGACAGCGAGATGTCCTTGAAGCGCGTCCAGAGGGCCATGCATTCCGGGTCGCCGGCCTGCAACTTGACCACCAGGCCGCGGGCGCGCGTGGCGAATTCCTCGGACTCGTCAAAGCGCTTTTTGGCGGCGCGGTAGAAGTTTTCCAGGTCCGACAGCTCATCGCTGGTGATCGGGTTTTCTTCGAGGTATGCCAGCAGCATGCCGAACTGGGTGCCCCAGTCGCCCACGTGGTTCTGGCGAATCACGTCGTCACCGAGGAATTCCAGCACGCGGGCGACGCTGTCACCGATGATGGTCGAACGCAGGTGGCCGACGTGCATCTCCTTGGCCAGGTTCGGTGCCGACATGTCGATCACCACCTTCTGCGCAGGGCCCGCCTTGCGGGCGCCGAGGTGGGCATCGGCGAGGGCGGCGTCCAGGCGGCTGGCCAGGGCATCGGTGTTCTGGAAGAAGTTCAGGAAGCCTGGGCCGGCGATCTCGACCTTGCTGATGTCGGCGCTGGCCGGCAGGGCGTTGATCAGCTTTTCGGCCAGGTCGCGCGGTTTCATGCCGGCCGGCTTGGCCAGCATCATGGCGATGTTGCTGGCGAAGTCGCCGTGGGTCTTGTCCCGGGCGTTTTCCACCTGGATCGCCGGCGAGAGCCCGTCAGGCAACACACCGTCGGTGACGAGTTGGGTGAGGGCTTGCTGGATGAGCTGGCGAATGGTGTCTTTCATGGGAATCTCTTTTCGACCGCAAGCGCGGTGGAGCGCCTGGATGCGCAGGTGGAAAAACTGGGCATTATCCGTTGCCGGGGGCGGGTTGCCAACCTTTGGGGGCAGAAGCTCAATAAAGATCGACCGGGTCGACATCCAGCGACCAGCGTACCTGGCGCCCGCTCGGAAGTTGCTCCAACACTAGCAACCAGGCGCTGATCAGTCGATGCAAAGGGGCGCGGGTATTGGCCTGAATCAACAATTGCGCCCTGAACCGACCGGCGCGGCGTTCCATGGGGGCAGGCACCGGCCCCAGCAGTTCGATGCCGGGCAGGCGTTGTTCGGCGACCAGGCGTTCGGCGGCGGCGCAGGCTTCATCGAGAAAGCCCTCGGCCTGGCCGGGCTTGTGTGCTTCGGCGCGCAGCAGGGCAAGGTGGGAGAACGGTGGCAGCCCGGCATTGCGGCGCTCGTCCAGGGCTTGTTCGGCGAAGGCGAAGTAACCTTGTTCGGTCAGTTGCACCAGCAGCGGGTGGTCGGCCAGGTGAGTCTGGATGATCACTTTGCCGGGCTCCTCGGCGCGCCCGGCCCGGCCAGCGACCTGGACGATCAGCTGTGCCATGCGCTCGCTGGCGCGGAAGTCGCCGGAGAACAGCCCGCCATCGGCATCCAGGATGGCGACCAGGGTCACCCGCGGGAAGTGGTGCCCCTTGGCCAGCATCTGGGTGCCGACGAGGATGCTTGGCTGGCCACGCTGGATGGTGGTGAACAAATTGTGCATGGCGTCCTTGCGCGCCGTGCTGTCGCGGTCTACGCGCAGGATCGGGTAATCCGGGAACAGTACTTTCAGGCGCTCTTCGGCGCGCTCGGTGCCGGCGCCAACAGGCCGCAGATCGACGTGGTTGCATTGCGGGCACTGGTGCGGAAGACGCTCGTCATAGCCGCAGTGGTGGCAGCGCAGCACGCCAGAGCGCTGGTGCACGGTCATGCGTGCATCACAGCGTGGGCATTCGGACAGCCAGCCGCAGTCGTGGCACAGCAAGGTTGGGGCAAAACCACGGCGGTTGAGGAACACCAGCACTTGCTGGCCGGCCTCCAGGGTCTGGCGGATGGCCTGCTGCAACGGGCCGCTGATGCCGCTGTCCAGCGGCAGGCTCTTCACATCCAGGCGCAGCATGCGCGGTGGGCGGGCGCCGCCAGCACGTTGATTCATGCGCAGCAGGCGATAGCGACCGGCGAGCGCGTTGTGCAGGGTTTCCAGCGACGGCGTGGCAGAGCCGAGCAGGATCGGGATGTTTTCCTGGTGGGCGCGTACCAGCGCCAGGTCGCGGGCGTGGTAGCGCAGGCCTTCCTGCTGCTTGTAGGAGCCATCGTGCTCTTCGTCGATGATGATCAGGCCGGGGTTCTTCATCGGCGTGAACAGCGCCGAGCGTGTGCCGATGATGATGTCGGCCTCGCCGTCGCGGGCGGCCAGCCAGGCATCGAGGCGCTCGCGGTCGTTCACGGCCGAATGCACCAGGGCGATGCGGGCGTTGAAGCGCTGCTCGAAGCGCGCCAGGGTCTGCGGGCCGAGGTTGATCTCGGGGATCAGCACCAGCGCCTGTTTGCCGGCTTCCAGGGTTTCGCGGATCAGCTGCAGGTACACTTCGGTCTTGCCGCTACCGGTCACGCCGGCCAGCAGGAAGGCACCGAAGCCGCCAAAGCCCTCGCGCACGGCGTCGAAGGCCTCGCGCTGTTCTTCATTGAGCGGCAATTCCGGCTGTGCCAGCCAGTGTTCATGGCGATGCGCCGGCAGGTGGCGGCGTACTTCCAGCTGCACCAGCTCCTTGGCCAGTAACAGGTCGAGGCTGTCCTTGTTCAGGTTGAGCTTGCTCAGCAGGCTGTGCGCCACGCCGTGCGGGTGCTGGGCCAGGGTCTTGAGGGCGTCGCGCTGGCGTGGGGCGCGGGCGATGCGTGGGTCTTCCAGGCGTGCGCCGGGGGCCACGTGCCAGAAGCGCTCCTGGCGCATCTCGGCCGCTTCGCCCTGGCGCAGCAGCGTGGGCAGCGCCCAGCTCAGGGTGTCGCCGAGGCTGTGCTGGTAGTACTGGGCGGTCCACAGGCACAGCCTGAACAGTGAAGCCGGGATCGGTGAAACCGGGTCGAGCAAAGCGCTGGCGGGCTTGAGCTTGTCGGCTGGCACTTCGCTCTGCGCGCACACTTCCACCAGCACCCCGATCATTTCGCGGCGCCCGAACGGTACGCGGATGCGCATGCCTGGGGTCAGCGCCTGGCGCGCCATGCTCGCTGGCGCCTTGTAATCGAACAGGCGGCGCAACGGGGAGGGCAGGGCAAGGCGCAGGATGACATCGGACACGCGGCAGGTCTCGGAGGGCACTTCAAAGACTGGCGAGCCTAGCAGACGACGGTCGGTGCAAGCGACAACTTGCGTTAGCGTGGTGCTCTGGTATTATTCCCCGCCTAATTACGTGCGGTATTCAACAATTGGTGTTGGGTGGCGGCACGCAGCTCGAGGAAGTGACCATGAAAGAAGGTATCCACCCGAACTACGAAGTAGTTGCAGTCACCTGCAGCTGCGGTAACAAGTTCGAATCTCGTTCGACCCTGGGCAGCACCCTGGCGATCGACGTTTGCAACCTGTGCCACCCGTTCTACACCGGTAAGCAGAAAGTCCTGGACACCGGTGGTCGCGTACAGAAGTTCGCCGATCGCTTCGGTATGTTCGGTACCAAGAAGTAATCATGCGCATGGCGAATCCTTCGGGCTTCGCGTTGTTGCTGAAAAAGGCGCCCCTTGTGGGCGCCTTTTTTGTGGGCGCAATCTGGCAGATCCCGGCGCTGGCCTTCTGCCCGTTGCCCGAGAAGCTGCAGCCGGTGGCAGTGCGCCAGGTGGTGGATGGTGACACACTGCGCCTGACCGACGGTCGCAGCGTGCGCATGATCGGCATCAATGCCCCCGAGATCGGGCGCAAGGGGCGCGTCAGCGAGCCTTACGCCGAGGCTGCCAGGCGGCGCCTGCAGGCATTGGTCAAGGCCAGCGACGGGCGGGTAGGGTTGGTCCCGGGTGTCGAGGGCAAGGACCGGTACGGTCGGACCCTGGCAAACATCTATGGCCGTAATGGCGACAATCTCGAGGCACAGCTGCTCAGCGAAGGGCTGGGTTTTCGCGTGGCTTTCGTACCCAATGTGCGACTCTCAGGCTGCCAGCAAGCGGCTGAAAAGGTGGCTCGCGACGCGCGGACGGGGCTGTGGCGCAATTCGCCGGTAGTCAAGGCAGCCAACGTGAATCGATCAGGCTTCGCCGTCATCTCCGGCGCCGTCCGTGGCATCCAGCGCAATCGTGGCGGCACCTGGCTCGAACTGGACGACAGCGTGGTGCTGCAGATTCCCGCTCGTCTGCAACGCATCTTTCCCGACAGCTTCTTCGCTAACCTCAAGGGACGCCAGGTCGAGGCGCGCGGCTGGGTGCTGGATCGTTCCCGCAAGGGAGGGCTTAAGCCAGGGCAGCGCCGCTGGGTGTTGCCGCTGACCGACCCGAGCATGTTGGAGCGCACTGCAGGCTGAAAAGATGTAGACAGTTCGCTATTGGATTGTACACACTGTCAGTCGAATGCCCCCGTGCGTGATAGCTTAAAGTCGTAGGCCAAAGGCCTTGACACAAGTGACTGACCAGTCTTGTGGCTCCCCGGCTCTTTGCGTATCCTCGGCGGTCCGTCAGAACAGTAAATAGCGGAATGCCCACCATGTCAGACCTGAAAACCGCCGCTCTCGAATACCACGCTCAACCTCGTCCGGGGAAACTGAGCGTCGAGCTCTCCAAGCCCACCGCCACCGCCCGTGATCTCGCCCTGGCCTACAGCCCAGGCGTTGCAGAACCCGTGCGCGAAATCGGCCGTGATCCTGAGCTGGCCTACAAATACACCGGCAAGGGCAACCTGGTCGCGGTCATTTCCGATGGCACCGCCATCCTTGGTCTGGGTGACCTCGGCCCACTGGCCTCCAAGCCAGTGATGGAGGGCAAGGGCGTTCTGTTCAAGCGTTTCGCCGGTATCGACGTGTTCGACATCGAAGTCGACTCGGAAAGCCCACAGGCATTCATCGACACCGTCAAGCGCATCTCGATCACCTTCGGTGGTATCAACCTCGAAGACATCAAGGCCCCAGAGTGCTTCGAGATCGAACGCACCCTGATCGAGCAGTGCGACATTCCGGTATTCCACGATGACCAGCACGGCACCGCGATCGTCACCGCGGCCGGCATGATCAACGCCCTGGAAATCGCCGGCAAGAAGCTCGAAGACGCCAAGATCGTCTGCCTGGGTGCCGGCGCTGCCGCCATCTCCTGCATGAAGCTGCTGGTCAGCATGGGCGCCAAGGTCGAGAACATCTTCATGATCGACCGCAGCGGCGTCATCCACGCTGGCCGCGACGACCTGAACCAGTACAAGGCCCAGTTCGCCCACGCCACCGACAAGCGCAGCCTGGCTGATGCTCTGGACGGTGCCGACGTGTTCGTAGGCCTGTCCGGCCCGAACCTGCTGAGCCCGGAAGGCCTGAAGTCGATGGCTGCCAACCCGATCGTGTTCGCCTGCTCGAACCCGGACCCGGAAATTTCCCCAGAGCTGGCTCACGCCACTCGCAGCGACGTGATCATGGCGACCGGTCGTTCCGACTACCCGAACCAGGTCAACAACGTGCTGGGCTTCCCGTTCATCTTCCGTGGTGCCCTGGACGTTCGCGCCAAGCGCATCAACGAAGAAATGAAGATCGCTGCAGCCATCGCCCTGAAAGACCTGGCCAAGCTGCCGGTGCCGAAGGAAGTTTGCGACGCATACGGCGTGCAGGCTCTGGAATTCGGCCGTGAGTACATCATTCCGAAGCCGCTGGACGCTCGCCTGATCACCGTCGTTTCCGACGCAGTGGCCAAGGCAGCCATCGAATCCGGCGTGGCTACCCTGCCATATCCGAAGCACTACCCGCTGAACAGCGTGGATGAAGTGTTCAACGGCTGATTGCAGCCGCTGCGCCACTAAAAAGCCCCGGCTCGCGAGAGCCGGGGCTTTTTGTTTGCTGATTTTTCAGCTGACGCGATCCTCTGTAGGAGCGGCCTCGTGTCGCGAAAGGGGTGCGCAGCGCCCCCAGGATTGATGCTCAGAGCAGAGAATGCGGGGACCGCTCTGCGGCCCTTTCGCGACACGAGGCCGCTCCTGCAAAGAAGGCGTTAGCCTGCCGTTCAGAACAGATCCATCGGCGCTGCTTCATCCGCCGGCAGCGGGCTGCCAGGCGCCGCGCCATTGCCCAGCTCATCCACCGACGGCGGCGAATCCTCGGCCTTGAACAGCTCGAAGTAGGCATTCGGCGTGCTCGGCGAGGCCGCGCGGCCGCTGACCGGGTCAACCCGCAGGCTGAGGATGCCTTCCGGTTCGGCTGGTGCATGGCTCGGTTTGTCCTTCAGCGCCGCCCCCATGAACTTCATCCAGATCGGCAGCGCCGCAGTGCCGCCGTACTCACGACGGCCCAGGCTTTCAGGCTGGTCGAAACCGACCCAGACGGTGGTCACGTAATCGGCATTGTAGCCGGAGAACCAGGCGTCCTTGGACTCGTTGGTGGTACCGGTCTTGCCTGCCAGGTCGTCGCGGCCCAGGGCCAGCGCCCGGCGGCCGGTGCCCCGCTTGATCACGTCCTGCAGCATGCTGGTGAGGATGTAGGTGGTGCGGCCATCGATGATCTGCTCGGCAATGGCTGGCGTCTGCGGCGGCGGGGCGACCTGGCCCAGGGCCGACGGGGCCTCGCCCTGCAGAGCGGTGGTGCTGATCGGCTGCTCGGGGGCGGCCAGGCCGGCATGGTCTTCGCCGCCTTGCGGTACATGGGCCGGGTTGGCGGTGAACAGGGTCTCGCCGCTGCGGCTTTCGATGCGGTCGATCAGGTACGGACTGACCTTGTAACCGCCGTTGGCGAAGGTGCTCCAGCCAGTGGCGATTTCCATCGGCGTCAAGGTCGCGGTGCCCAGTGCCAGCGACAGGTTGCGCGGCAGGTCCTGCTTGTTGAAGCCGAATTTGGCGATGTAGTCGATGGTGCGATCCACGCCCATGGCCTGTAGCAGGCGGATGGACACCAGGTTGCGCGACTTGTACAGCGCTTCGCGCATACGGATCGGGCCGAGGAAGGTGTTGGTGTCGTTCTTGGGGCGCCATTCCTTGTCCAGGTACTGGTCGACGAACACGATCGGCGCATCGTTGACCAGGCTGGAGGCGGTGTAGCCGCTGTCCAGTGCCGCGCTATAGATGAATGGCTTGAAGCTCGAGCCCGGCTGGCGCTTGGCCTGCATGGCACGGTTGTAGTTGCTCTGCTCGAACGAGAAGCCGCCGACCAGGGCGCGAATGGCGCCGTTGTACGGGTCCAGGGTCACCAGCGCGCTCTGCGCACCGGGTACCTGGCTGAACTTGAGCTTGCCCTCGTCGAGGCGTTGCAGGCGGACCAGGTCGCCAACCTGGGCAACGTCGGCAGGCGACTGCGGCGAACGGCCCTGGGCATTGGTGTTGATGAAGGGGCGTGCCCATTTCATGGTGTCCCAGGCAACGCTTTCTTCCTTTCCGTCCCGGGTCAGTACCTTGATGTCGCCTTTATCGACCTGAGTGACGATGGCCGGCTCCAGCGCACCGAGGTTGCGCTGCTTGCTCAGCTCCTGCAGCCAGGCAGCGCGGGTCTTGCCCGGGAAGCGCGCTTCCGGGCCACGATAACCGTGACGCTCATCGTATTCGGTGAGGCCGTTGAGGATGGCCTTGTTGGCCATGTCCTGCATATCGCTCGGTACCGTGGTGGTGACGCGGAAACCTTCGGTGTAGGCGTCACTGCCATAGCGGCCGACCATTTCGGCGCGGGCCATTTCGGCAACGTACGGTGCACTCAGCTCGGGGTTGGGCACGTGGTAGCTGGCGTTGAGTGGCTCCGCCAGGGCGGACTGATAGCTCGCCTCGTCGATCTTGCCGAGCTTGTACATGCGACCGAGGATCCAGTCGCGGCGCTCCTTGGCCCGTACCGGGTTGGCCAGCGGGTTGAAGCGCGACGGTGCCTTGGGCAGCCCGGCGATCATCGCCATCTGCGCCAGGCTCACGTCGCGGATCGACTTGCCGTAGTAGACCTGCGCGGCAGCATCGATACCGTAGGCACGGTTGCCCAGGTAGATCTTGTTGACGTACAGCTCGAGGATCTCGTCCTTGGTCAGTTCGCGTTCGATCTGCAGGGCCAGCAGGATCTCGTTGATCTTGCGCGAGAAGCTGCGCTCGCTGGTGAGGAAGAAGTTTTTCGCCACCTGCATGGTGATGGTGCTGCCGCCGGTCTGGATATGACCCGTTTTGACCAGCTGGGTCGCGGCACGCATCAGGCTGCTTGGGTCGACCCCGTAGTGATTGAGGAAATTGTCGTCCTCGGCTGACAGAAGCGCCTGAATGAACTGTGGCGGAATTTCCGCGAAGCGGATCGGCGAGCGGCGCATTTCGCCGAACTCGGCAATCAGCTTGCCGTCGCTGCTGAACACCCTCAGGGGGATCTGCAACTGGATGCTTCTGAGCGAATCGACCGATGGCAGGTTGGGACTAAGATACAGAAACGCACCGCTCACACCGAGTACGAGCGCGCAGACAACTGCGACGAAAGACCACCAGAAGAACTTCAGCAGGCGTATCAAGGCTTTTCGGTGTCCAGATTGAGGGGTGAATTGCGCACGGGGCCGGCGGACGAAAAAACGCTGGGCATTATAAGCATTTTTCGCCTCGCCGGGTGACCGGCCAGGCGGCCCGCTGCACCGTCTGGCCGCCAGGGCCCGGCGCTGGGGCGGTTCATGGTTGTAACAAGGAAGTTGCCATGCTTGGACGTTTTGGCAAGGATGCCAGTTCACTGTTAGGGGTGGAAATCGCCTCCGACTCCATACGTATTGCACAGTTGCGCCGCCATAGGGGGCGCTATGAGCAGCTTGCCTGGGCGTTTCAGGCACTCGAGCCGTTTGCCCCAGGCAACGGCCGGCAAGACCCTGAGCGGCTCGTGGCTGCCTTGCGCAGCGCGTGGCGGCAGTCTTCCAGCCGTCAGCGCCGAGCAGCAGTGGCACTGCCAGCCTCGCAGGTGATCTGCAAGCTTTGCCGGCTGCCCGCCGGTCTGGCTGCGAGCCAGATGGAGGCACAACTGCTGGCGGATGCCGACCAGCTGTTTCCCTTTCCCCTTGAAGACCTGGTGCTGGATTTTCAGGTGCTGGGTGTCTCGCCAATCCAGCCGGGTAGCCTGGATGTCCTGGTGGCGGCCAGCCGTCAGAGCGCTTTGCAGCCTTTGCAGGCCGCATTTGAAGCGGCCGGACTTGAGCTGGAAGCCGTGGAGGTCGACAGCATCGCCCTGCACCGGTTGATGCCAGGCCAGGACAGAGGCCCGGCAGCGTTGCTGCGTGTCGAACAGGGCGGTTCGACACTGCATGGCTGGCTTGAAGGTACGTTGCCTTTTCAGCGTGAATGGCGCCCGGATGCAATGCCAGACCGGCCCGGTGATGTATTCGCTGATGGGAAGGGGCCGCAGGAGGTGCTGGTTGTCGGCGCCCCACTCAATGGGCAGGCCTTGCTCAGTCGACTGAGTGACAGCCTCGAGTTGCCATGCCGGCCACTGCCTGCGGTGGCTGGCATTGATTGCAGCGACGGCCGCATGGCGCTGGCTTTCGCCCTGGCAATGGGGAGTATGCGCTGATGTTGCGTCTGAACCTGATGCCTTGGCGAGAGCGGCAACGCCTGGCAGCGCTTCGGCGCTTGCGTTTGATGGTGGTCGGTGCAGCCATCGTGGCGCTATGTGCCGTGCTGCTGATGGATCAGCTGGCCCGAGCGCGCGTTCGTCAGCAAACCGCAGGCAACGATGTTCGGCAGGCTGCCATCAATACGCTTGAGGCGCGCAAGGCGGAGCTTGATCGCATCAGCCAGTCCCTTGAAGAGGTACGTGCGCAGGCCGTGACGCTGGCTGGTCTGCGTGCGGAGCAGGGGTTGCTGACAGCTGTGTTGGCCGATCTGGAGCGGGCGTTGCCTGACGGTGTTCAGATGCTCAGGTTCGAATTGCAAGGTTCCCGGCTGCGCATGGTCGGTGTGGCCGCCTCAGGCGCGGTCGTGGCGCAGCTCATGCGGGAGCTGCAGCGCTCGAGTGTGATGCGGGACCTGGAGCTCAAGCGACTCAAGAGTCAGTCGAATGGCGATGAGTTTCTGTTGTTGGCTCGCTTGTCGGCATTCTGGTCGTGAATCTGTTGCAACGGGGTGCGTGGCAAGCTCTCATCGAACGCTCGCGGTTTTTCCGCCTTGCGTTGCCATTGGCAACAGGCCTCATTGTGTTCGGGGTCGGTTGCCTGATCCGCCTGCCGCAATGGCTGCAGCTTCAGGAAGCAGCGCTCGCCAGGCAAGCCTGGTTGTCAGAAGATCATGAAATCAAGGCTGCCGAGGTACTGGCGTTGCCGCAGATGCGTGAGGCCTTCGAGGGCGCGCAGCAACAATTGCAGGATGCTCGCTGGCGACTCGCAGCCGGGGCCGATATGAGCGATCTGCTGGACCAGCTGGCGGCCTCGGGTCATGCGCATGGCCTGCATTTCGAGGCACTCGATGTGCTTGATGAACTGAAGCAGCCGAGCTATCGGCAAGTCCCGTTTGATGTGCAGGTGGTGGGGCATTATCCGGGCCTGCGGATGTGGTTGGACGACTGGCTTGGCCAGATTCGCCTGCTACGCATCGAGACCTTTTCGCTGAGGCTTGCCGATGACAAGCCGGGGTTATTGCGCCTCGGCATGCGGGCCCATGCCTACCAGGCCGACATGTCAGTGCCGCAACCCTCGTCGTTGGCTGACTCACCGGCTCGAGGCGCGGCCCTGCCGATGGCTGTCGACCCGTTTTCCGCCTGGGCAATGCGCAGCGCTCAGGCAGGGCTCGCCGGCGTCCCGCTGGCCCAGTTGGAAATGGTCGGCAGCCTGCAAAGGGGGCAGCAGCGCGAAGCATTGCTGTGGTCGGCAGGGCGCTTGTATCGCGTACGCCCTGGTGATCGGCTGGGCCGTGATGGCGGTAAAGTGCTACGGGTCGGCGAGCGGCAGCTGGAAGTGCAGGAAAGGTTGTTCGTCGGGGGCGCGTGGCATGAGCGCACGGTAATGTTGACGCTCAGGATGGGCGTGAAGAGGGAGGCCACGGCAGGCGATGAAATGGCTTTTGAAGTGTTTGATAGCGACGCTGGGAGCAAGCCAGTGGTGCATGGCGGCGCCCTATCGGGGTGAACCCATATCGCTGATTTTTCAGGATGTCGAGGTGCGCTCGGTGCTTCAGGTGCTGGCTGACTATGCCGAGATCAACCTGGTCGCCAGCGACTCGGTGCAAGGCAATGTCACCTTGCGGCTGCACGAGGTGCCTTGGGACCAGGCGCTGGAGATGGTGCTTCGTAGCAAGGGGCTGGCGCGGCGCGAGGAGGGAAATGTGTTGCTGGTGGCGCCCGCCGCCGAACTGGCCGAGCAATCCCGCGGCGCCCGTATCGGGCAGGAGCTGGATGCGCAGCTGCAGCCATTGCGACGTGAACTCCTGCCGATCCATCACGCCAAGGCGTCGGAACTTGCGGAGCTGCTGCTGGCAACACTGGCGGATGACGGCATTCTGACCGGCCGTGGCAGCTTGAGCGTCGATGCGCGCACCAACACCTTGGTGGCCCACCAGCCCGCAGAGCGCCTGGCCGAATTGCGGCAGTTGGTCGCTCAACTCGATGTACCGGTGCGTCAGGTGGAGATCGAGGCGCGCATCGTGGAGGCCAATGTCGACTACGAAAAAGGCCTGGGCGTGCGCTGGGGGCGGCAGTTTTACCGGGAAGCGCCGCAGCTGGGCAAGGACCTGTTCGTCGACCTGGGCCTGGAGCGGGGCGGTGCCGGTATCGGTGTAGGCCTTTTGCGTGGTGGCGTGCTGCTGGATCTGGAACTCAGTGCGATGGAAAAGACCGGCAACGGCGAAATCATCTCCCAGCCCAAGGTGGTCACGGCTGACAAGGAAACCGCCAGGATCCTTAAAGGCACCGAGGTGCCTTACCAGGAAACCAGCAAGAGTGGCGCCACCTCGGTGGCCTTCCGCGAGGCCTCGCTGTCGCTGGAGGTCACGCCGCAAATCACACCCGACGGCAAGGTCATCATGACGGTCAAGGTGACCAAGGACGAGCCTGACTTCGTCAATGCCCTGAACGACGTGCCGCCGATTCGCAAGAACGAGGTCAACGCCAAGGTCCGCGTGGCGGACGGAGAAACCATCGTCATCGGTGGCGTGTACTCGACCACGCAAAACAATGTGGTCGACAAGGTGCCATTTTTGGGCGATCTGCCGTATGTTGGGCGGCTCTTTCGACGCGATGCATTACAAGAGAAAAAATCCGAGCTGCTGGTCTTCCTGACTCCGCGTATCATGAATGACCAGGCGATTGCTGTGAGTCGTTGATTCTGTGCGAAATTTGATACTTGTAGGGCCCATGGGCGCTGGTAAAAGCACCATCGGGCGCCTGTTGGCCAAAGAGCTGCGCCTGCTGTTCAAGGATTCCGACAAGGAAATCGAACTGCGAACCGGCGCCAACATCCCGTGGATCTTCGACAAGGAAGGCGAGCCGGGCTTCCGTGACCGCGAGCAGGCGATGATCGCCGAGCTCTGCGCACTTGATGGCGTGGTCGTGGCGACCGGCGGCGGCGCGGTGATGCGCGCTGAAAATCGCCAGGCGCTGCACGAGGGCGGCCGGGTCATCTACCTGCACGCCTCGGTGGAGCAGCAGGTCGGGCGCACTGCGCGCGATCGCAACCGCCCGTTGCTGCGCACCGCCAACCCGGAAGCGACCCTGCGCGCCTTGCTGGAAGCACGCGACCCGCTCTATCGCGAGATCGCCGATGTGGTGGTGGAAACCGACGAACGGCCGCCGCGCATGGTGGTGCTCGATATTCTCGAGCGCCTGCAGCAGTTGCCGCCCCGCTAAGCCGGGACTATTCTCGGCCAGCGCCGAGGCGAGGTTCAACGTTACCGCGCGGGTCGCACAGCTGGCGCCGCGCCCAAGTACATTGTGGGGATACATGCAGACACTAAAGGTCGACCTCGGCGAGCGTAGCTACCCGATCTACATTGGCGAAGGCCTGCTGGACCAGGCTGAACTGCTGGCGCCGCATATCCGTGGGCGGCAGGTCGCCATCGTTTCCAACGAAACCGTCGCGCCTCTGTATCTCGAACGCCTGCGCAAGACCTTGGGCGCCTACTCGGTGCAGCCGGTGATCCTGCCGGACGGCGAAGCCCACAAGAACTGGGAAACCCTGCAGCTGATCTTCGACGGTCTGCTGACGGCGCGGCATGACCGCCGTACCACCGTGGTCGCCCTCGGCGGCGGCGTGATCGGTGACATGGCCGGCTTCGCAGCAGCTTGCTACCAACGCGGCGTCGACTTCATCCAGGTGCCGACCACCTTGCTGTCACAGGTCGACTCTTCGGTGGGCGGCAAGACCGGCATCAACCACCCGTTGGGCAAGAACATGGTCGGTGCCTTCTATCAGCCGAATGCGGTGCTGATCGATACCACCAGCCTCAAGACGTTGCCCGGGCGCGAGCTGTCGGCGGGCCTGGCCGAAGTGATCAAGTACGGGCTGATCTGCGACAAGCCATTCCTGGCCTGGCTCGAAGCGAATATGCAGGCCCTGCGAGCCCTCGAGCCGGCAGCGCTGACCGAAGCGATCCGTCGCTCCTGCGCGGCCAAGGCGGCCGTGGTGGGTGCCGACGAGCGCGAATCCGGTGTGCGCGCCACGCTGAACCTTGGGCATACCTTCGGCCATGCCATCGAAACGCACATGGGCTACGGCGTGTGGTTGCACGGTGAAGCCGTGGCCGCAGGCACGGTGATGGCCCTGGAAATGTCCATGCGCCTGGGCTGGATCGACCAGACCGAGCGTGATCGAGCAATCCGCCTGTTGCAGGACGCAGGTTTGCCGGTGGTGCCACCACAGGAAATGACCCCGGCGCATTTCATGGAGCATATGGCGGTCGACAAGAAGGTGCTTGATGGCCGCTTGCGGCTGGTGCTTCTGCGCCAGCTGGGCGAGGCCGTGATCACCGACGACTATCCGAAAGAGATTCTTCAGACCACGCTGTCGGCGGATTACCGCGCGATCGTGGCACAGCTTTGAGGTTGTGACAGCGTAATGACCAGTTTGCATGCCGATGAGGCGTTTCTCGAACATTACCAGTTGAGCCACGATCCGTTCGCGCCGCGTGTGCCCGGTTTCAAGTTCTTCCCTGCCCAGCGCAAGCCGGTGCTTGGCCAGCTGCATCACCTGGCCCGCTACAGCCAGCTGATGCTGGTGGTCACCGGCCCTGTCGGCAGCGGCAAGACGCTGCTGCGCCAGGCCCTGGTGGCCAGCACCAACAAGCAGTCTGTGCTGAGCGTGGTGGTATCTGCCCGCGGCGCCAGCGATGCCGCCAGCATGCTTGGCCAGGTGGCGCAAACGCTGGAAGTCGCCCAGCCTGAAGTGCAGGCGATCCTGAACAAGGTGGTGCAACTGGCGCTGACCGGGCAGGAAGTCTATTTGCTGGTCGACGATGCGGAACAACTCGACGAGTCGGCACTCCAAGCGTTGCTGGAACTGGCTGGTGGGCTACCGGAAGGGCGCCCGCACGTGTTCCTGTTCGGCGAGCCCTCGCTGATTGCCGGGTTGGACGAGATCGAGGTCGAGGAAGAGCGTTTCCATGTCATCGAACTCGCCCCCTACAGCGAGGAGGAAACCCGCGAGTACCTTGAGCAACGCCTGGAAGGCGCTGGCCGGGGCATCGAGGTGTTCACCCGTGAACAGCTGGTCGATATCCATGAAAACTCCGACGGATGGCCTGGCAACATCAACCAGGTCGCCCGCGACACTTTGATCGAAGCCATGATCGCCAGCCGTACCACGGTCAAGCGACCATCCATGGGGTTGAAAATGCCTAAGAAACACGTGCTCGCGTTGTCCGCTGTCGTCGTGGTCGCCGTAGGTGCTGCGGTGCTGATGCCCAAGAAAGGCGACAAGGCCCCTGCCGAGGCGCCTGTGGCCCAGGCCCAGCTGCCATTGGGCGAGGGCCAGCCGGGAGGCGCCCAATCGAACAACGGTAACCCGGCCATCGAATTCTCCGGCCAGTCGCAGCCGATGCCGCTGCCGCTGGTGGGTCAGTCCCAGCCGGTCATGCGCGAACCTCTGGCGCAAGCTGCGGGCATGGGTGATGGCGAAGAGGGCAGCCCTGCCGGCAATACTGCCCTGCAGCCTGGCACTCCGCCTACCGTGACTACTACCGCGCCACCCCAAGGCGTGCCTGCCGGCCCGGCGCCAAGCATGGCCCAGGCCACCGCGCCGGCGCAGCCGGTTGCCCAGGCACCCAAGCCTGTCGCCACCCAGCCTGCCAAGCCGGTTGCGCCTGCCAAGCCGGCACCGACTCAGGTCGCTACCGCCAAGCCAGCCGCCAAACCGGTGGAAAAGCCGGCATCCGGCGGTACCGGCAGCAGTGGCTGGTATTCGGGCCAAAAGCCAGGCAACTATGTGGTGCAGATCCTCGGCACCAGCTCCGAAGCGTCGGCCCAGGCCTTCGTCAAGGCGCAGGGTGGCGACTATCGCTACTTCAAGAAAAACCTGCAGGGCAAGCCCCTGTACGTGGTCACCTACGGCAACTTTGCCAACCGCGACGCAGCGGTTGCGGCAATCAAGAACTTGCCAGCGAAGGTCCAGGCTGGTAAACCTTGGCCACGTACCGTTGCCAGCGTCCAACAAGAGCTGGCAACGGCCCGCTGATACCTGCCGGGCGGCATCACCCCCGCCGCCCAGTTGCTGAGCGATTAACGATATTCGAATAGCCTGCTGCGCCTGAGCGCGGCAGGCTTTTCTGTCCCAGACTGCCGGCCACAAGCCTCTGTTGCAGTCATGGCTGAAACGCTTCAGACTCGAGTCAAGCCGCTATCACGGCGCAAGGCGTAAAAACATTCAAAATTGCGACATAAATTTTCAATGGTGAGACATGAAAATTTGTGGGTATGACTGTCGCTGTGCAACAATGGTTTTCCATGGCCACCGCAAAAAAGCTGGCATTTGATCGGCGTGGATGGTAAGTGGTTGTACATAAAAGAGATTTGCCTCCGGTTGAGAGGTGAACCTGGTGAGAAAGTGTCTATGAAAACAGGTCTGTACCATCCCGAAGAATTCAAGGACAACTGTGGTTTTGGCCTGATTGCCCATATGACGGGCGAACCGAGCCACCACCTTCTGCAAACCGCCATGCAAGCGCTGACTTGCATGACCCACCGCGGCGGCATCAACGCCGACGGCAAGACCGGCGACGGTTGCGGTCTGCTCATGCAGAAGCCCGATCAATTCCTGCGTGCCGTGGCCCAGGAACACTTCGCTGTCGAGCTGCCCAGGCAGTACGCCGTCGGCATGGTGTTCTTCAACCAGGACCCGGTCAAAGCCGAAGCTGCCCGCGCCAACATGGACCGCGAGATCGTCGCTGCCGGGCTGAAGCTGGTCGGCTGGCGCAAGGTCCCGATCGATACCAGCGTGCTCGGTCGCCTGGCCCTGGAGCGCCTGCCGCAGATCGAACAGGTGTTCATCGGCGCAGAAGGCCTGAGCGATCAGGAATTCGCCATCAAGCTGTTCAGTGCCCGTCGCCGTTCGTCCGTGGCCAACGCCCACGACGCCGACCACTACATCTGCAGCTTCTCGCACAAGACCATCATCTACAAAGGCTTGATGATGCCGCGCGATCTCGCGGCGTTCTATCCAGACCTGGGTGACGAGCGCCTGCAAACCGCGATCTGCGTGTTCCACCAGCGCTTCTCCACCAACACCCTGCCGAAATGGCCGCTGGCGCAGCCGTTCCGCTTCCTCGCCCACAACGGCGAGATCAACACCATCACCGGCAACCGCAACTGGGCCATGGCCCGTCGCACCAAGTTCGCCAACGACCAGATCCCCGACCTCGAAGAGCTCGGCCCGCTGGTCAACCGTGTCGGGTCCGACTCATCGAGCATGGACAACATGCTCGAGCTGATGGTCACAGGCGGCATAGACCTGTTCCGCGGTGTGCGCATGCTGGTACCGCCAGCCTGGCAGAACGTCGAAACCATGGATGCCGACCTGCGCGCCTTCTACGAATACAACTCCATGCACATGGAGCCGTGGGATGGCCCGGCCGGTATCGTCATGACCGAAGGCCGCCACGCGGTGTGCCTGCTCGACCGTAACGGCCTGCGCCCGGCGCGCTGGGTGACGACCACCAACGGCTACATCACCATCGCCTCGGAAATCGGCGTGTGGGGCTACCAGCCTGAGGAAGTCCTGGCCAAGGGCCGTGTCGGCCCGGGCCAGATCCTTGCCGTGGACACCGAAACTGGCCAGATTCTCGACACTGACGCCATCGACAACCGTCTGAAGTCGCGTCATCCGTACAAGCGCTGGTTGCGTCAGCACGCCACGCGTATCCAGGCGACGCTGACTGACGACCAGGGTGTGGCCAGCTACGACGCTGACCAGCTCAAGCAGTACATGAAGATGTTCCAGGTCACCTTCGAAGAACGTGACCAGGTGCTGCGCCCACTCGGCGAGCAGGGCCAGGAAGCGGTCGGCTCGATGGGTGACGACACGCCGATGGCCGTGCTCTCGCAGCGCGTGCGTTCGCCATACGACTTCTTCCGCCAGCAGTTCGCCCAGGTGACCAACCCGCCGATCGACCCACTGCGCGAAGCGATCGTCATGTCCTTGGAAATCTGCCTGGGCGCCGAGCGCAACATCTTCCAGGAATCCCCGGAGCACGCTTCCCGGGTGATCCTCAGCTCGCCGGTCATCTCGCCCGCCAAGTGGCGTTCGCTGATGAACCTGGAGCGTGAAGGCTTCGACCGCCAGCTGATCGACCTCAACTATGACGAGAGCGTCGGCCTGGAAGCGGCCATCCGCAACATCGCCGACCAGGCTGAAGAAGCCGTGCGCGGCGGCAAGACTCAGCTGGTGCTGAGCGACCGCTACATTGCCCCGGGCAAGCTGCCGGTGCACGCGTCGCTTGCCGTGGGTGCCGTGCACCACCGCCTGACCGAGCAGGGCTTGCGTTGCGACAGCAACATCCTGGTGGAAACCGCCACTGCCCGTGACCCGCACCACTTCGCCGTGCTGCTGGGCTTCGGTGCCTCGGCCGTGTACCCGTACCTGGCTTACGAAGTGCTGGCCGACCTGATCCGTACCGGCGAAGTGCTGGGCGACCTGGACGAAGTCTTCAAGTACTACCGCAAAGGCATTTCCAAGGGCCTGCTGAAGATCCTGTCGAAGATGGGTATCTCCACCATCACCTCGTACCGTGGCGCCCAGCTGTTCGAAGCCATCGGCCTGTCCGAGGAAGTGGTCGGCCTGAGCTTCAAGGGCGTGTCCAGCCGCATCAAGGGTGCGCGTTTCGTCGACCTCGAAGGTGACCAGAAGCTGCTGGCAGCCGAAGCCTGGAGCGCGCGCAAGCCGATCCAGCAAGGTGGCCTGCTGAAGTTCGTCCACGGTGGCGAATATCACGCGTACAACCCGGACGTGGTCAACACCCTGCAGGCTGCCGTGCAGCAGGGCGACTACGCCAAGTTCAAGGAATACACCACCCTGGTCGACCAGCGCCCGGTGTCGATGATCCGCGACCTGCTGAAAGTGAAGGTGGCCGACGAGGCCCTGCCGCTGGATCAGATCGAGCCGCTGGAGGCCATCCTCAAACGCTTCGACTCCGCCGGTATCTCCCTGGGCGCCCTGTCGCCAGAGGCCCACGAGGCCCTGGCCGAGGCGATGAACCGCCTGGGTGCACGCTCCAACTCCGGTGAGGGCGGTGAAGACCCGTCGCGCTACGGCACCATCCGCAGCTCGAAGATCAAGCAGGTCGCCACCGGCCGCTTTGGTGTGACCCCGGAATACCTGGTCAACGCCGAAGTGCTGCAGATCAAGGTTGCCCAGGGCGCCAAGCCCGGTGAAGGCGGCCAGCTGCCAGGCGGCAAGGTCAACGGCCTGATCGCCAAGCTGCGCTATGCGGTACCGGGCGTGACCCTGATCTCGCCGCCGCCGCACCACGACATCTATTCGATCGAAGACCTGGCCCAGCTGATCTACGACCTCAAGCAGGTCAACCCGCAGGCCCTGGTTTCGGTCAAGTTGGTGGCTGAAGCGGGCGTTGGCACCATCGCCGCCGGCGTGGCCAAGGCCTATGCCGACCTGATCACCATCTCCGGTTACGACGGTGGTACCGGTGCGTCGCCGCTGACCTCGATCAAGTACGCCGGTGCCCCGTGGGAACTGGGCCTGGCCGAGACCCACCAGACCCTGCGCGGCAACGACTTGCGCGGCAAGGTGCGGGTACAGACCGACGGCGGCCTGAAGACCGGCCTTGACGTGATCAAGGCGGCCATCCTCGGCGCCGAAAGCTTCGGCTTCGGCACCGCGCCAATGATTGCCCTGGGTTGCAAGTACCTGCGCATCTGCCACCTGAACAACTGCGCCACCGGCGTGGCCACCCAGAACGACAAACTGCGCAAGGACCACTACATCGGCACTGTCGACATGGTGATCAACTTCTTCACCTTCGTCGCTGAAGAAACCCGTGAGTGGCTGGCCAAGCTGGGCGTGCGCAGCCTCGGCGAGCTGATCGGCCGTACCGACCTGCTCGACGTGCTGCCAGGCGACACCGAGCGCCAGCAGTACCTGGACCTGACCCCGCTGCTGGGCAGCTCGCACATCCCGGCCGACAAGCCGCAGTTCTGCGAAGTCGACAAGAACCCGCCGTTCGACAAGGGCGAGCTGGCCGAGAAGATGGTCGAGATGGCCCTGCCAGCGATCCGCGACCAGGCCGGTGGCGAGTTCAGCCTCGACATCTGCAACTGCGACCGTTCCATCGGTGCCCGTATCTCTGGCGAAATCGCCAAGCTGTACGGCAACCAGGGCATGGCCGACAAGCCGGTCACCTTCCGCTTCAAGGGTACTGCCGGGCAGAGCTTCGGCGTATGGAACGCCGGTGGTCTGAACCTTCACCTGGAAGGCGACGCCAACGACTACGTCGGTAAAGGCATGACCGGTGGCAAGGTCACCATCGTGCCGCCAGCCGGCAGCCCGTTCGCAACCCAGCACAGCGCCATCGTCGGCAACACCTGCCTTTACGGCGCCACCGGCGGCAAGCTGTTCGCTGCTGGCACCGCGGGCGAGCGCTTCGCTGTGCGTAACTCCGGCGCCCACGCTGTTGTCGAGGGTACTGGCGATCACTGCTGTGAATACATGACCGGCGGCTTTGTCTGCGTCTTGGGCAAGACCGGTTACAACTTCGGTTCTGGCATGACTGGCGGCTTCGCCTACGTGCTCGACATGGACAACAGCTTCGTCGACAAACTCAACCACGAGCTGGTGGAAATCCAGCGCATCAGTGGTGAGGCGATGGAAGCCTACCGTAGCCACCTGGCGCGGGTCCTTGGCGAATACGTGGAAGAGACCGGTAGCGAGTGGGGGCGTGAGCTCTTCGAGAACCTGGACGACTATGTGCGGCGCTTCTGGCTGGTCAAGCCGAAGGCGGCCAACCTCAAGCAACTGCTGTCCAGCACCCGTGCCAACCCGCAGTAACAACAGCTGCAAGTGGCAAGCCTCAAGCTGCAAGAAAAAGCAGCACGAGGTTTGCCCGGCTTAAGTGATCGTCTTGCGGCTTGCAGCTTGTAGCTTGCAGCTGCTGTAAAGAGGTTTTGAAAAATGGCTGAACGTCTGAACAACGACTTCCAGTTCATCGAAGTGGGCCGCAAGGACCCGAAGAAAAAGCTGCTGCGCCAGCGCAAGAAGGAGTTCGTGGAGATCTACGAACCCTTCAAGCCTGCCCAGTCCGTAGAACAGGCGCACCGCTGCCTGGGCTGCGGTAACCCGTATTGCGAATGGAAGTGCCCGGTCCACAACTTCATCCCCAACTGGCTGAAGTTGGTCTCCGAAGGCAACATCCTGGCCGCGGCCGAGTTGTCGCACCAGACCAACACCCTGCCGGAAGTGTGCGGCCGCGTGTGTCCGCAAGACCGTCTGTGCGAAGGTGCCTGCACCCTGAACGACGGTTTCGGCGCCGTGACCATCGGCTCGGTCGAGAAGTACATCACCGACACCGCCTTCGCCATGGGCTGGCGCCCGGACATGTCCAAGGTGAAGCCAACCGGCAAGCGCGTCGCCATCATCGGCGCCGGCCCGGCTGGCCTGGGCTGCGCCGACGTGCTCGTGCGTGGCGGCGTGACCCCGGTAGTGTTCGACAAGAATCCGGAAATCGGCGGCCTGCTGACCTTCGGCATTCCCGAGTTCAAGCTGGAAAAGACCGTGCTGAGCAATCGTCGCGAAGTCTTCACCGGCATGGGCATCGAGTTCCGCCTGAACACCGAGGTGGGCAAGGACATCACCATGGAGCAGCTGCTCGCCGAGTACGATGCAGTGTTCATGGGCATGGGCACCTACACCTACATGAAGGGCGGCTTCCCGGGCGAGGACCTGCCAGGCGTGCACGACGCGCTGGACTTCCTGATCGCCAACGTCAACCGCAACCTGGGCTTCGAGAAGTCGCCGGAAGACTTCGTCGACATGCAGGGCAAGAAGGTCGTGGTACTGGGCGGTGGCGACACTGCAATGGACTGCAACCGCACCTCGATTCGCCAAGGCGCCAAGTCGGTGACCTGTGCTTATCGTCGTGACGAAGCCAACATGCCAGGCTCGCGCAAAGAGGTGAAGAACGCCAAGGAAGAAGGCGTGAAGTTCCTCTACAACCGCCAGCCCATCGCCATCGTCGGCGAAGACAAGGTCGAAGGCGTGAAAGTGGTCGAGACCCGTCTCGGCGAGCCGGATGCCCGTGGCCGTCGCAGCCCTGAGCCGATCCCGGGCTCTGAAGAAATCCTGCCGGCCGACGCCGTGGTGATCGCCTTCGGTTTCCGCCCGAGCCCGGCACCGTGGTTCGACCAGCATGGCATCCAGCTGGACAGCCAAGGCCGCGTGGTGGCGCCAGAGAAGGCCAGGTTCAAGCACCAGACCAGCAACCCGAAAGTGTTCGCCGGTGGTGACATGGTGCGCGGTTCGGACCTGGTGGTGACGGCGATCTTCGAAGGCCGTAATGCCGCTGAAGGCATCCTGGACTATCTCGAAGTCTGATCCGACCTCTTCGCGGGCAAGCCCGCTCCCACAGGTACTGCACTGGCCCTTGTGGGAGCGGGCAGCCCGCGAAGCTTTTTTGTATACAAAATCGTTTGATCTGTGGCACCCGATAGACAAAACGCATGGTCTTGACCGTGCCTTTTGCGCTGGCGTCTGAGAAAATGCCCGCACTATTTTTCCGGATGCCGACATGACTGCCCTGAAGAACGATCGTTTCCTGCGTGCACTGCTCAAGCAACCCGTGGACGTTACCCCAGTCTGGATGATGCGCCAGGCCGGCCGCTACCTGCCGGAGTACCGCGCCAGCCGCGCCAAGGCGGGTGATTTCATGAGCTTGTGCATGAACCCGCAGTTCGCCTGCGAGGTCACCTTGCAGCCGCTGGACCGCTACCCGCTGGACGCGGCGATCCTGTTCTCGGACATCCTCACCATTCCCGATGCCATGGGCCTGGGCCTGTACTTCGAAACCGGCGAAGGCCCGCGTTTCAAGAAGACCATCAGCACCCCGGCCGATATCGAAGCGCTGCCGATCCCTGACCCGCAGAAAGACCTCGGCTACGTGATGGACGCGGTCAGCACCATCCGTCGCGAACTCAATGGGCGCGTGCCGCTGATCGGTTTCTCCGGCAGCCCATGGACGCTGGCCACCTACATGGTCGAAGGCGGCTCGTCGAAGGACTTCCGCAAGACCAAGGCCATGGCCTACGACAACCCCCAAGCCCTGCACCTGTTGCTGGACAAGCTGGCCCAGTCGGTCACCAGCTACCTTAACGGCCAGATTTTGGCCGGTGCCCAAGCCGTGCAGATCTTCGACACCTGGGGCGGAAACCTGTCGGCGGCGGCCTATCAGGAGTTTTCCCTTGCCTATATGCGCAAGATCGTCAGCGGCCTGATCCGCGAGCACGACGGGCGCAAGGTGCCAGTGATTCTGTTCACCAAGAATGGTGGCCTGTGGCTGGAAAGCATCGCCGAAGCCGGTGCCGACGCATTGGGCCTGGACTGGACCTGTGAAATCGGCGACGCCCGCCGCCGTGTCGGTGACAAGGTTGCGCTGCAAGGCAACATGGACCCGACCGTGCTGTACGCCAAGCCTGAGGCCATCCGCAAGGAAGTGGCGCGCATTCTGGCGAGCTATGGCAATGGCACTGGCCACGTTTTCAACCTGGGCCACGGGATTACCCCGGAAGTCGACCCGGAACATGCTGGTGTGTTCATCAATGCCGTCCATGAGCTTTCAGCGCAGTACCACGCCTGATTCGAGGTTCCCCGACCGCACCCTTTGCGGATCGGGGAATCATCGGCTGTAGGACTGAAAATGCCGCGACTGTCCAAGGCTAATCCTACATATTGCTGAAGCTGTCATCGTTAGAGTTCGAACTCCTCTTGCGCAGAAAGCGCATTAGCGTCGAGTTAATGCGCTTACGCGCATTCAACCATCAATGCGTTTGGAGTTCGTGATGATTACAGCAATGACTCTGCGGAAAAGCGCTGTCGCCGCAGGGGTTTGGATGGCGGTCGCAGGTGCAGGCTTGCAGGCTCAAATTGCCAATGCCCATGGCTACCTGGCTGATCCACCTTCCCGTGCGGGGCTCTGCCATGCGACCCTTAAAAATCTTAACACCAACTGCGGTCAGGCTGAGTGGGAGCCGTGGTCGGTCGGTGAGGCGGTAGGGCGTTTCCCTGGTGCAGGTCCAGTCGATGGAAAAATTGCGAGCGGTGGTGTCCGGGCCGATTTTGTCGCCCTCGATGAGCAATCGGCCAACCGCTGGCATCTGACCCCGATCACGGACCGTAATCTCCAGTTCGACTGGCATTATGAAGCGCCGCATCTGGCGACCTCGTGGGAATACTTCATCACCAAGGCGGATTGGAACCCCAACACGGCATTGACCCGTGCCTCATTCGACGATACCCCGTTCTGCGCGGTAGATGGCAACAACCAGATGCCTGCCAAAGGTACAGGCACCAACCCCAAGCACAGTTGCACATTGCCAGCTGATCGCTCCGGCCAGCACGTGATCCTCGGCGTCTGGAAGGTTGGCGATACCGACAAGGCGTTCCACAGTGTCGCTGACGTTGATATTCAGCTCGATGGCGGCCCAAACCCTGAGTGGCCTCGCCTGGCTGAAATCAGTGCCAGTCGTGACCTCGAGGTCGGGGATAAAGTGACTGCCCGTGCATTCGATGCCAACGGGGAGCGTACTTCGTACCATGTGCAGATCACAGTCGATAGCGACGAAGAGGGCTTCGCTGCCAACTGGGCTTACAAACTCGCCAAGCAGATCAACGAAACACAGACGTTGGTGCGTGCGGGCAAAATGGATGCAGACGGCAATATCGAGCCGGTGCAGGGCTCCAACAGCATCTTCGCCAAATCCGAAAGTGGCCTCACCAACTACATCCTGGACTTCGACGCTGCCGGCGGTGAACCGACCACGATGCACCTGCACGATGTCAAACCCGAGTACACGATCGTGGACGGCAAAGGGGTCGTGGATTTCGCCGTCATGACAAACAAGGCCCTGACCGTGACTGCGCGACTGTTCGACGGCAACAACAAGCAGGTGGCTTACTCGCGCCAGAACGTCAACGGCACCGGGCCGTTCGCGTTGAATGTGGAGAGTGTCCAGGGCGAGCACACCCTCAAGGTCGTGGGCGTGGACAAGCGCGAGCGCGTGCTGCTGCAGGACGAGAAGACGGTACAGCTCAAGCCGGCGGGCGATGCCTCCTATGACTTTGTATTCCCAGAGTCGCTCTCGAACTACAAGGCGGGCACCAAAGTGCTGCAGCCCAAGAATGGCAAGGTCTATGAGTGCCAGCCGTTCCCCAACTCGGGTTACTGCGTGCAGTACTCCGCAGATGCCGCCCAGTTCGAACCAGGCACTGGCTCGAACTGGAACATGGCCTGGACCGAGAAGTAATGCATCAAGCCTGGCCCCCTGAGGGGTCAGGTTCTTTGGGTACTATCAATGCAAGTACAAAGAAATTGCTGGCAGCACACTCTTCTGCTAGCCCTGGGTGTGGCTATGCACATCGGCGCCGTCGTGTTGCATGAGTTGTCTGCGCGACGGGTACTACGGCAGATGCTGCCCTGATTCGGATGAAGCGCGCATCTCATTTGATCTGGATGGCGTTCGTGCTGGTAACGCTTGCCTGGCTGGCGTGGCGTGAAAACGTCTATCCAGTAGCCGCCCATCCGTTGGTCCAGCCGTCAGAGGTGGCTAAAGCGGCCATACCGGAAAAACCGTTGCCGGCGGCCACCCTGGCCCTGGCGTTCGGCTTTCAGGCAGCGGGCCCGCGGCAGCCCAGCCAAGCGGATATCGCCCTCAAGGCCAGCTTTGTTTCCAGTCAGGGCGAGGCCCGTGCGTTGGTCAAAAGCCAAAGCGGCGAGGCCATTTACCGCGTTGGTGACCGGATACCAGACCGTGGCGTGCTGCGGCGTATTGATGTGCGTTCCATTGTGTTGTGGATCGATGGCCGCGAAGAAGTCGTGTCGTTGTCCGCTCCCACCCCCTCCGTTTTTCTGCCCACGGGTGCGGCCACTCGTCCGCACCACGTCCCCGACCCCTCATCCCGCCTGTTGCGGGAGGTGCAATGACTCTCAAGCGATTTCTGCTGGCTGCTTCGTTCGGCGCCAGTCTTACCCTGACCTGTTCCCTGGCGCTGGCTGATGCGCCCACCTGGCAACTGGCAATGAGCGATGCCGACGTGCGTGAGGTCGTGCGCGAAGTGGGCGCGATCCTCGACCAGACGATCATCCTTGACCCGCGCGTGCAGGGACGCATCACGGTGCTTTCCAACGAGGCGCTCGACCGTGAAGGGGTACGCCGGCTGTTCTACTCGGTGCTCAATACCCAAGGCTTTGCCGCCGTGAACGATGGCGACCGCCTGCTGGTGCTGCCGGCGAGCGAAGCCAAGGCCTGGGCCAATCAGCAGGTGGAGGCGATTCCGGCAGCGCTCACGACACGGGTCTTCAACCTGTCAGGCAGTGTTGCAGCCGATCTGGCCGGTTTGTTACGGCCTTTGGTTTCCAGCAATGGCTACATTGGGCCGTCCAGCTCGGCCAATGCCTTGGTGGTGACCGATTCCGGCGCCAACCTTGCGCGTCTGGAGAACCTGGTCCTGCAGCTCGACAGCGGGCAGCGGCACGACTATGAGCTGGTGACCTTGCGAAAAGCCCAGGCCGATCTTGTGTTTCCAGTGGTCGAAGCTGCGGCCGGAGGCCCGGACAGCGGCGTTCGAGTGCTGGCCGATGCGAGCGGTAATCGCCTGCTGATTCTGGGCCCGGCCAAGTCCAGGCAGCGCCTGGCGCAACTGACTCGCTCGCTGGATGTACCCGCACCGACCACCTCGCAGAATTGGCGAGTGGTGCGCCTGCAACACAGCAATGCCGAGCAGCTTGCCGAAGTGCTGGGTGAGGTGGGCAAGCGCCTGGATGGTACGCCGGGCGCAACCACGCTGGGCGCTGACCTTGCCGGAGAGGCCATGGTCAAAGCTGATGCCAGTCAGAACGCCTTGGTATTGCTAGGCGAGCCGCAGACGCTGGGCAGCGTGGAACAGATCATCCAGCAACTGGATCAGCCGCGTGCGCAAGTGCTTATCCATGCGGCAATCGTGGAGGTCAGCGGCAGCATCGATGAAGCATTGGGCGTGCAGTGGGGCATGGACACAGGTGGCCTGAAGGGTGGCGTTACCTTCAGCGAAAGCGGTGCAACGCTGGCCGACCTTGTGGGCAAAGAGGCCAAGCTGCCAGGGGGCGCCGCACTGGCTATCGGCTCTGACCGTTTTGCTGCGTTGGTCTCGGCCTTGGCCAGCAACAGCCGCAGCAACCTGTTGTCCACCCCAAGCCTGCTGACCTTGGACAATCAGGAGGCGCAGATTCTGGTTGGCCAGAATGTGCCGTTCAAGACCGGCTCCTACGTTACGCCCGGCAGCGGTTCGGAAAACCCCTTCACCACGGTCGAGCGCAAGGACATCGGCATCAGCCTCAAGGTGCGTCCGCACATCAACGAAGGGAACAGCTTGCGCCTGGAAGTCGAGCAAGAGAGTTCGGAGATTGCACCCAGCACGGCAGAGAACGACCTGATTACCAACAAGCGTACGCTCAAGAGCACCATCCTGGCCGCCGATGGCGAGATCATCGTTATTGGCGGCCTCATCAAGGACAGCGTGCGCAAGGTAGAGCGCGGTGTGCCGCTGCTCAGCCGTATTCCGTGGGTGGGCGGTTTGTTCCGTTGGCGCAGCGACACCCAGGAAAAGACCAACCTCATGGTATTCCTGCGCCCGACTATCCTGCGCAGTCAGGTCGAGCTGGTCGAAGCGGGAAGACGTGCCTACGAAGGGGTGCGCACCGCCGATGATTCGGCGCTGCCGGAAGATGGCCAACTGATGTTCGATGCGCGCCCTCTGCCAGGCGGGACAGGGCCACGCCCATGAGCTTCGAACTGCCGTTCAGCTTCGCCCGACGTCAGGGCATCCTGCTTGATCACCAAGCGGCCGAACCCGCCTTGCTGATGCGTGAGGGGGCGTCGCTGGCCGCCATGGCCGAGGCCTGTCGGCTGGTGGGCAGTATCTGGCCCCTGCGCCGTGTAAGCGATGCCCAGTTCACTGAACGCCTGGCCAGTTGTTACGGCCCAGGTCAGGACGTCGCACAAGCGGTGGTTCAGGGCCTGCATCAGGAAATCGACCTGACGCGGCTGGCCGAAGCTTTGCCGCAAACGTGCGATCTGCTCGAGCAACAAGACGACGCGCCGATCATCCGCTTGCTGAATGCCTTGTTCAGCGAGGCTGTGGGGGCCCGGGCCTCGGATATCCATCTGGAAACTTTCGAGCATCAATTGCGCGTGCGCATGCGCATCGACGGTGTCATGCGTGAAGTGCTGACGCCACCGCGGGAGCTGGCTGCTCTGCTGGTTTCCCGCATAAAGGTAATGGCGCGCCTGGACATCGCCGAAAAGCGCGTGCCTCAGGATGGCCGGATCAGCCTACTCCTTGCCGGCCACGACGTGGACGTGCGGGTGTCGACCTTGCCCGCCGCCCATGGCGAGCGGGTGGTGCTGCGTTTGCTGGACAAACAGGCAGTGCGCCTGGACATCGACCACATGCAGATGCACGGCACTGTGCGTGCCGGTTTCATGCGCATGCTGGAGAAACCACACGGTATCTTCCTGGTCACTGGGCCAACCGGTTCCGGCAAGACCACGACGTTGTACACCGCGCTTTCGTACCTCAACCAGATATCGCGGAATATCCTCACCGTCGAAGACCCGATCGAGTACCACCTTCCCGGCATCGGCCAGACCCAGGTCAACACCAAGGTGGACATGACTTTCGCCCGTGGCCTGAGAGCTATCCTGCGCCAGGACCCGGACGTGGTGATGGTGGGCGAGATCCGCGACCGGGAGACCGCTGATATTGCGGTACAGGCCTCGCTGACGGGCCACCTGGTATTGTCCACCCTGCATACCAACAGCGCCCTGGGAGCAATCACTCGCCTTGCCGACATGGGCATCGATAGCTGCCTGCTGGCGTCTTCGTTGGCTGGAGTCATGGCCCAGCGCCTGGTGCGACGGCTTTGCCCCCACTGCAAGGTTGCATGTGAACTGGACGAGGCCACGGCCCGTGCCTTGGGTAACCCGGCCGAGCTGCCATCACAGCAGTACAAGGCGGTGGGCTGCAGCGAATGCCAGCAGGGTTACAGCGGGCGTCTTGCTTTGCACGAGATGGTGGTGGTGAGCCCCGCGTTGGCCCAGGCGATTCATGCTCGGGCGTCACAGGCCGATATGCTCGACTTGATCCGCCGGGACACACCGAGCCTTTTCCAGCATGGCGTCCAGCGTGTGTGTCAGGGGCAGACCAGCGTGGCAGAACTGCTGCGTGTGGCGGGGCAGGACTGACATGGCCCTGTTCCGTTACCAGACCCAGGATGCCAAGGGCCGGCGCCAGAGAGGCACGCTGGAGGCATCGGGCGCGCGCCAGGCCCGGCAAATATTGCGCGAGCAAGGAATGCTGGTACTGAAACTGGACGCTATACGCGAGTCACCTCTGGTCAGGTGGCTTTCACGCAATAGCCTGAGCCTGGCCCGGCGCTCGCTGCTGACACGCCAGCTGGCAACTTTGCTGCAAGCCGGATTACCGTTGACCGAGGCCTTGCAGGCAGTGGCCGATCAAAGTACCCAGCGCCAGGTTCGTCTGGTGCTGCTCGGTGTGGTTGAACGGGTTGCAGAAGGCCATGCCCTGGCTGAGTCCATGGCGCACTACCCACAGGCGTTCCCCGTGGTTTACCGAGCCACGGTGGCCGCCGCCGAACGCTCCGGCCACTTGGGGAGTGTGCTCGAGCGCTTGGCCGAGCATGGCGAGAACCAGCAGGCCTTGCGCCAGAAAGTACAGCTGGCGATGGTCTACCCGTTGATCCTGCTGGTTGTCTCGCTGCTGGTGGTGGGGTTTCTGCTGGGCTATGTGGTACCGGACGTGGTGCAGGCCTTTTCGCGCGACCAGGCGCAACTGCCGTTTGCAACGCAAGTGCTGATCGCCCTGAGCGATGCCACCCAGCATTACGGTCTGGTAGCGCTGGCGCTGCTGGCGATAACCATTGCGCTAATTGCCTGGGCACTTCGTCAACGGGCACTACGCAGGCAATGGCATGGCTTTTCACTGAGCCTGCCAGGTTATGGCGATTTCGTTCGGGCCAGTGAAGCGGCGCGTTTCATCAGTACCCTGGCAATCCTGGGGCGCAGCGGCGTAGCCCTGGTCGAGGCGATGAACATTGGCGCGGCGGTCATTGGCAACCTGGTCCTGCGCGAGCATCTGCTGCAGGCCGCTCGTGAACTGGGCGAGGGCGCCACGCTGGGCCATTGCCTGGCACGCAGCCAAACCCTGCCGCCACTGATGCTGCACATGATCGCCAGCGGCGAACGCGCCGGTGAACTGGACACCATGCTGGAACGTGCCGCAGACCTTCAAACCAAGCAATTGGCGGGGCGCATCTCATTGCTCGTGAGTCTCTGCGAACCCCTGATGCTGCTGGTCATGGGGAGCATCGTACTGTTCATCGTGCTTGCCATCCTGCTGCCCATCCTCAACCTAAACCAACTGGTCAATTGATATGCCTGTACGTTCAGCGCGCCGCGCCCAACGCGGTTTCACCCTCATCGAAATCATGGTGGTAGTCATAATCCTGGGCGTTCTGGGTGCGCTGGTGCTGCCCAACGTAATGAGTCGCCCCGACCATGCCAAGCTGACCGCAGCCCGCACCGATATTCAGTCGATTTCCACCGCGCTGGAAATCTACCGTCTGGATAACGGTCGCTATCCGACCACCTCGCAAGGCCTGGACGCCTTGGTGAAGCGCCCGACCGTGGCGCCGCTACCGCGTCAATGGAGTGCCCAGGGCTATCTCAAGAACACACCCACCGACCCTTGGGGCTCGAATTACCAATACGCAAGCCCGGGTACTCGTTCGACCCATGGGTATGACCTTTACTCCCTGGGGGGCGATGGTCAGCCGGGCGGCGAGGAGATGGATGCCGATATTGGTAATTGGTCTGAATGAAACCGGGGCGATCTCGAGGCTTTACCCTGCTGGAACTGCTCCTGGTCATGCTGGTGCTGGGCATGGCAATGGGCATGGCGGGGCTCATGTTCGGGCGTGACCCGCTGCGTATGGCCAGCCAGGAGGCCAACCTGTTCCTCCAGTTGGTGCAGCACGCGCGGCAACAGGCCGTGCTGGATGGGGCCACGCTGGGTATCCGAATCGATGTTCAGGGTTACCAACTGGTCAAGGCCAACGGGGACCGCTGGGAGGCCGCTGGCAAGCGTCGCGCTACAGACCTGGACTTGCGCCTGGAAATCGACGGGCTGGCGATACCTCCCCCCGCGACTGGCAGGGCACCGCAGCTGGTGATGTACGGCAATGACGAGCACACGCCGTTTTTCCTGCATTTCGAGGCAGAGCGTGTGCGCCTGGTCTCTGTGTCGAGTGATGGCCTCAATGACCCCAAGTTCCTGCGCTGAGCGTGGCTTTACCTTGTTGGAAGTGTTGGTGGCGCTGGCAATCTTCGCGGTACTGGCCGTGGCAGTTACCACGGCCAGCCAGCATGTGCTGGCGCAATCCCAGGGGCTTGAGCAACGCTTGCTTGCCAGCTGGGTGGCGGACAATCACCTGACGGAGCTTCGCCTGCAACCAGCTTCGGCTCCCGGCCAGCGCACCCTGGATGTCAGTTTGGGCCAGCATCGCTGGACCTTGGCCGAAACTCGCCGCCGCCTGGGCGAGACCGCTCTGCTTGAAGTGCATGTGCGGGTGAGCCTGGCTGCCGACCGCCAGGTGCTGCATCAGGCCACGGGCTGGCAGGGGATGGCCGATGCGTCACGCTAGGTCAGTCAATGGGACCCGTCAGCGGGGCTTCACCTTGATCGAGCTGCTGTTGGCGATTGCCATCTTCGCCTTGTTGGCGAGCGGCAGCGCGCGCGTGCTCGATGTGTTCATGCGTGCCGAAAGTGCGCGTCAGTTTCAGGCCGATGAACTGCGTGCGCTGAGCAGGGCCATGAGCGTTATCCAGCGCGATGCCTTGCTGGGATATCTGCCCGCAAGCCTGGGCGAGGGCGGTTACGGCATCCTGTTGAACGGTACCCGGACCCATTGGCTGGCCAGGGAACAAGACGACCAGACGTTCCAGCGCAGTGAGTTGAGGGTTGTCGAGTACTGGTTCGAAGAGGGTGTGCTGTGGCGTCAACGGCGCACGCTGGAGCAAGCCACGCCACGCCCGCAGCGATTGCTCGAAGGGGTACGCGAGGTGCATTGGCGAGTGTATGTGCCCGGTGGCGGCTGGCAGGAGCGCTGGCCAATGGCCCAGCGCCGACCGGTGCCACCGCAAGCGCTGGAAGTGACACTCTCGACCAGGCGGTTCGAGCAGATCCGGCGGGTATTGCCGCTGGGGGGGGCCAGCCAATGAAGCCGCAACGGCAAAAGGGGCTCGCATTGGTCACCGTGTTGCTGGTCATGGCGCTGCTCACGATGCTCGTGGCCGGCATGCTGCATAGCCATCGATTGCTGCTTGGTGGTGTTTCCCACCACATCGAAGCGTCGCGCCTGCTGCGCCTGGCCAATGCCGGCGAGCAGCATGCTTTGGCGAGCCTGCGCCAGGAGGTGGGCGAGGTATTGCAGGTCACCCATGGTCGGCAATCCTGGGCCCACCCTCGTGCGCTCACCCTTGGCGAAGGACAGATACGCCTTCAGCTTGAGGACCTTTCGGGGCGCTTGAACCTCGGCGCGCTGATGGCCGGAAAGGCACCTGACCCATTGCTGCTCGAGCGCTGGGAGCGCTTGTGCCATTCGTTGCAGCTGGAGCCGCCGGCATTGGAGGCGCTTGCAGGCCAACCAATGCTCGACCCAACCCAGTTGCGCGCATTGCCGGGTGTCACTGCTGAGGTGATGGCGCGTTTGCAGCCTTGGCTGGTGGTTTTGCCCAAGGAGGCGCGGCTCAACATCAATACGGCTCCGGCGCGCCAGCTGGCGACGTTGGCCGAGCTGCCGCCGACGGTGGCAGCAGAACTGATACGGCAGCAGCCCGAGGCGGGCTACCCCACCGTGGAGCGCTTTCTGGCCCAGCCCCAACTCGAGGGCCAGGGTCTGGACAGGCGTGGCCTGGCTGTGACCAGCCGCTGGTTTCGCCTGGAAGTACAGGCGCAATTGGCAGGCAAGCGCAGATACCTGTACAGCGACCTGGAGATTGATTTGAACACGCATCAGGTTCGTGTGATGCGGCGTGTATTTTCTGCGATGCGGGAGCGAAGAGCAGATGAGTGAGAACTGGCTGTACCTCTTGCCCGAAGGGGTGGCGGCGGCCGATGCGCAGTGGCCGGTGTGGCTGCGTGCAGCAGACGGCAGCGTGAGCAAGGCGCGCCTGGATGAGCTGGCACCCACTCTGAGTGGTCCTGTGATCGTGGTGGTACCCATGGAAATGCTGGGCTGCTGTGAGATCGGCCCTGTGCCGGGCAATCGGCCCAGGTCCGAAACATTGGCCTATGCCGCCGAAGACCAGTTGGCGACGCCGCTGGAAACAGTGCACCTGGTGTTTGGTTTACCGGATGCGCAAGGGCATCGCCATGCCCTGGTGATAGAGCACCAGGCGATGGCCAACCTGATTACCTTGTTGCAGGCCCAGGGTATCGACCCGCTGAGGATCCACGCCGATACCAACCTGTTGGGTACCGGGCAACCCTGTGCACTGTGGCTTGAGGGGCGCTGGTTGCTGGGCGGTCACAGTGGACCCTGGTTGGTCGCCCGTCCTCAGGTGGCCGAAGTCCTGGCGCAGCAGTTGCCGCCGATGGCATGGCAGGCCGAGGCTGCTCATGCAGGGCAGGCGCTGTGCAACCAGTCTGTCGACAGTGCCTTGCACGTTCTTGTACAGGGGCGAGCCACGGCTCTGGACCTGCGCCAGGGACCCTACCGGCGACGTGGCTCGGCGTTGCCCTGGCCCTCCCTTGCGGGAGGGGTGCTGCTGGCTCTGGCAATGGTATGTGCAGCGGATTACCTGCGTGTGGAATGGTTGTCGCAACGCACGGCCCAGCTGCATGCCGAGAACGTTCAGGCATTCCTGCGGTGGGCGCCCGGGCAGCCCGTCAGCAGTGATCTGGCAACGCAGATCAGGGCGCTGGAGTTCCGCCCCCGGGCAAGGACTACGGTCGAGGCGCTGGCATCGTTTACCGAGCAGTTGGTGGAGACCGGCAATATCAGGGTCGAACAGGCCACGTCCAGTCCTCTCGAAGGGTGGCGCATGGAAGTGATCGCTCAAGGGTTCGACGACCTCGAGCGGCTGCGCCAGCGTGTCCCCGGAGTGTTGATGGACCAGGCCCGCCAGGCCGATCAAGGTGTTCGGGCGACCCTGACCTGGAGGGAGACACGATGATGCGGTGGTTCAAGCAGGCCTGGGCGCATCAATGGCGATTGATACCCGGCGCTCGGCGGGGAGTGATCATGGTCGTACTCTGGAGCCTGGCCCTGGTCGTGCTCTGGCAACTTGCCTGGGCCCCCGGCAAACAGCGCTTGCAGCAAGCCGAGCGTGCCCATGCGCAGGAGCTGGGGCTGGTTGGGTATCTGAAGAGCGTGTCGACAGGGCCGAGCAACGCCCAGCAAGCAGTGAGTGTGCTGACGCCCGCCGTGCTGAACGCGCGCGCGCTGGCAGCCGGATTGCGAATCAGCGGCTTGCAGACCCGCGCCCGCCAGGTGGACGTCAGCCTTGAAGGAGAACCCGCAAAACTGCTGGATTGGCTGCATGCGCTGGAGCGTGACGGTGCGCAGCTGCGCAGTTTGCAGTTGCAAGTGGCCGGTGAGCAATTGCAGGCGCAGCTGGGGCTGGAGCTGGACGAGGACCGAGCCGATTAAGATTCGCTTCAGCCAGCTTCGGTAGGCTGTTCCCATCGAAAACGAAACAGGACCTGCCACCATGAAAACCCGTTACCTCGCCCTGATCCTTGCCCCGCTGTTCAGCACCGCTGCCCTGGCTGCCGGTTACACCGGACCGGGCGCCCAGTCGGTGACCACGGTCGCTGCTGCCAATGACGCCGCCGATGACACACCGGTGGTGCTGCAAGGCTTTGTGACCAAGAAGATCAATAACGACGACAAGTACGAGTTCAAGGACAACACGGGCACCATTACCGTCGAAATCGACGATGAAGACTTGCCGCCTACGCCGTTCAACGACAAGACCAAGGTCAAGCTGACCGGAGAGGTGGAGAAACACCTGATGAGTCGCGAAGTGGATGTGGATATCGTCGAGATCATCAACTGATCAAGGGCCTGTTCGCGGGCACGCCCGCTCCCACAGAGTATTGCGCCGAACCCTGTGGGAGCGGGCGTGCCCGCGAATGCTTCACACCGATTTGGGCGCTAACTTGCTCAGGTGCAGCGCCACCAGCAGTGCCACCGCCAGCAGGCTGCCGATGAACAGCCCGATCCCGTTCCAGCCCCACTGATGCCAGAACACCCCGCCCGCCGTACCGGCCACACTGGAGCCTGCGTAATAGCAGAACAGGTACAGCGATGAAGCCTGCCCCTTGGCCTTGAGCGCCCGGCGACCGATCCAGCTGCTGGCCACCGAGTGCGCACCGAAGAAACCGAAGGTGAACACCAGCATGCCAACGATCACCAGCGCCAGCGGGCTGGCCAGGGTCATCAGCAAGCCACCGGCCATGACCACGATACTGGCCCAGAACACCTTGCGCCGGCCCAGCTTGTCAGCCAGAGCGCCCACCTGCGCCGAGCTGTAGATCCCCGACAGGTACACCACCGACAGCAGGCCGACCAGCGCCTGGTTCATGTGATAGGGCTCGGCCAGCAGGCGATAGCCGATGTAGTTGAACAGCGTGACGAAGGCGCCCATCAGCAGGAAGGCTTCGAGGAACAGCCAGGGCAGCCCGGCATCCTTGAAGTGCATGACGAAACCCTCCAGCAAGCTGCGCGGATTCATCGACTGTGGGCGGAAATTGCGCGATTCAGGCAATACCTTCCAGAACACCAGCGCCGCCACCAGGGCCAGGCCACCGATGGTCAGCATTGCCGTGTGCCAGCTGACGAAGTCGATCAGCACCCCGGTGATCAGCCGCCCGCTCATGCCGCCGATGGCGTTGCCGCCGATGTACAGGCCCATGGCCAGGCCGATGTGCTGCGGGTGGATTTCTTCGCTCAGGTAAGTCATCGCCACCGCTGCCAGGCCGCTCAGCGACAGGCCCACCAGGGCGCGGGTGGCCAGTACCAGCTCCCAGCTCGGCATCACCGCGCTGGCCAGTGTCGACAGGGCGGCGCAGACCAAGGCAAAGACCATCACCGGCTTGCGGCCAATGCGGTCGGAAATGGGCCCGGTGATCAGCAGGCCGAACGCCAGCATTGCCGTCGACACCGACAGCACCAGGCTGCTCTGTGCCGCGTTGATGGAAAACTCCTTCGACAGCAGCGGCATCATCGGCTGCACGCAGTACAGCAGCGCGAACGTGGCAAAGCCGCCGCTGAACAGTGCCAGCACGGTCTTCATGAAGGCGGGGGTGCCTTTCTCGATCCACATTTCGTTCAGGGGGGCAGGTTCTGGGCCGACGGAAAGGGGGGCTACAGCAGTTTTCACGGTAGGTACCTCGGGTGCAATGAAAAAAGCATATAGCTGGCTAATGATTAGATCCAATATATTGTTCGACCTATTTAAGACGTTCTGCGACCTGTTAGGAGCCGACCATGGAACTGCGCCACTTGCGTTACTTCATCGCCGTTGCCGAAGAGCTGCACTTCGGCCGCGCAGCCCAGCAACTGGGCATCTCCCAGCCGCCTTTGAGCCAGCAGATCCAGGCGCTGGAGCAGGAGCTCGGCGCCCGGCTGTTCGACCGGACCAATCGTCGGGTCGAGCTGAGTGAGGCCGGCCGGCTGTTTCTGGAAGAAGCACGGCAGGTGCTGGCGCAGGTGGAGAAAGCGGCCGATGTAGCGCGCCGTGCGCAGTTGGGCGAACTGGGCGAAATGAAGATCGGCTTCACCTCGTCGGCGCCGTTCACTTCGAAGATTCCCAAGGCCATCCACGCCTTTCGTCAGCGCTTCCCGGCCGTACACCTGAACCTCAAGGAAATGAGCAGCCGGGATGTCGCTGAAGGGGTGTTCGACGAATCCATCGAGGTCGGGCTGATGCGACCGATGCCACTGCCCGAGGGCCTGGTGGCCACCGAGCTGTTCCACGAGCCGCTGGTGGCGGTGATCAACGCCTCACATCCGTTGGCGCAAGGCACGGAGCATGGCGTGCACATGGCCGCGCTGGCCCATGAACCGTTCGTGTTCTTTCCGCGCAGCTATGGCAGCGGGTTGCATGCGCAGTTGCTGAGCCTGGCCCGCCAGGCCGGGTTCAGCCCGCACTTCGCCCAGGAAGCGGGGGAGGCGATGACCATCATCGGCCTGGTGTCGGCGGGGCTTGGGGTATCGGTGCTGCCGGCGTCGTTCAAGCGCATGCAGATCGAAGGCGTGGTGTACCGCACGCTGCTGGATGAGGGGGCGATGTCGGCGGTGTGGCTGGTGCAGCGCGAACGCGGCGGCTCGGCGATGGCTAAAGCATTCGCCGAGCTGGTAACCGAGCAGGCGATCAGTCGACCCGCGCCAGGTCGCCCTTGAGCGCAACGCCGGCGATGACCGCGCCAGCATGGCACTCGTAGGTCGCAGGGTCCTTGCGCTCGTTCTTCTTGTAGTAGCTGGCGATGTTGGTCACCGCGTTGGCACTTGTCTTCTTCGCAGCGTCCTGCAGGGTCAGCAAGGCCGATTGCAGGGCCCATTCACAGGCTGCCTGGTCACTCTTGTTGAAGGCGTTGGTCTTCTTGTTGGTGACTGCGCCAGGGCTGAGCACCTTGACTTTGCCATGTGGCTGCACGCCCGCCAGGTAGAACTTCACCGAGCCGTCGAGCTTCTTCTCGGCCAGCATTTGCTGAACGACCTTTTCAAACGGCAAGTAAAGCGCGGTGTCGCGGGCCTGGCTGACACCTGGCAGGGCGCACAGCAGCAGGGCGGTTGCGGCGGTAAAAGTCTTGAGGCGCATCGGTCTTCCTTGGTTGAGATTGAGGTTGCCAGTCAGCGCCAGCGGCGGAAGATCAACGAAGTGTTGACCCCGCCGAAGGCGAAGTTGTTGTTCATCACGTATTGATTGCTCATGGCGCGAAACTCGCCGCGCAGGTAATCCAGCTCGCCACAGCGCGGGTCGACCTGGTCGAGGTTGAGCGTGTGCACGTAGCGGTCGCTGTTCATCATCTCGATGCTGAACCACGACTCCAGCGCCCCGCAGGCGCCGAGGGTGTGGCCCAGGAAGCTCTTCTGCGAGCTGATCGGCATACGGGCACCGAACAGGTTGCTGGTGGCCAGGGTCTCGGCGATGTCGCCCTGCTCGGTGGCGGTGCCGTGGCCATTGACGTAGCCGATTGCCTCCGGAACAAGGCCTGCATCTTCCAGGGCCAGCTCCATGGCCCGGCGCATGGTCAGCTGCTCGGGGCGGGTGGTGTGCTGGCCGTCGGCGTTGCTGCCGAAACCAACGATCTCGGCGTGGATCTTCGCGCCCCGGGCCAGGGCGTGCTCAAGTTCCTCGAGCACCAGCATGCCGCCGCCCTCGCCGATCACCAAGCCGTCGCGACCGCTGTCATAGGGGCGCGGGCTCAAATGTGGCGTGTCGTTCTTCAGGCTTGTGGCATACAGGGCGTCGAACACCATCGCCTCGGTCGGGCACAACTCTTCGGCGCCGCCGGCGAGCATCATCGGCAGGCGGCCGAACTTGATCGCCTCGTAGGCATAGCCAATGCCCTGGCTGCCACTGGTGCAGGCGCTGGAGGTGGGGATCAGGCGCCCGGTGAGGCCGAAGAAGATGCTGATGTTGGCGGCGGTGGTGTGCGGCATCATGCGCACGTAGGAGTTGGCGTTGAGGCCATCGGCCACCGAGTTCAGCAGCATGTTGCCGAACGCCTTGATCTCGTCGGTGCTTCCGGTGGACGAGCCGCAGGCTACGCCCATGCGCCCGTCGCGGATGCTCGGGTCGTCGAGCACGCCAGCGTCGGCCAGGGCGCGCTCGGCGGCGGCCACGGCCAGGCGCGAGACCCGCCCCATGCTGCGCAGCTGCTTGCGTGTCCAGTGTGCGGGCACCTTGAAATCATCGATGGGGCCGGCCAGGCGCGTATTCAGCTCCTCGAAACGGTCCCACTCGTCCATGCGGCGGATGCCGCTGCGCTGGCTGGCGAAATGCCCGGCGATGGTCGCCCAGTCATTGCCCAGGGCGGTGATGCCGGCCATGCCGGTGACGACGACGCGGCGCATCAGCACAGCCCTCCGTTCACTGCCAGCACCTGGCGGGTGATGTACGCCGCCTCCGGCGACATCAGGAAGTTCACTGCCCCGGCTACCTCTTCAGGGGTGCCCATGCGCCCGGCCGGGATCATCTTCATCAGGTCCTCCACCGGCACGTGTTCGTCGAGCATGGCCGTGTCGATCAGCCCGGGTGCCACGCAATTGACGGTGATGCGGCGTTTGCCCAGTTCGATGGCCAAGGCCTTGGCGGCACCGATCAGCCCGGCCTTGGAGGCGCTGTAGTTCACCTGGCCACGGTTGCCGATGAGCCCCGAGACCGAGGTGATGCAGACGATGCGCCCCGGCGCGCGGCGGCGGATCATCGGCATGGTCAGCGGCTGCAGGACATTGTAGAAACCGTCCAGGTTGGTGCGCAGCACCTGGTCCCAGTCCTCGTCGGTGAGCGCCGGGAAGGCGCCGTCGCGGGTCAGCCCGGCGTTGCACACCACCCCGTAGTAGGCGCCAAAGTGCTCCACGTCGCTTTCGAGGATGGCCCGGCAGGCGGCGCGGTCGCCGATGTCGAACTGCAGCACCCGTGCCTGCTGGCCCAGCGCCCGGACTTCGTCAGCCACCGCATCGGCCTCGGCGCGGCCGCTGCGGCAGTGCAGCACCAGGTCGAAGCCGGCACGGGCCAGGCGCAGGGCGATGGCGCGGCCGATACCCCGGCTGGAACCGGTGACCAGGATGGTATCAGTCATGGGAGGACTCCTCTGGGCCGGCTTCGGCCAGGTAGCTGGCCGCTTGCGGCGGGCGGTAAACATTCAGACGGGCGCTGGCATGGATGCCGGGGCCGCGCAGGTGGCATTCGAACACGCCCATGCCGTTCTCGTCTTCCAGCGAACGCAGGGCGTGGATGAGCAGCTCGGCGCCGGCCGGAAAGTGCTCGACATCGCACTCGAACTTGCGCGTGCCAAGCAAGAAGCCCAGCTCGACCGCCTGACCCTTTGTCCGCGCGCGGCAGCCGGCATAGGCCGCAACGCTCTGGGCCATCAGCTCGACACCGAGCCAGGCCGGCAGGCTGCCGTCGGCGCGGTTGAACAGGCCGCCGGGGCGCACAGTGGTGCGGGTATGGATCTGCTCGTCGTCACAGCTGTCGATCTGGTCGATCAGGATCATGTCGCCGGCGTGGGGCAGCAGCTCGGCCAGTGGCCAGGGGATCATGGGGTGTCTCCGAGAATCAGGCTGACATTGTTGCCGCCGAAAGCGAACGAGTTGCTCATCAATCGGCGTGGGCGCTGCGCGGGCAGGCGCTGGCTACCGTCGACCAGGGCCAGGGCCGGCAGCGCCGGGTCCTGCTGGTGGTCCCATACATGCGGCGGCAGCAGCCCTTGCGGGTTGTGCCCGCTCAGGCTCAGCCAGCAGAACGCCGCTTCCAGCGCACCGGCAGCGCCGAGCGTGTGGCCGGTCATCGGCTTGCTCGACGAGCAGGGCAGTGTGGCGCCGAACAGTGTATGCACGGCGAGGCTTTCCATGGCGTCGTTGTGCGCCGTCGCGGTGCCGTGCAGGTTCAGGTAATCGATCTGCGCTGGCGCGAGGCCGGCATTGTCCAGTGCTTTGCCCATGCACTGCAAGGCGCCGGCACCGGTCGGGTCGGGCGCGGAGATGTGGTGAGCGTCGGAGCTGGCGCCGGCCCCCAGCAGTGCGATGCTGGCGCCTTCGGCGTCAGCATCGCGGGCCATCAGGAACAAGGCCGCGGCCTCGCCGATGTTGATGCCGTTGCGGTTGACCGAGAATGGGTTGCAGCGCTGATCGCTGACCGCTTCCAGGGCGCTGAAGCCATTGAGGGTCAGGCCGCACAGGCTGTCGACGCCGCCGCACAGCACTGCGTCGCACAAACCCAGGTCGAGCAGGCGCCGGGCACTGAGCAGGGCGCGGGCACTGGACGTGCAGGCGGTGGAGATCACGTAGGCCGGGCCGCTCAGTTGCAGCCAGTCGGCGAGGAAGCTGGCCGGCGCGCTCAGCTCCTGCTCTGCGTAGCGGTATTCGGCCGGGAACTGCCCGCTCTGCAGGTACCGGGTGATGCCTGCGCTGGCCTCGGCAATGCCGGAGGTGCTGGTGCCGAGGATTACCGCGATACGGTGCGCGCCATGTTTGGCAATGGCCTGGCGGATCTCTGGTTCGATCTGCAGGGCCGCGGCGTACAGCAATTGGTTGTTGCGGCTGTGCTGCTCGGCCAGCGGCACGTCGGGCAGAGCACCGCTGACGGCGCCGACCGGCGGTTGGCGTTCGGGGATCCAGCCCGGCGCCGGCTGCATGCCCGAACAGTCGCCGGCGAACAGGCGTGCAGCCACTTCGGCCTGGCTTTGGCCAAGTGAGCAGACCAGGCCCAGGGCATTGAGGTAGGCGGTCATGGGGAATTCTCGTGGGGCAGAGGGTCGACGATGTAACGCAGGCCCTGGTCGAGGTTCAAGTCGAAGGCGTCGGTGGCGCGATAGGTGACCTGCCAGCGCTGACCCAGCCAACGCCGCTCGTTTTGCTGGCGCGCCTGTGGATAAAGTTTCGACAGTTGCTCGGTCGGCGTCAGCGCGAACAGCACGGCGGCGAAAAGCTCGCGCGCCGCCGGGTTCGGTGGCAGCAGCCCGTCGGCCTGCCACTGCTGGCCATCGAGCAGCTGGCGGGCCTGGGGAATACCCAGCAGGTCGAGCAGCGACCAGCGCAGGTGGCCGTGCTCGCCTTGGATCACCAACAGCCAGTCCTGGCGCTGGCCGGCCTGTTCACGTTCGACATGCAGTTGCTGTGGCAGTTGCAGTGTCGGCAGTTGCGCAGGTAGCGGCGGGCGCGTGGCACAGGCGCCGAGCAGCAGGGCCAGGGTGATCGCCAGCAGGTGTTTCATGGTTGCTCCAGGGGTTTGCGCGCCACCACGTTGACCAGTGTCTCTTCGCGCTGGCCGATCGCAGGTGCCTTGCGCAGGCCCAGGCGTTCGAACAGGCCGAAGTCTTTGGCACGGCTCCACCACAGGTACGGGTACGAAACGTTGCGCGGGCCGAACTCGAAGCCTTGCTCGCGCAGCATCTGCAAGTATCCCTCGGCGCTCTTCTGCACGTGCATGGGGTGACGGAAGAACCAGCGGATCACCCAGGTGTCGATGTAGGCCTCGGTGGACTCGGCGAACAACAGGTAACCCCCGGGCTTGAGCACCCGGTAGAACTCGGCCAGGGCCTTTTCCTGCTCCACCAGGTGGTGGAAGGTCTGGTGGCAGAACAGGATGTCGATGCTGGCGTCCAGGTACTGCAAGTGGGCGCAGTCGCTGCCGCGCAGCTCCACGTCGAGGCCAAGGCGGCGGGCCTCGGCGGCGCTCAGTTCGAGGCTGTGCGGGTCGGCATCGGTGCCCAGCAGCCTGGCGGGGGCGAACACCTGCTGCAGGTGCTTGAACGACTTGCCTTGGCCGCAGCCGGCATCAAGCAGTACCGGCGCTTGCGGCAGCTCGCCGTCGAACAGCTGGTGCAGGTCGTTGATCGCCACGCGCAGCACATGGTGCTGCCAGACATGGCTGGCGAGGAAGCGGAAGCCGATGCGGGTTTCTTCGACGTAGGTGTCGCTGAGAAACGGGCGCGGGTTCATGTCGGCTCCCTCGCGCACAACTCGGCCAGGGTGCGCAGGCGCCGCTTGGGTTCGGCAACGAACGGGTTGCGCGTGTCCCAGGCATAACCGGCGAGGATCGAACTGATCATGGCGCGGATTTCCGGCGAGCTGCCGGGGTGGTAGATGACATCCTGGAAGCTGCCGTCGTACCAGCCTTCCACGTACACCCGGAAGGTGTCGACGCCACGCTTGAGCGGTTCGGCGAACTCGCCCTGCCAGTCCACCGCCTCACCTTGCAGCTGGCGGTGCAGCAGGCCGGCGGCCATGCTCGCTGAGCGCATGGCGATGGTCACGCCCGAGGAAAACACCGGGTCGAGGAATTCGGCGGCGTTGCCGAGCAGGGCGTAGCCCTTGCCATGCAGCGCCTTGACGTTGGCCGAGTAGCCGCCGATGGTGCGCGCCGGGGTGTCCCACACAGCGTTGGCCAGGACCTTGGCCAGGCTCGGGGTCTGCCCCACGAAATGCTTGAGGCAGGCATCCAGGTCCTTGGGCGCAACAGCGAAGCGCTCGGCGGCTGCGACCACACCCAGCGAGGTGCGGCCATCGCTGAAGGGAATGGTCCAGAACCAGATGTCGCGGTGCTCGGGGTGAGTGGTAATGAGGATCTTGTCGCGATCGAAACCGGGGTGGTCGATGCGATCCTCGATGTGGGTGAACACCGCCTGGCGCACCGGGAAGTTCGACGGTGCCTCGAGGTCGAGCAGGCGCGGCAGCACGCGGCCGTAGCCACTGGCGTCGAGCACGAAGTGCGCCTGGACATCGTATTCGCTGCCATCCGGGCGGCGCACGCGCACGCGAGGTTGGTCACCGCCCATGTCGGCGCTGACGATCTCGTGCTCGTAGCGGATCTCGACACCCTGGGCCTCGGCCTGGTCTGCCAGCAGCTTGTCGAAACGCCCGCGCTGCACCTGGAAGGTGCTCGGCTTGCCTTGGGTGAAGGTCTCGCCGAAATCGAAATGGGTGTACGCCTCGCCCCAGGCGAACGCGGCGCCGTTCTTGTACTGGAAACCGGCCGCCTGCAAGGCGTCGAGCATGCCCGCCTCCTCGACGAAGTCCAGGCAATGGCACAGCAGGCTTTCGCCAATGGAGAAGCGCGGGAAGCGCTGGCGCTCGATCACCAGCACGTCACGGCCTTGGCGCTTGAGCAACGCAGCGGCGATGGCGCCGGACGGGCCGGCTCCGATGACCAGGACCTGGCGTTGTTGCAGTTCAATGTTCGGCATGCGGGCTCCTTGCCATGGAAACAGAATTCAGAGGGATACGGCGCAGGGCGGCCAGCGCTGCGCCATCGAGTTGTGGAATGAGGGCCCGGAACGACAGCGGGGTCATGGGTGCGCTTGCGCTCCTTCGCGGGAGGCGGCCCAAGGGGCCAGAAGAAAACTGAAGACCAGGCCCAGGCTCACGGCCAGGCCGAAATTGCTGACTGCCGGGGTGCTCGACAGCGCCAGCAGGCCGAACGACAGCCAGGTCGTGAGCGCCGCCAGCAAGGTCCCGAGCAGGCTCACGGCGGCGCCACCGATACGTTCGTGCATGAGGATCGCGTAGTCGACGCTGATGGCGGTCACCAGCAACAGGCCGAACAGGCTGAACAGGGTAAGCGGCTGGCCCAGCCAGCCGAGGCTGGCCAGGCTGCACAATGCGGCCAGCAGCGGCAGGGCGACGATGCGCAGCGAACCGCGCAAGCCGAACGGCAGCACCAGCAGCACCAGGATCAGCGCGCAGGACAGCAGCTTGAGTTCTGCTGCGCTGACCTGGGTGGCGGCGAACAGCTGGTTCAGCTCGCCCAGGCGGTCGACCAGTTGCACGCCTTCGAGCTCGTCGGTCTGCAGGCGCAGCAGCGCAGTGTCGCTCAGGCCTTGGAGGCTGACGATGGCCGCCACACCGGTGCCATCCTGGCCCAGCCACAAGGGCCGCCAGGCTTCACCCAGTGGGCCGGCCAGGTATTGCTCGATGGTCTGGTCGGGCAGTTGGCGCAACTGTTCGACTTCCGCGGTTAGCGAGGCTTCGGGAACGCCCAGCGCCAGCAGTGGCTGCCAGTATCCGGGCAGCGCAGCCAGCGCCTGGCGCACCAGGCCTTGTTCGGCAGGGCTGGCGACCCCCTGGCTCAGGCTCATGAACCCCTTGAGTTTGCCCATCTCGACCAGTTCCTGAAGCTTGCCGCAAAGGGCATCCAGGCGTGCCAGCAGTTGTTGCTGGTCGGCTCCGCGCACCAGGTAGAACTGGCTGGTCGGCTGGTAGCCGGTGATCTGCGCCACGGCCTGGGCTTCCTCCATCAGCTGCGGCGGGGTGCCGACCCACTGACGGATATCGTTGCGCGTCTGCAGGTGCCACAGGCCGGCGGCGCAGAACAACAGCGCCAAGGCCAGCAGGGCACCGTTGGGGATCCTGGCCAGCAGCCGCTCACGCCAGCGGGTAAGGATCTCGGCGAGGCACAGTGGCCACTGTGCCGGTTGCAGTTCGACCTTGGCCAGCAGTGCCGGCAGCAGGCACACCGCGCTCAGGTAGGCGCCCACCAGTCCTGCGGCCGAGAATGCGGCGATCTGCGTCAGCGCCGGGAACGGCGTGAAGGCCAGGGCCAGGTAGCCGATGCAGCTGGTGGCCAGGCTCAGGCTCATGCCCGGCAGCGTCAGGCGCACTGCCGTCCAGCTGCGCCATGGCTTGAGGCTCCAGGCCTTGGACAGGTAATGCAGCGGGTAGTCGACCGCCACGCCGATCAGGCTGGAGCCGAGCACCAGGGTCATCACATGCATCTGGCCGAACAGCGCCACGCAGACCACCGAGCCGAACAGTATGCCCACCAGCACCGGGACGAACGCCAGCAGTGCCCGCCAGCGGCGGAAGGCCAACAGCAACAGCAGCAGGATGCCTAGCGTGGCGCCACCCCCGACCCAGGTGATTTCCCGGCTCGCCTGCTGTTGGCCGGCGGCAGCGTGCAGCAGGCCGCTGGCCGCCAGCAGGTGGGCGCCGGCCTGATCGGCCTGGGCACGGCCCTGCTGGAGCAGCTCGGCCACCTGCAGCGGCAGGTGCATGTCGAAGGCGTTGCCCTGCGTGCGTGCGCGCAGCAATACCCAGAACTGTCCGTTGGCCTGGGCGACCAGCGCGCCGCTGGCGGTGTCCAGTTCCACGTTGGCCGGTTTCGGCTGGCTGTTCTGGATGCGCCCGGTCAGGCCCAGCCAGTCGTCCTGGCTGGGCACCAGGCTGAAGCCGGCGAAGGGGTCGAACAGGCTCTGCACGCGCTGCTCGATGAAGATGTCGGGTTGCTCGACCAGCAGCTTCCGGTCCTTGGCAGCGAGCATCGCCAAGCGGCCTTGCAGCAATTGTTCGCGCAGCGCTTGCAGGTCGGTCTGCAGGCTCCACTGGACCTTTTCGAACAGGCCGCTGGCCTGCCATTGTCCGGCCAGTGCTTCGGCCAGGGCCAGCGCCTGCTGGCGATCTGCATGGCCGACCAGCACCAGCAGTTCGCGGTTGAGCGGCTCCTGCATACGCTGTTCGGCGCGTTCGACCAGCGGGTCCTGGGTGGCCCCGGGCACCAGGGTCATCAGGTCGGCGGACAGCGGCGGGCCGCGGTGCCACTGCCAGGCGGCAACCGCCAACATGGCCAGCAGCAGGCAGACGAACAGGCGCGGCAACAGGCGTTCAGTCGGCAAAATCACTGCGCTCCGCGTCGCTCAGTGCGGCGGCGCCGCTGCTTTCGGGCATGCGCAGCACAGTGCTGTCCCCCTGCGTCTCGCTCAGCTCGATGCGCTCGACATAGCGCCCGCCGTTGATATCGATGCGGTTGAAGACTTGCTTGAGCAGCAACGAGCGGGGTACCAGGCGCAGCTGCCAGTGCTCGGCCTCGCCGCTCAGGCTCAGCTCGAAGTCGCGTTGCAGGCCGCTGCTGTCGCCTTGCAGCACGGCGAAGAACAGGCGGTTCTGCTGTGCCCCGGCGCTTTGGCTGGGCAGGGGCTGCCAGCCGTTCGCATCGCGCCGGGCAATGCCCTGGGTGTCGATGCGGTAGTCCTGGCGCAGCGGTGCCTGCAGCAGCCACAGCAGACCGTGGTCGCGGGCCAGCACGAAGTGGCCCTTGCTCAGCAAGGGCTGGGGCAGGGCGCGCAGGTGCTTTTCCTGGATGAACGGGCCTTTGACCACTGCGGGCTCGCTCAACTGCTTCTGCAGGTCGTCGAGGCCAAAAGCCAAGGTCAATGGGGTGTTGACCAGCAGGGCGAGGGCTAGCAGCACACGCTTCATGCCAGCACCTGATGTACGGCATCAAGCATCACCTGCGGCGAAGCCAGCTGCATCTCGCCGCTTGCGATGTGCACGGCCACCTGCACGGTACTGGCGCGGGTCATGCGTTCGCCGGTTTCGGCGTCGCTGATCAGGTAGTGGATCTTCAGGCGGTTTTCCCACTCCACCAGGCTGGCGCGCACGGTCAGGCGCTGGCCGAAGGTAGCGCCGCGGATGTAGCGCAGCTGCAGGTCGATCACCGGCCAGGCGTAGCCGCTGGCCTGCATCTGCAGGTAATTGTGCGCCAGGCGGTCAAGCAGGGCGCAGCGGGCAACCTCCAGGTATTTCACGTAATGGCCGTGCCAGACGATGTGCATGCTGTCGACATCGAAGAAGGGCACGACGATCTCGCTGTCGACATGGAACACCCCGGGGTTACGCATGCAGCCTCCAGTGGCGCTGGGCGATGTGCTGCAGGCAGTGGCGCAGGTCGTTCTCCAGGGCGCGGTCTTCGATCACCGGGGCGAAGTCCTCCAGCAACGCTTCGTGCATGCTCGCCAGTGCTGGTGGCAGCGGCCTTGCGTCAGCCTGGCGGTTACGCAGCCAGACGCCCTGGTTGGCGGCCAGCAGCGAGGCGGCGGCGACCTGCTCGGTCAGCTCCAGTACGCGCAGGGCATCGCGCGCGGCGATGGTGCCCATGCTCACCTTGTCCTGGTTGTGGCACTCGGTGGAACGCGAGAACACGCTGGCCGGCATGGTCTGCTTGAGGGCTTCGGCAGTCCACGCGCTGGCGCCGATCTGCACGGCCTTGAAACCGTGGTTGATCATCGCCCGGTCGGCTTCGGCGCCGGACAAGTTGCTCGGCAGGCCGTGGTTGTAGCGCACATCCACCAGCAGCGCGAGCTGGCGGTCGAGCAGGTCGGCGACGTTGGCCACCAGGGTTTTCAGGCTGTCCATGGCGAAGGCGATGTGCCCGCCGTAGAAATGCCCGCCGTGCAGCACGCGCTCGGCGTCACCGTCGATGATCGGGTTGTCGTTGGCACTGTTCAGCTCGGTCTCGATGAAACCGCGCAGCCAGCCCAGGCTGTCGGCCAGCACGCCCAGTACATGCGGCGCGCAGCGCAGCGAGTAACGGTCCTGCAGGCGGTGCAGTGGCGGCAGCGGAGCATCGATCGCCAGGTCCTGGCGCAGCCAGGCGGCAACCTGAGTCTGGCCGGGGTGCGGCTTGGCGGCGAACAGGCGCTCGTCGAAGTGCTCCGGGTTGCCCTGCAGGCCGATCACATTGAGCGCGGTGATGCGCGTGGCCAGCTGCAGCAGGTAGTCGGCGCGAGCAAAAGCCAGGCAGGCCAGGCCGGTCATTACTGCAGTGCCGTTCATCAAGGCCAGGGCTTCCTTGGGGCGCAGCACCAGCGGTTGCCAACCCAGCTCGCGGTGCACGTCGGCACTGCTGCGGCGCTGGCCCTGGTACATCACTTCGCGCTCGCCGGACAGGGTCGCGGCCACGTACGACAGTGGCGTCAAGTCGCCACTGGCACCTACCGAGCCTTCCTCGGGGATCAGCGGCAGGATGTCGTGGGCGAGGAAGTCGCGCAGGCGCTCCAGCAGCGCCAGGCGCACGCCGGACACCCCGTGGCTCAGCGAGCGCAGGCGCGCGGCCAGCACGGCGCGTGTGGCGCAGGCGTCGAGCAGCTTGCCCAGGCCGCAGCCGTGGAAGGTGTACAAGTGCTGCGGCAGGGCTTCGACGTGCTCCAGTGGCACTGCCACCACGCAAGAATCACCGTAGCCGGTAGTGACGCCATAGATCACCCCTTCCTTGTCGAGCAGGGTGTCCAGAAAACGTGCGCCACGGGCGATGCGTTCGCGGTAGGTGGGGTCGTCCTGCAACTGCACCGGGGCACGCCGCTCGGCCAGGGCCAGGACATCTTCGATTGCCAGCGGCGATTCGCCGAAGGTGACAGGCTCATGCGGATGCATCGTCATCGGTCTTCCAGAAAGGGTAGAAATTGAACCACTGCAATGGTGCCTGGGTGCAGTAGTACCCCAGGCGTTCGGCGTAGCGCGTGGCCCACTCGGCGATCACCTGGTCGCGCTGGCCGCGCCGCCATTGCAGGCGGTCGGCAAAGGGTTCGAGGACGACGCGGTAGCGCCCCTGATGTTTAAGGCAGAACAGCAGGTTGAGTGGGCACTCGAGCATGCCGGCCAGCAGCCACGGGCCTTGCGGGAAGGCTGCCAGGTGGCCGAGGAAATCCACCTCGACGGTGCGCGCCCCGTGCAATGGCACGCGGTCGCCGGCGATCGCCAGCCACTCGCCGCGTTCCAGTCGCTCGGACAGTTGCAGCATCACCGCCGGGTCCAGCTCGCTGACCTGGATCAGCCGCAAGTTGGTGGCGCCGGCCTCGCCGAGCAGGCGGTTGAAGCGCTCGGCGTGGCGCGTGTGCACCAGCACGTTCATCGTCACCTGTTCGCCAAGCTCGGCCAGGGCGCGGCACACTTCGAGGTTGCCCAGGTGAGCGCCGACCAGCATCTGCCCGCGTTCGCCACGCAGTTGCTGGCGCAGGTTGGCGGGGTCATGAATTTCGATGTCTTCGATGCGCAGCTTGCCGTTCCACACGTCGAGCTTGTCCAGCAGCGCGTCGGCGAAGGCCATGAACTGACGGAATACCTGCCATTGGCTGGGCGTGGCCGTTTGCCCGGCGTTCCATTGGCGCAGTCGCTGCTGGTACTGCCAGGCACTGCGCCGGGCGCGGCGGCCGAACAGGAAGAAGTAGGCGACGATGGCGTGGATCAGCGGGCTGAGCACGCGGCGCCCGAGCAGGCGCACCAAGGTTGCGGTCAGCTTCATCAGCCAGAAACTGCCCCGCTCCCGGTGCTCGGCCCAGTGTTGTGGCTGCTCGCTCATGCTCGCCACCGACGCCAGAGAATCAGCGGTGCGCGAAGCAGCATGCCGAAGAACAGCTTGGCGTGCATTTTCGAAATCAGCGCGTTGTCGTGGAACAGCCGAAAGTGCGAAAGGCCGTCCTGCGGGTAGTGCACGCGGGTCGGCAGCCAGCGCATCGGCTGATTGCGCCAGGCCAAACGCACGAGGATTTCCGGGTCGAAGTCCATGCGTTTGCCGAGCTGCACGCTGTTGATCATTGCCAGGGTCGCCGGCAGCGGATAGACCCGGAAGCCGCACATGGAATCGGGGATCTGCAGCGAAAGGCTGTTGATCCATACCCAGATGTGGGTCAGGTAACGGGCGTACAGGCGCCCTTTGGGCACGCTGGCGTCGTACTGTGGATAACCACACACCAGCGCCTGTGGATAAGCCTGCGACTGCGCGAGGAAGCAACTGACATCGGCAAGGTCGTGCTGGCCGTCGGCATCCACCTGCAGGGCATGGCTGAAGCCTAGCCGTGCTGCCTCGCGCAGGCCGGCCATGACCGCGCCACCCTTGCCCTGGTTGACCGCCAGGGTCACCAGGTGCACATCAGGCTGTTCGGCCAACTGCGTCAGTACCCGGGCGCAGGGGGCATGGCTGGCGTCGTCGACCAGCACGCAGGGCAGGCCGGCACCTAGCAGGTCGGCGACCACGGTCGGCACCGCCTTCTCGTGGTTGTACACCGGGATCACCGCACAGGGCTTATGCACAGGCGGCCTCCAGCAGGATGCGGCCACTGGAGCAAGGTAGCCCGGCGCAGGTGAAGGCGAAGTACAGCTTGCCGCGTTCAACGTCCAGGCGCAGGGTCAATGCCAGTTCGTCACCGGGACGCACCAGTTGCTGGAACTTGAGCACTTCCATGCCGCCGAAGCGGCGCTCGCTGTCCAGCAGTTCGCCGGCCAGGGCGATGGCCCAGTCGATCTGCACCACGCCAGGCAGTACCGGAGTTTGCGGGAAGTGCCCGGGGAAGCAGGCCAGGTCCAGTGGTACCGCCACGCGCAGGTGCAGTTCAGCACCCTCACGGCGTTGCTCCAGTACCTCGGGAGCCAGGCTGCGTTGGGCCAGCAGCAGCGCCTGCAAGGTGGCCTGGGGTAGCTTGCCCTGGCTGTTCAGCGGCAACTGGCGCAGCAGCCGCCAACGCCGCGGCAGCGCCAGTGCCTCGCAGTGCCCGGCCAGGTGCGCGCGCAGGGTGGCCACCAGTGCCCGGCGGCCCTGATTACGCAGCGCGTGCAGGCCTGCCGGGGTCGGTACCAGCAGGGCGCCGAGGTAGGCGCGGCCTTCCTCGATCATGCCCAGGCGCGCTTCAGCGACCCACGGGTGGCTGCACAGGGCTTGCTCCAGCATGGGCAGAGAGATGCGCTTTTCTTCCAGCTTGACGATACGGTCCAGACGCCCGAGCAGGCGGAAGCGCCCATCCTCGGTGAACTCGACGGCATCGGCACTTTGCTCGACATGCGTGGCCGGCAGGTAGGAGGAGGCGATGCGCAGGGCGCCGTGCTCATCCTGGCCCAGTTGCACATCGGCGAATGGCTGCCACAGGGCGCCGCCCTGGCGCCAGGCGATGCCGCCTGTTTCCGAGCTGCCGAGAATTTCCGTTGGCCACTGGCCCAGGCGTTGGTGCAGGCGTTCGGCTGCCTCGGCCGGCAGCTCGCCGCCCGAGGAAAACACCTGGCGTACCGGGCGCAGTGCCGGCCAGTCGAGGTTGTCGCCCATTCGCTTGAGCAGCGCCGGGCTGGCCACCCAGGCGAATGCCGGATGCTCGCGGCTGGCGCGTTGCAGGTCTTCGGGGAAGGGCAGCTGGCGGCGCTCGAAGCCGCGCCCCGCGCACAGTGGCCAGAGCACACGGAACAGCAGCCCGTAGATGTGCTGGGTAGCGACGCTGCCGATGACCCACGCATCGCCCAGGGTACTGCCCCACAGCTGCTCCAGCGCGGTGACCTCATTGGCCAGCTGGTACAGCTGCTTGTCGATGCGCTTGGGCTCGCCGCTGGAGCCGGAGGTGCACAAGCTGATGCGGCACTGCTGCAGGTCCAGGTCGGCGGCTGGCAGCGCGGTGCCCTGCAGGCTCTTCAGCGTTGCGTCGCCGGTGTGGTCGCTGAGCCACAGGTCGACCTGGGCATGCCAGCGTTCGCGGGTGGCTGGCTGCAGGTCGGCGGGCAGCAACACCTCGACCCCGGCGCGCCAGGCACCGAGCAGGGCGACGGCCAGCTGCGCGGCGTCGTCCAGGTGCACGGCCAGGCGGGTGATATTACGCTGGCGCAGGCCGCCGGCGAGTTGCAGGGCCTGGCGGCAGAGCCCTGCGTGGTCCAGGGCCGGTGCCTGGGTCACCTGGCGCGGCGCTTCCAGCGGGCGTAGCAGGTGTTCGAGGTTGATCCAGTTCATGAGCGTCCTCGCACACGTTGTCTTATCAGCCATTCGATGGCGAACAGCAGGCCCATCGCGGCATAGGCGATCACGCCGTTGTAGAAGGTCCACCAGTTCAGCGGCGCCCACAGCGTGAGGCTGGCGGCGATCAGACCATTGATCAGGAAGAACAGGCTCCACACCTCGGTCACCCGGCGCGTGTAGCGCACAGCCCGGGGTGGCAGTTCAGGGTCGCGCAGACGCGCCAGGCGTTCGGCCATGGGCATGCCGTGCAGCAGGGTGCTGCCGAACAAGGCGAGCATGAAGGCGCTGATCAGCACCGGATACCAGCGCAGCAGTTGCGAGCTGTCGGACAGCCCCAGCACGGCGCAGAACGCCAGCGCGGCCAGCGCCATCCACAGGCTGCCGGCGCGGCGCGGCGCGCTCAGGGCACGGGCCAGCCACAGGGCGCCGAGCAGCAGGCCGAATTGCCAGGGGGCGAAATGGGCCATGCCGAAATGCACTGCGAACGGGTACAGCAGGCCGGCCAGCAGCAGGCCGAGGCCGATCAGGCGTTTCATGCCGCCGGGTTTACCAGGCGGAACACCGCCTCGACCACGTCATTGACGGTGCGTACCGACTTGAAATCGTCAGCGGCGATCTTCTTGCCGGTCTGGCGCTTGATGTGGTCGATCAGGTCGACGGCGTCGATGCTGTCGATTTCCAGGTCCTGGTACAGGTTGGATTCCAGGGAGATGCCGGCCGGTTCCAGTTCGAACAGCTCGACCAGGGCGTCGCGCAGGATATTGAAGATGTCTTCGCGGGTTTGCATGGTACGGTCTCAGGCGGCCTGACGGGCGGTGACGAACGCCGCCAGGGTGGCGACGTTGCTGAAATGGTTGCGGGTGTCCTTGGCATCGGCATCGATCTTGAAGCCGTAGCGCTTCTGGATCGCCAGGCCGAGTTCCAGTGCGTCCACCGAGTCCAGGCCCAGCCCTTCGCCGAACAGGGTCTGTTCATCGTCGATGTCCTGGACGCTGATGTCTTCCAGGCCCAGGGCGTCGATGATCAGCTGTTTGAGGTCACGGTTCAGGTCTTGCTGTGGCGCGCTCATCGGCGGCGAGCTCCTTGGAAAAGTAATGATGAAGGTGGTCGTTTAGCAGGCGCGATGCTTTTGGCGCGGGGCCGAGGGCGGCGAAAGCCTGCGGATCGATGTCGGCTCCGACCTTGAGGAAGAAGTGCACGCGGCGGCTGGGAATGCGGTACCAGGGTTCGTTCTTGGTCAGGGTGGTGGGGCTGACCTGGATAGTCACCGGGGTGATGATCTTCGCACCGCGCAGGGCGATCGCGGCGGCGCCGCGATGAAAGGCAGGCGCCTGGCCGGGCGCGGTGCGCGTGCCTTCGGGGAAGATCACCAGCGGCTGGCCCTGGCGCAGTGACTCGACGGCAGCGTCGAGCATGCCCAGGCTGCCGTCGTTGCCGATGTATTGGGCTTCGCTGACCGGGCCACGGGTGAACGGGTTGTCGAACAGGCTCTGCTTGACCACGCAGTTGGCCTGGCGCACCAGGCCGATGAGGAACACCACGTCGATCAGCGACGGGTGGTTGGCGATGATCATCTGCCCGGGGCGCCCGAGGCGCTCGGCGCCATCGATCTGGTAGGTGAGCACGCCGGCGGCGTGCATGAACCGCACGAAGCGCCAGAACAGCCAGCTGATGGTGCGCCTTGCGCGCAGGCGGTGGCGGTCGGCACCGCCTGGCAGGCAGGCCAGCAGCGGGAACACCAGCAGGCGCAGGCATATACCGCCCAGGCCGAACAGAAAGAAGCTCGCGGCGGTGGCCAGCAGACGCCAGTGATAAGCGTCGCGTGGCCGGCTCACGGCTGTCGTTGCCAGGTCCATGAACGGCGCTTCCATGTGTGGGTGAAGGCGTTGCAGCCAGTCAACGCGGCCTTGAGCCAGTTGAGGCCGTGGGGCAATGCCACGGGGGATGTAGTCGCCGCCTGTCCGGGTATCAGTTGCCATTGTTGGCCGGGCGTCAGCAGCAGGCCCAGGGCATAAGCGAATGGCACATCCTCGATCCAGGGGCTGTATGCCTCGGGCGGCAATTCTTCTGTAACGATCAGCAGTACGGCAGGTGCGCCTTCGGCCAGCAGCGCCGCGGCTTCCAGCACACCGTGCTCGAAGCCGTCGCCTGCCGCAGCCAGGGCGGTCATTTCGCTGGTCGAGCCCCGCAGGATCGACCACAGGCCGATCACTGCGTTGTGCACCGACAGGCTGAACTGCGTAGGGGATAGCGGTTGGCGCATTGCCAGCTCGCTGAGAATCGAGAAGGTTCGGGGCGTTTCACCGTGGCGCGAGACAAACACCAACGGCAGTTGCTCATGGCCCTCGGCCAGCGGCCAGCCCACGGCAAAGGCCATGCGCGCCAGATGGCTGAGGCGACGGCGTTGCATGGCAGGCAGAAAGCTCACGTCAGGCGCGCCTGCATCGCTGAGCGGCACCTGATGGCCATTTGCCCAAAATTGCCAGTCGGCGCGAGCCGAGAGGCCAGGGGCCCACGCGCGCCATTGGCTGATTTCGAAGGTGATCACGGTGCTGTTTTTCCGCCCTGAGGGACTTCCATGCCGAGGGAATGACTCGGCGTAACGACCTGGCAGGGTTGGCGCATTCATCGAGTGGCGCGCATTATCCCGGTGCCGGGGTCATGTATCAATGCATACTGTTTCAATCAGACATTGCCTTCGGCTGGACATGGCGTTCGCTGATCGTTCTGTACGCGATTTCCGACAACCGGTCAGGGTGAGGTTGTCGGTCGGAGCGTGCCCAACTTGAATCGAGAATGCTGGCCAATGCAGCCGGGGCGCCACATACTCGGGCATTCGTTGATACACGGAGGTCAATCATGCGGCGCGTGGTGTTCAATCAGAAAGGTGGCGTGGGCAAGTCGAGTATCGCGTGCAACCTGGCGGCAGTGAGCGCCAGCGAAGGTTATCGGACCTTGCTGATCGACCTGGATGCCCAGGCCAACTCGACCCAGTACCTGACCGGCCTGACCGGCGACGACATCCCCATGGGTATTGCCGACTTCTTCAAGCAGAGCCTGTCCAGTGGGCCGTTCAGCAAGAAGAACAAGGTCGACATCTACGAAACCCCGTTCGACAACCTGCATGTGGTCACCGCTACGGCGGAGCTGGCCGACCTGCAGCCCAAGCTGGAAGCCAAGCACAAGATCAACAAGCTGCGTAAGTTGCTCGACGAGCTGGACGAGGACTATGAGCGGATCTACATCGACACGCCTCCGGCCCTCAACTTCTACGCAGTTTCCGCACTGATCGCTGCTGATCGCGTGCTCATTCCCTTCGACTGCGACAGCTTCTCGCGTCAGGCGCTGTACGGTCTGCTCGCCGAAATCGAAGAGCTCAAGGAAGACCACAATGAAGACCTTGAGGTTGAAGGCATCGTGGTCAACCAGTACCAGTCCCGTGCCAGCCTGCCCCAGCAAATGCTCGAAGAGCTGCTGGCCGAGGGGCTACCGGTGTTACCGGTGTATCTGGGCAGCTCGGTAAAGATGCGCGAGTCGCATCATGCCAGCCTGCCGCTGATCCATCTGGAACCGCGGCACAAGCTGACCCAGCAGTTTGTCGAATTGCACGATTTGCTTGAGGAGAATGGCTGAAAAGCCTGGCTTGAGGTCTTGTCAGGGCTCATAGGCGCTATCTGGCTCAAGGCATGCACCTTAAGCCCCTGCCCCTCTAACCCCCCTGACTACGCACCCAATCCAGTAACGACTGTAGTGGAAACGCTCCGGCCTGGCGGCTGATTTCTCGGCCGTTCTTGAACAGGATCAGGCTGGGAATCGAGCGGATGCCCAGTTGCCCGGCCAGGTTGCGGTTGGCTTCGCTGTCCAGCTTGGCCAGGCGGCAGCGGCCGCTGAGCTGGCGTGCGGCCTGTTCGAAGGTGGGGGCGAAGGATTTGCACGGGCCGCACCAGTCGGCCCAGACGTCGATCAGCAGCGGCAGGTCGCCTTTGATCTGGCTGGCGTAGTTGTTTTCGGTCAGTTCGAAGGGCGCGTTCAGTAGCATGTCCTGTTTGCAGCGGCCGCATTTCGGGGCGTCACCCAGGCGCGCTGCCGGCAGGCGGTTGAGACCGTTGCAGTGAGGGCAGGGGATAACCAGTGGGTCGGACATTTTAACTCCTTGAGATTTTTTGGGGCTGCTGTGCAGCCCTTTCGCGACACAAGGCCGCTCCTACAGGATCGCGCGGTTATGTAGGAGCGGCCTTGTGTCGCGAAAGGGTCGCGCAGCGGCCCCAGGATTCAGGATGAGCAGCTGATCTCCAGATGCTTGCCCCATTCTGGAGGGCGCTCGGCATACGCCTGCATCCCGGCTTGTTCCTCGAACGGCTTGCTCAGCACCTGGTGCAGCTGCCGCACTTCACTGTAATCACCCGCTTCGGCCGCTTCGATGGCCTTCTGCGCCAGGTAGTTGCGCAGCACGTACAGCGGGTTCACCGCATGCATCCGTTCGCGCCGCCCTTCGTCGTTGCCCGTTTCACGCGCGCAGCGGGCCAGGTAATCCACGCCCCAGGCATCGAAGCCGGCAAGGTCGATGAAGTCGTTGCGCACCACCTTCAGTGCCTCGGCGACGGGCTGATCGCCCAGTTTGCGGAAGAACAGGCTGTAGTCCACGCCACCGCTTTGCATGCGCTGCAACAGGCGTTCGACCAGTGCCATGTCGTCGTCTTCTGCGGTAGTCAGCCCCAGGCGCCGACGCATCAAGTCGAGGTAGTGCGCCTGGTACAGCGGCAGGAACAGGCCCAGCGCCTCCTTGAGCGGCTCCACCTCGATCACCGTGGTCAGCGCCTGGGCCAGTGCGCTGAGGTTCCAGTGGGCGATCGGCACCTGGTTGGCGTAGCTGTAGCGGCCACGGTCGTCGGAGTGGTTGCAGATGAAGTTGGCGTCGAAGTCGTCGAGGAAGGCGAACGGACCGAAGTCGAAGGTAATGCCTAGGATCGACATGTTGTCGGTGTTCATCACCCCGTGGCAGAAGCCATAAGCCTGCCAGCGGGCGATCAGCTCGGCATTGCGCTCGACGATGGTGCGGAACATCGCCAGATACGGCTGCTCGGCAATGCGGCATTCGGGATAGTGCTGCTCCAGCACGTGGTCGATCAGCACGCGCTGCTGTTCCGGCTGCTTGGTGTAGTAGAAGTATTCGAAATGCCCGAAGCGCACATGGCTCTGCGCCAGGCGGGTAAGCATCGCCGCGCTTTCGCGGGTTTCGCGCCACACCGGGGTGCTCGAGCCGACCACGCACAGCGCCCGGCTGGTGGGGATGCCAAGCGCGTGCAGGGCCTCGGAAGCGAGGAATTCGCGGATCGATGAACGCAACACGGCGCGGCCGTCGCCCATGCGCGAATAAGGTGTCTGGCCGGCGCCCTTGAGGTGCAGGTCCCAGTGCTCGCCCCGATCATTCAGCACTTCGGCCAGCAGCAGGCCGCGGCCATCGCCAAGGCGCGGGTTGTAGGAGCCGAACTGGTGGCCGGAGTAGACCATTGCTCGCGGGTCGGCCTCTTCCCAGAGCTTGTGGCCGCTGAACAGCTCGGCGAACACCGGCAATTCGGCCTGGGCCGGGTCGAGGTCGAGCAGGGTCATGGCCGACTCGCTCGCCACTACCAGGCGCGGCTCGGCAATCGGCTCGGGCAGGACCTGGGTGGAGAACGCATCGCCCAGACGGGCGAAGCGGTTGTCGAAGATGAGTTGGTCGAGGGCTTTCACGGGCTGCTCCTGGAGATCGGTGCCATTGGGGCCGCTGCGCGACCCTTCGCGGGCATGCCCGCTCCCACAGGTAATGCGCGGTCTCTGTGGGAGCGGGCACGCCCGCGAACGAGGGCGATGCCCTCGCAAGGATTGCGCACAGAATAAAGCATTCGAGCCCACTCAGGCCGAAGCAGTGCCATCCGGTTTAGGTTGCTCCACCGGGATCAACTGCTGCTTGCCGCCCTTGGTGTCCATCAGGAATACCTCGACCTGGCGTACCGAGATCTTGATGTCATGGGCCTTGAACTCGCGGTTTATGTAGCGGTTGATCTCGTCCAGCGTCGGATTGCGGTCACCGAGGTCGCGCACGTGCATGCGCAGCTCGTGGTCCAGCGAGCTCTCGCCGAAGTTGAGGAAGTACACGATCGGCTCCGGGTCCTTGAGTACCCGCGGGTTGTCGTGGGCGCCCTTGAGCAGCAGGTCGCGCACCAGGTCCAGGTCGGAGCCGTAGTCGATACCCAGCTTCAGCGTCACTCGGGTGACCGTGTCGGTCAGCGACCAGTTGATCAACTGGCCGGTGATGAAGGTCTTGTTGGGGACGATGATGTCCTTGCGGTCGAAGTCGGTGATGGTGGTGGCGCGGATGCGGATCTTGCTCACCGTACCGGACAGGTTGCCGATGGTGATGGTGTCGCCGATCCGCACCGGGCGCTCGAACAGGATCATGATGCCGGAGATGAAGTTGGCGAAGATCTCCTGCATGCCGAAGCCCAGGCCCACCGACAACGCGGCCACCAGCCACTGCAGCTTGTCCCAGCTGACCCCGAGGGTCGACAGGGTGCTGACGATGCCGATGCCGACGATGGTGTAAGACAGCAGCGTGGTGGTGGCGTAGGCGCTGCCCTGGGCCAGGTTCAGGCGCGACAGTACCAACACCTCCAGCAGGCCCGGCAAGTTACCGGCCAAGGCGAAGGTGATGCCGACGATTACCAGCGCGCCGAGCAGGTCGCCGAGGCTGATCGGCACCATGCTGGCGGCGGTGCCGGTGCCGCTGGTGTACTCGTACAGGGTGAAGTTGTTGAGGTAGGAGAACACCGTGATCAGGTCCGACCATACCCAGTACAGTCCGGCGATGAAGCCGCCGAGCAAGGCCAGGCGGATCAGGCGCAGCGACTGCTGGTTGACCTGTTCGATGTCCAGGGTCGGCTCTTCGGTAATGACTTCGCCATCCAGCCCTTCCTTGGCCGCCTGGCGCTTGCTCAGCGCGCGCTGGTAGGCCAGGCGTCGCGCCGCCACCGACAGGCCACGGACGAACGCCGCCTCGATCACCAGCCAGAACATCAGCAGGTACAGGGTGTAGATGAGGCGGTCGGTGAGCTTGAGCGCGGTGTAGTAATAGCCGAAGCACACCGCCACGAACAGGGCGATCGGCAGGGCGGTGAAGGCTACCCCGACGGCTCGGCGGAACAACGAAGTGTCGCGGTGAGCCGGGCTGCTCGCCAGCAGGCGGCTGAGCAGCCAGGCCATCAGCGCATAACAGGTGAGCACCACACCGATGCCCAGCACATCGTCGGCAAGCGCCGAAGGCTGGTGTTCGGCGACCGCCACCACGCCGACCAGCGCCAGCACCACGGTGCCCAGCCGGCGCACCCAGCCACGCAGGAACTCGACCTGCGGCTTGTGCCAGCGGAAGTGGATTTCCGCCACGCCACCCGGGGCGAGGATGCGGTAGGCGGTGTAGAACACCAGCCAGGCCTGGGCCAGTTGCCAGAGCGCGGCGCCGAGGTTGGCGTTCTGCCCGCGGGCGTCGATCTGCAGGGCGTAGCTGCACAGCGCCAGGCCCAGGCTGACCGGCATCGCCAGGAGGATGTTGATCAGGATCGCCTGCGGCGTGTGCCACTGGCTGTCACGGCGGAAGTGGCCGATATCCTGGTGCACCTTGCTCAGCCGCTGGTACAGGTACTTGCGCCGCCACAGCAGTGCACCGATCACCAGCAGCAACGGCAGGAACAGCAAAGGGCGCTGGCTCAGGCCGTCGCCCAGCTCCTTCAGGCCCGAGCCCCACGGCAAGTCGGCCACCTGCTTGGCAAAGCGCTCCGGAACATATTTCAACCAGTCCCAGTCCAGCGGCTTGTTGCTGGGGATCCAGAACATCTGCTCATCCAGGGTGGTGCGCAGGCCCTGTGCGGTGCCGAGCAGTTGCTTCTGGTTGAGCTGCAAGGTGATCGATTCGTTGAGCAGCGCCGACAGTTCGCGGTTCAGGCGTTCGAGCAGGTCGCTGCGGGTGATCGCCACTTCCAGCAAGGCTTTGCGCAGGGCCGGGGTGACGTCTTCCTGCGGCTGGCTGGCCAACAGTTTGTCGACATAGGTCACCGGGCTGCTCATCTGCTCGCGTTGCTGGTTGATCTCGAACTGGTACAGGCGGATGTCGGCAATCTGGTCGGCCAGGTCACGGTCGAGCTTCAGGTGTGGCAGCGCCTGCTTCTGCTTGTAGAGGATCTTCGATAGCAGCAGGCTGCCTTTGAGCACGCTGATCTGCTCGTCCAGCGCCTGGTCGGCCTGGGTCAGGCTGTCGAGCTGCTGTTTGGTGCGCAGGTTCTGCTGGGTCAGTTCGTTGAGGCGGTCAGTGCTTTTCAGCAAGTAATCGGAAAGCTTGAGATTGGCCGCGCTTTCGCTGGCCAGCAAGCTGCTGCCGCCGGCCTTCTGCGCCTCGATCGATTGCTGGGTGACGGTCTCCTGGGACTGCGCCAGGCGCTTTTCGTTGATCAGTGTCTGCAGGTCCTGGATTTCCTGTTCCAGGCGTGCAGCACGCTCGATCAGCAGGTCATGACGGGCATTGCCCAGGTCTTGCAACAGGCCGTTGCCCGCCAGTTCCTGGCGCCGCAGCAGGGTCACGGCGTTGAGCGACGCCAGTTCGGCCGCGAGCTGGTTGCGCTGGTCGGCATTGATCGACTTGCCGCCGTCCTTGCCGCTTTTGAGAATGTTGTTGATCTGCTGGGTGCGCGTCTGGTTGCTGCTGATCTCGGCCTGAGCGCGTTCCGGGCGGGTCTGCGAGTTGATGATCAGGCTATTGGCGTCGGACAGCGCCTTTTGCAGTTCACCTTGCAGGGTGTTGCGCTCGTTGAGCATCTGCTCCAGCTGCGGCACGTTCAGGTTGGCATAGCGCTGGGCGACCGGCTGCGGCTTGCTGTCCTTGAGCTTGGCCAGTTCTTTCTGGCTGTCGCTGCTTTCCTTGGGGGCGCTGGCGAGCTGCTGCTTGAGTGCGGCCAGCTTCTTCTCGCTGTCTTCCTTGCCGTTGAGCAGGCTCAAGGTCTGCTCGAGCACCTGTTGCAGGGCCTTCTGGTCGGCCTCGGGCAGCTTGCGCTCGGCGATCTTGTCGAGGCTGTGCTGGATGCTGGCGGTGGTCGGAGCTTCTGCCGCGTTTGCCGCGAAAGAAAGGGACAGGCACAACCCGAACAGGGCTGTGCGAAGGTACACGCGCAAGGACATAGGCAGACTACTTGTGGATCAGGCGGAAACGGAGTTTAGAGGAACAATCCTGGTCCGGGTCGCGTTCCTTCGGGGAATCTGACGCCGACTTTCTGGATCTTGTTCCCGTCCATGGTCGCCACGGTCCAGATCGTGCCATGCCATTCGACCTGATCGCCTACTACTGGAGCGCCTCCGACCTTCTGTCGGATGAACTGCGCCAGCGGCATTTTCGCGTCCAGGCCGTCCAGTTTCAGGCCATAAAGCGCGGCCACCGCACCCAGCTCGGCGTCGCCTTCGAGCACGAAGTCGCCGAAGAAGCGCAGGTCCAGGCCACGCTGGGGTGCCTGGCTGAACAGTTTGCCCAAGGCCGGCAGGTTGTGCTCATGGCCGATCACGCAAAGCATGTCGCCCACTTCCAGCACGGTACTGCCGGACGGGTGCAGCAGCTGTTCGGCGCGGAACAGTGCGGCAATACGTGTGCCTTCGGGCATTTTCAGCTCGCGCAGGGCGGCGCCGATGCACCATTTTTCCGCACCCAGGCGGTAGACGAACAGCTCCCACTCGCTGGTGATGTGCACCTCCAGCGCGGAGCGGGAAATCGGCGCCGGGTCTGGTGGCACGGTAACCTTCAGCAGCTTGGCCATCCACGGCAGGCTGGTGCCTTGCACCAGCAGCGACACCAGCACGATGAAGAACGCCAGGTTGAAGAACAGCTGGGCGTCGGGCAGGCCGGCCATCAGCGGGAACACGGCAAGGATGATCGGCACCGCGCCGCGCAGGCCCACCCAGGAAATGAAGCCTTTTTCGCGACCATGGAAGGCCTTGAACGGCAGCAGCGCGGCAACCACCGACAGCGGTCGCGCCACCAGGATCATCCACAGCGCCAGGCCCAGCGCCGGCAAGGCGATCGGCAGCAGGTCGTGGGGCGTGACCAGCAGCCCCAGCACCAGGAACATGCCGATCTGCGCCAGCCAGGCCATGCCGTCGAGCATGTGCAGGATGCCGTGGCGGCTGCGGATCGGTTTGTTGCCCAGCACCAGGCCGCACAGGTAGACCGCGAGGAAGCCGCTGCCGTGCAGGGCGTTGGTCAGCGAGAACACCACCAGGCCGCCAGCGACCACCAGGATCGGGTACAGGCCACCGGCCAAGTTGATCCGGTTGACCATTTGCAGCATCAGCCATCCACCGCCCAGGCCCACCAACCCGCCGATGCCGAATTCGCGCAGCAGGTGGGTCAGCAGGCTCCAGTGCAGGCCGGTCTGGCCGCTGGCGATCATGTCGATCAGGGTGACGGTGAGAAACACCGCCATCGGGTCATTGCTGCCCGACTCGATTTCCAGGGTGGCGGTGACCCGCTCGTTCAAGCCTTTGCCGCCGAGCAGCGAGAACACCGCCGCGGCGTCGGTGGAACCGACGATGGCGCCGATCAGCAGGCCCTGGATCAGGCTCAGGTTGAACAGCCAGGCGGCCACCAGGCCAGTGAGCGCGGTGGTGATCATCACGCCGACGGTGGCCAGCGACAGCGCCGGCCACAGCGCCACGCGGAAGCTCGCCACCCGAGTGCGCAGGCCACCGTCGAGCAGGATCACGGCCAGCGCCAGGTTGCCCACCAGGTAGGCGGTCGGGTAGTTGTTGAAGATGATGCCGCCACCATCGACACCGGCGACCATGCCGACGGCGAGGATGATGACCAGGATCGGGATGCCCAGGCGAGACGACAGTGAGCTGACCAGGATACTTGCGCCCACCAGCAATGCGCCGATCAGGAACAGGCTGTTGATGGTGCTGGCATCCAAGGGCAGGTACTCCGGGGTGGCGCGGGAATAAGGACTGACTGGCAAGTCGCGTGCCAATCGATTCTAACCTGATGAATTGGCAGCCTGTAAAGCGTTTCTGCAGATGTGCAAAAGGCACCGCGGTGGGTGCCTTTTTCATTTTGAGGCCTAAGCGAGGGCTTTGCCCTCGATCGCGACACAAGGCCGCTCCTACAGGGAACGCGTGTTCTTGTAAGAGCGGCCTTGTGTCGCGAAAGGGCCGCGAAGCGGCCCCAAAGTCATCAGGCCTGCTTCACCTCGCGCATCGGCTTGCCCTTCACCGGCGCACCTTCGGCCTTGTAGTACTTGGCAGTGCTGCGCGGCAATGGCTTGCGGTTGCGGATCTTGTCCGAGATCTTCTCGGCGATCATGATCGTGGTGGCGTTGAGGTTGCCGGTGATGATGATCGGCATGATCGACGCATCCACCACACGCAGGCCCTTCATGCCGTGCACACGGCCTTCGCCATCGACCACTGCCATGTCGTCGGTGCCCATCTTGCACGAGCAGGACGGGTGGAAGGCGGTTTCGGCGTGCTCGCGGATGAATTTGTCCAGCTCTTCGTCGGTCTGCACGTGCTCGCCGGGGCTGATCTCGCGGCCGCGGTACGGGTCCAGCGCCGGCTGGGCCATGATTTCGCGGGTCAGGCGGATACCATCACGGAATTCCTGCCAGTCCTGCTCGGTGGCCATGTAGTTGAACAGAATGCTTGGGTGCTGGCGCGGGTTCTTCGACTTGGCCTGGATGCGGCCGCGGCTTGGCGAACGCATGGAACCCATGTGCGCCTGGAAGCCGTGTTCCTTCACGCCGTTGGAGCCGTTGTAGTTGATCGCGACCGGCAGGAAGTGGTACTGGATGTTCGGCCATTCGAACTCGGGGCGGGTGCGGATGAAACCACCGGCCTCGAACTGGTTGCTGGCGCCGATACCGGTGCCCTTGAACATCCACTCGGCACCAATGGCCGGCTGGTTCCACCACAGCAGCGAGGGGTACAGCGACACCGGCTGGGTGCACGCGTACTGCAGGTACAGTTCCAGGTGGTCCTGCAGGTTTTCGCCGACGCCCGGCAGGTCATGCACGACGGGGATGTCGAGGCTTTCCAGCAGCGCGCGCGGACCGACGCCGGAGCGCTGCAGCAGCTGCGGCGACGCGATGGCGCCGGAGCTGACGATCACTTCCTTGCGGGCACGGGCTTCGACGCGCTCTTCGCTGTCGCCAACCAGGTAGGTCACGCCAACGGCGCGCTTGCCGTCGAACAGCACGCGGTCGCTCAAGGCGTGGGTGACGATGGTCAGGTTCGGGCGCTTCTTGGCCTGGTCCAGGTAGCCACGGGCAGTGCTGGAGCGGCGGCCGTTCTTGGTCACCGAACGGTCCATCGGGCCGAAGCCTTCCTGCTGGTAGCCGTTGAGGTCTTCGGTGCGCGGGTAACCGGCCTGCACGCCGGCTTCGACCATGGCGTGGAACAGCGGATTGTTGCCGGCTTTCGGCGTGGCGACGCTGACCGGGCCTTCGCCGCCGTGGTAGTCGTTCGGGCCGATGTCCCGCGTTTCAGCTTTTCTGAAATAGGGCAGGCAGTCGAGGTAAGTCCAGTCCTCGAGGCCTGGCAGTTCTGCCCAGCCGTCGAAGTCCATGGCGTTGCCGCGGATGTAGCACATGCCGTTGATCAGCGACGAGCCACCCAGGCCTTTGCCACGGCCACACTCCATGCGGCGGCCGTCCATGTGCGGCTCCGGGTCGGTCTCGTAGGCCCAGTTGTAGCGGCGGCCCTGCAGCGGGAAGGCCAGGGCGGCCGGCATCTGGGTGCGGAAGTCGAAGCGGTAGTCGGGGCCACCGGCTTCCAGCAGCAGCACGGTGACGCCGGCGTCTTCGGTCAGGCGGGTGGCCAGGGTGTTACCGGCCGAGCCTGCGCCGACGATGATGTAATCGAATTCTTGGGACATGAAGGTACCCTCGTGTTGGCGGTGATCAGGGAGCGGGAGCGCCCGTGCGCAGCGGCACGGGCGTGGCTAGACAGGGCTTAGAAAACCGAGTTGTAGCCGCCCAGCTCGACCTGGACCGACTTGATGCGAGTGTATTGAGCCAGCGAGCTAACGCCGTTCTCACGGCCAACGCCCGACTGCTTGTATCCGCCAACCGGCATTTCGGCTGGCGACTCGCCCCAGGCGTTGATCCAGCAGATACCGGCTTCCAGCTGGTGGATGATGCGGTGGGCGCGGGAGATGTCGTTGGTGCAGACACCCGCGGCCAGGCCGTAGTCGGTGTCGTTGGCACGGCGGATGACTTCTTCTTCGGTCTCGTAGGTGAGGATGCTCATCACCGGGCCGAAGATCTCTTCCTTGACGATGGTCATGTCGTCGCTGCAGTCGGTGAACACGGTCGGGGCCACGAAGGCACCGTTGGCGAAGTCACCGGCAGTCAGGCGCTCACCGCCGCACAGCACGCGGGCACCTTCTTCCTTGCCCTTGGCGATGTAGCCCAGCACGCTTTCCATGTGCTGGAAGCTGACCAGCGGGCCGAAGTTGGTGTTCTCGTCTTCCGGGTTGCCGACGCGGATGCGGGCAACGCGCTCGGCGATCTTGGCTTCGAAGGCCGCCTTCATTTCAGCCGGGATGAACACGCGGGTGCCGTTGGTGCAGACCTGACCCGAGCTGTAGAAGTTGGCCATCATGGCGATGTCGGCGGCCTTGTCCAGGTCGGCGTCGGCGCAGATGATCAGTGGCGACTTGCCGCCCAGTTCCATGGTGACTTCCTTGAGCGACGAGCTCGAGGCGCTGGCCATGACTTTCTTGCCGGTGGTAGTGCCGCCGGTGAAGGAGACTTTCTCGATGCGCGGGTGCTCGGTCAGCCAGGTGCCGACTTCACGGCCGCTGCCGGTCAGCACGTTGAACACGCCATTCGGCAGGCCGGCTTCGGTGTAGATCTCGGCCAGTTTCAGGGTGGTCAGCGAGGTGACTTCCGACGGCTTGAAGATCATCGCATTGCCAGCGGCCAGGGCCGGGGCGGACTTCCACAGGGCGATCTGGATCGGGTAGTTCCACGCGCCGATACCGACGGTCACGCCCAGGGGCTCGCGGCGGGTGTAGACGAAGGACGACTCACGCAGCGGGATCTGCTCGCCTTCGATGGCCGGTACCAGGCCAGCGTAGTACTCCAGCACGTCTGCGCCGGTGACGATGTCGACGTAGCGGGTTTCCGAATACGACTTGCCGGTGTCCAGGGTTTCCAGCATGGCCAGCTCGTCGTTGCGCTCGCGCAGGATGTCGACGGCGCGGCGCAGGATGCGCGAACGCTGCATGGCGGTCATCGCCGCCCAGACCTTCTGGCCGCGCTCGGCGCTTTCCACGGCCTTCTCGACGTCAGCCTCGGTGGCACGTTGCACGTGGGCGAGGACTTCGCCGGTAGCCGGGTTGATGGCTTCGAAGGTGGCATCGCTGCCAGCGTCGACGTAAGCGCCATCAATGTAGAGTTTTTGCGTTCCGAAACGGGCCATAGTGTCCTCGCAAGTGCAGTGTGTGGTTGGCTGCGCGTCACGCTCCTGCCGGGTTGGCAAGCGCCGTGCGTGCTTGATCAGCGGCCTGGTCGGTTGTGTCCAGGGTGTGCTGTTTAGCCAGTTGTAGATCCATGTATTCGTATGCAATCCGTATTGCCTGGTCGGTGTCGAAGGCATCCCCCGACAGGGCACCACGCAGCCAAAGGCCATCGATCAGGGCTGCCAGGCCGCGGGCTGCCTTGCGCGCATGGTAAAGCGGCAGGGCGCGGCGGAACTGGCAGCACAGGTTGGAATACAGGCGGTGATCGTTGATCCGCTGCAACCTGTGCAAATCGGGCTGGTGCATGCTGGAAGCCCAGAAGGCCAACCAGGTTTTCATTGCCGGGCCGTTCACCTGGCTGGCATCGAAGTTGCCCTCGATGATCACCTTCAGGTGAGCGCGCGGGCTGTCGTCCGTCAGGGCCTGGCGACGTGCTCTGACGCCGTCGTTGAGCATGTTCATGATGTAACCCATCGTCGCTGCGATCAGGCCGTTCTTGTCCCGAAAGTAGTGACTGATGATGCCGTTCGACACACCGGCCAAACGGGCAATCAGCGCAATGCTGGCGTCCCCCAGTCCGACCTGATCGACCGCCAGCAACGTGGCTTCGATCAATTGCTGGCGGCGGATGGGTTGCATACCGACCTTGGGCATCTTGCTATCTCCTCAGGCCCTGCGAGCAGACGACAGGCGGCTGACTCGGCGAGGACCAGTCTATTTTGTTTTGATTGAACGTTCAATCAATAAAGAATAAGCTCTGCGACAATTTGTGCCATTGACACTCTTTCGAGCGGCCAGTGCGGCACGGATTGACACCCCAGGAAATCGCGTAACCCCCGGAATACAAGGCGTTGACGGGCATGAGCGATGCGAAATGCAGATACTGCCGTACGGTCACTGGCCCTGCGACAGGCCCTTGGAGCGGGCGGGGTGATCTGTGACGAATGCGCGCACCTCATTCGAGGCGTGGCATTTGCAGCAGGTCACCTGTCTGTTTTTTTGCAACGTATCGATTCGGGATCACGGTTTCCAGGGTGCTTTTATAACACCTGATGCAGTGGGGATATTCCACCAATTGCTCGGGAAAGACTGATTAGCCTCCACAGCCGTACTGCCCGGAGCATTCGTGCAATGAGTTCTGCCTCACTTACAAAGCCCCCCGCCGAGAGGGTACGGGTCAACCGCGTGGTGTTCTTCACCTCCGCGCTGATGATCCTCGTTCTGACTGCCTTGCTGATCGCTGTACCCGAAACCGCCGGCCAGGTGCTGGGCGTGGCCCAGAAGTGGCTGACGCGTACCTTCGGCTGGTACTACATGCTGGTCATCTGCGGCTACCTGGTGTTTGTCGTCTACCTGGCGTTCTCCGACTATGGCAGCCTCAAGCTTGGCGGCAAGGACGACCAGCCTGACTTCAGCTACGGCGCCTGGGCCGGCATGCTGTTCTCTTCCGGCATCGGGATTTCGCTGTTGTACTTCGGCGCCTCCGAGCCGCTGGACCACTACTTCAACCCGCCTGAAGGCACACCCGCCAGCCTTGAGGCTGCGCGCCAGGGCCTGCAGCTGACCTTCCTGCACTGGGGCCTGCACGGCTGGGCCATCTACGCCCTGGTAGGCCTGGCCGTGGGTTACTTCGCCTACCGCCACAACCAGCCGCTGGCCCTGCGCTCGGCGCTGTACCCGCTGGTGGGTGAGCGTTGGGTCAAAGGCGCTGCCGGCAATGCCGTGGACATCTTCGGCATGTTCGTCACCCTGCTGGGCCTGGTGACCAACCTGGGGATCGGTTCGATGCAGGTGTCGTCCGGCCTCGAGTACCTGTTCGGCATGGACCACAGCAAGACCAGCCTGCTGGTGGTGATTCTGGTCATGGCCGGTGTCGCTACCGTGGCTGCGGTGTCGGGTGTGGAAAACGGCATCCGTCGCCTGTCCAACCTGAACATCATGCTGTTCAGCGGCCTGTTGATCTTCGTGCTGCTGGGGGGCGAGACCCTGCACCTGCTCAACGGCTTCGTGCAGAACGTTGGCGACTACCTCAATGGCATCGTGCTGAAGACCTTCGACCTCTACGTGTATGAAGGCGAAGCCGGCAAGTCCGAGCGCTGGCTGGGCCTGTGGACCGTGTTCTACTGGGCCTGGTGGATCTCCTGGGGCCCGTTCGTCGGCATGTTCATTGCCCGTATCTCCAAAGGCCGTACCGTCCGCCAACTGGTCATGGGCGTGTTGCTGATCCCGTTGGGCTTCACCCTGGCCTGGCTGTCGATCTTCGGCAACACCGCACTGGACCTGGTGATCAATCAGGGCGCGGTGGAGCTGGGCAAGACGGCCCTCGAGCAGCCGTCGATGTCGATCTACCAGCTGCTGGAGTACTTCCCTGCGGCCAAGATCGTGATCGGAGTTGCGGTATTCGTCGGCTTCGTGCTGTTCCTCACCCCGGCCGACTCCGGCGCGGTGATGATGGCCAACCTCTCGTGCAAAGGCGGCAAGGTCGACGAAGACGCCCCGCACTGGATGGTGGTGTTCTGGTCGGTGGTCATCACCCTGGTCACCATCGGCCTGCTGTTTGCCGGCAACTTCGAAGCCATGCAGACCATGGTGGTGCTGGCCGGCCTGCCGTTCTCGGTGGTGCTGGTGCTGTTCATGTTCGGCCTGTACAAGGCCATGAAGCAGGACGTTGCGGTCGAGCAGGAGCGCGCCGAGCTGGCCGCCCGTGGCCGCCGCGGCTTCAGCGAGCGCCTGACCCAGCTGGAACTGCAGCCGACCCAGGCCGTGGTGCAGCGTTTCATGGACAAGCAGGTCAGCCCGGCGCTGAAGGAAGCTGCCGCACAGTTGCAGACCCTGGGCTTCGAGGTGGAAACCCGTGTTGGCCAGTCGCGCAACATGATGGGCCTGCGGGTGATGATGGACGAGGGCAACCCGTTCGTATACGAAGTGAGCCTCGACGGCTATATGGCCGCGCCGAGCGAGGCACCGGTCGAAGGTGAACCGGAAGTGCGCCAGCGCTTCTACCGTGCCGAGGTGTATCTGCACAACGGTAGCCAGGAATACGACCTGATGGGCTTTGCGCCCGAGCAGATCGTGCGGGATGTGCTGGACCAGTTCGAGAGCCACCGCCAGTTGCTGGGGCGTGTATATAGCTGATCGCCCTGAGGCAAACAAAAAACCCGCTCACCTGAGCGGGTTTTTTATGCCTTGAAGGCTGCGCGATCGCTTGTAGGAGCGGCCTTGTGTCGCGAAAGGGCCGCAACGCGGCCCCGGCAATCTGTGCTGCATGGCTGAAACCCTGGGGCCGCTACGCGGCCCTTTCGCGACACAAGGCCGCTCCTACAAAGACCGTGTCCGATGCAAGAATCAGCGATTTGCGTAACGGCCGTTCTTGCCATGCCCTGGCATCGCCTGATTACCGCGCACGGCAATCATCTGCTGCAGCCTGATCAGCTCGATACCCTGGCCCTTGAGCCGTGGCAGCTCACGCTCCAGCACTTCCAGCGTCTGTGGATAAGGGTGCCCGATCAGCACCGCCGAGCCCTGTTTGCGTGCCAGGGCAATACCTTGCTGCAGCTGCCCGTTGATCGCCTCGGTGGTGCGCACGTCATCGAGAAACACATCCCGTGAAACATGCGCCAACCCTTGCGCCTGTGCCTCTGCCGCCGCGACCGTGGCCGCACTGGTACGGCTGTCGACGAAGAACAGGTGCCGACGCTGCAACTCGCCCATCAACCAGGCCATCGGCTCACGCTGGGCGGTCATGCGGCTGCCCATGTGGTTGTTGATGCCTGCTGCATAAGGGACCTTGGCCAAGGCCGCATCCAGCCGCCGGGCCAGTTCTTCGAGGGGAATGCCGGGGTGCCAGGCATAGGGCCCGGTGGCCGGGTCCATGGGCATGTGCAGGATCACCGTCTTCCCGGCCTTGTGGGCCTGGTGGGCGAAGTCCGTGGCATGCGGGGTGTCGGGCATGATAGCCATGGTGACCGGCCCGGGCAGGGCCAGCGTGCGGCTGTCGCGCTCGGGGCTCTGGCCCAGGTCGTCGATGATGATGCTCAGGTAGGCCTTGTTGGCCGGCGCCGCTTGCGCAACGCCGGCCAACAGGCAGAACAGCAGACACAGCAGATAACGCATCGTGTGGATCATTTACCCGAGGTGATGTTCAGGCCCTTGAGCAGGCTCAGGGCCTGGCTCAACTGGAAGTCATCATCCTGTGGGCGCTCCTTGCGCTTGCTGCTGCCGGTCGGGCGGTCGGCGCCGCCGTTGCCGTTACCCAGGTGGCCCTGCAGGTCGGCTTCCTTGAAGGTGTCGGTGTCGCTGGCATCGGCAGTCAGCCTGGCCGGGCGCACTTCGATGTCGGGGACGATGCCCTGGGCCTGGATCGAGCGACCGTTGGGGGTGTAGTACAACGCAGTGGTGAGCTTCAGCGCACGGTCGTTGGCCAGCGGCAAGACGGTCTGTACCGAGCCCTTGCCGAAGCTGTCGGTGCCCATCAGCACGGCGCGTTTCTGGTCCTGCAGGGCGCCGGCGACGATTTCCGATGCCGAGGCACTGCCGCCGTTGATCAGCACCACCAGTGGCACGCCTTCGCTGGCGTCGGCCGGGTCGGCGGAGAAGCGCAGTTCGGAGTTGGCGATGCGGCCCTTGGTGTAGACGATCAGGCCCTTGGTCAGGAAGTGGTCGGCCACTTCCACGGCCGACTGCAACACGCCGCCCGGGTTGTTGCGCAGGTCGAGGACCACTCCGCGCAGCTTCTTGCCGTTGTCCTTGCGCAGCTTGGCCAGGGCCTTGCCGACTTCATCGCCGGTCTTGACCTGGAACTGGGTGATGCGGATGTAGCCGTAGTCGTTCTCCAGCAGCTGGCTCTTCACGCTCTTGACCTGGATCACCGCCCGGGCGAGGGTCACGTCGAACGGGCTGCCGCCGTCGCGCACCAGGGTCAGGGTGATTTTCTCGCCAATCTTGCCGCGCATCTTGTCGACCGCTTCGGTCATGGTCTGGCCGCGGGTCGGCGCGCCGTTGATCTTGACGATCAGGTCACCGGCCTGCACGCCGGCACGCGAGGCCGGGGTGTCGTCGATCGGCGAGACCACCTTGATCATGCCGTCTTCCTGGCCCACTTCGATGCCGAGGCCGCCGAATTCGCCGCTGGTGCTTTCCTGCAGCTCCTGGAAGTCCTCAGGGCCCAAGTAGGCCGAGTGAGGGTCGAGGTTGCTGAGCATGCCCTTGATGGCATTTTCCAGCAGGGTCTTGTCGTCTACCGGTTCGACATAGGCAGCCTTGATGCGGTCCATGACCTCGGCAAAGGTGCGCAGCTCTTCCAGCGGCAAGGGCGCCTTGGCGGTCACCTCGGTGGCAGGCACTGCGGCAGGTCTGGCTGGCGAAGCCTTCGCCGGTTCCGCGGCGCTGGCCAGGGGTGCACCGATCGCCAGGGCGATGGTCAGGGCCAGCTGGGTGAGGCGAGGCGAGTGCAGCATGTCGAACGAACTCCTGATCCTGTAAACGCTCCCTGCGGAGCATCGGCGCGGCGCAAGGCGCTACACCGTAAGTAATGTGTCAGCCGCGGCACCACTGCGACGGGTCGGTGGGCCGACCCTGCTGGCGGATGGCGAAATACAAGCCTGCACTGTCCTGGCCACCGCTGTCGCCAACGGTGGAAATGGCATCACCGGCCTTGACGATGTCGCCGGCACTCTTGAGCAGGCTCTGGTTGTGGCCGTACAGGCTCAGGTAACCATTACCATGGTCGAGAATGACCAGAAGTCCAGCGCCACGCAACCAGTCGGCAAACACCACGCGCCCGCCGTGCACCGCGTGAACCTGGGTGCCGGGGCTGGCGCTGATCATCACGCCGTCCCACTTGGCCCGGGCGTCATTGCCGCGGGCTTCGCCAAAGCGTGCCAGCAATCGACCATTGACCGGCCACGGAAGTTTTCCCCGTGCTGCAGAAAATGCACCGCCATAGCTCGCGCCGTCACTGGAAACCAGCGGGCCGAGGGTGGTGCGGGCCTTTTTCGGCGGCTCGGCATCTTCCTTGTCCGCACGGGCAGCCAAGGCTTCCTGCTGGCGGCGTTTCTCGGCTTCCTGCTGAGCCAGCAGGGCCTTCTTGCGCGCTTCCTCGGCTTCACGCGCCTGGCGGGCGAGGGTTTCTTCGATGGTCTTGAGCACCTTGGCCAGGTCGGCCTGGTCCTGTTGGCGGGCCTGCAGCTTCTGGTCGCCGTCTTTCACATCGCTGTTGAGCTTGGCAAGGACCTGCTGGCGCTTGCTGCGCTCGGCGTCCAGCGCCTGACGGCGCGTGTCGAGGTCGGCGCGCTGGGCCAGCAGTTGTTCCTGCTGACGGGAGATGTCCTGCTCGACACTGGTCAGCTGGCGTAACGTCTCGTTGAACGCCTTGAGCTGTTCGAGGCGTGCTTTGCTCAGGTAGTCGTAATAGGACAGGGTGCGGGCGAATTTCTCTGGGTTCTGCTGGTTGAGCAGCAGCTTGAGGTATTCCTCGCGGCCATTGTTCTGGTAGGCCGAACGGGCCTGGATGGCAATCAGCCGTTGTTGTTCAACGCGGGCGCTCTGGAGTTTTTTTTTCTCGGTATCAAGGCGCTCCAGCTCGCCCTCGGTCTTTTTTAGTTCTTGTTGCAGGGCCTCCACCTGCTTCTCCAGGTTACCGATGTCGGTCTCGGTGGCCTTGAGGTCTTTTTGCACACCGGCTTTTTCTTCCTGGAGCTTGCCCAGCGTCTTCTTGAGCTCGGCAATGTCCTGGCGGGTGGCGTCCAGCTGCTGCTGGGTCTGTGCGCGCTCATCGGCAAAGGCCGGGCTGAGCAGGCAGGACAGGGCTAATAGGATCAGGGCGCGTAGCATGGGGTTTGGCGTACCAGGGATGGAGACTGGGCTAGTATGCCCGCGCGGGCGGGCAAAAAAAACGCCTCGCTGCCGGGGCAGCGGGGCGTTTGTCCGGAATTCATGTGCAAAGGGGGGCAAAGTGGCCCCGGTACACTGAATCAGGCGTCGACCAAAATCGAAGTACCGGTCATTTCTGCCGGCTTTTCCAGGCCCAGCAGCTTCAGCATGGTCGGCGCCACGTCGGCCAGCACGCCGCCTTCGCGGACCTGCACCTTACGCTTGCCAACATAGATGAACGGCACCGGCTCGGTGGTATGCGCGGTGTGCGCCTGGCCGGTGCATGCGTCCTCCATCTGCTCGACGTTGCCGTGGTCGGCGGTGATCAGCGCTTCGCCACCGACCTTGTCTAGCGCCTCGACGATGCGCCCGACGCAGGTATCCAGGGCCTCGACAGCCTTCACCGCAGCCTCGAACACGCCGGTGTGGCCGACCATGTCGCCGTTGGCGTAGTTGACCACGATCACATCAAAGCGCTGCTGCTCGATGGCCTCGACGATGCGATCAGTCACTTGTGGTGCGTTCATCTCCGGCTGCAGGTCGTAGGTGGCGACCTTCGGCGACGGGATGAGGATGCGCTCTTCGCCTTCGAACGGCTCTTCGCGACCGCCCGAGAAGAAGAACGTGACGTGTGCGTATTTCTCGGTTTCGGCAATGCGCAGTTGGGTCTTGCCGTTTTTTGCCAGGTACTCGCCCAGTACGTTGTTCAGGCTGGACGGGGCGAAGGCTGCCGGCGCGGCGATTTTTGCCGAGTACTGGGTCAGGCCGATGTAGGCCGCCATTTTCGGCAGGCGTGCACGCGGGAATTCGTTGAAGTCCGGCTCGACGAAGGCACGCGACAGCTCGCGGGCGCGGTCGGCGCGGAAGTTCATGAAGATCACGGCATCGCCGTCTTCGACCTTGACCGCCTCGCCGATGCGCGTGGCCTTGACGAACTCATCGCTCTCGTCGCGGGCGTAGGCCGCTTCCAGGCCCGCCAGCGCGGTGTCGGCGGTGTATTGGGCAACGCTGTCGACGATCAGGTTGTACGAAGCGGCTACCCGGTCCCAGCGGTTGTCGCGGTCCATGGCGAAGTAGCGGCCGATCAGGCTGGCGATACGGCCCTTGCCGAGCCTGGCGAAGGTCGCGTCGAGCAGTTCGATCGACGATTGTGCGCTGCGTGGCGGGGTGTCGCGGCCGTCGAGGAAGGCGTGCAGGTAGATCTTTTCGGCACCGCGCTGCGCTGCCAGTTCGGCCATGGCGATCAGGTGGTCCTGGTGGCTGTGCACGCCACCGTCGGACAGCAGGCCGAGGATGTGCACGGCCTTGCCGGCGCCCGCTGCCTTGTCTACCGCACCGGTGAGTACCGGGTTCTGGAAGAACTCGCCATCGCGGATGGCTTTGGTCACTCGGGTGAAGTCCTGATAGACGACGCGCCCGGCGCCAAGGTTCATGTGGCCGACTTCAGAGTTGCCCATCTGCCCGTCAGGCAGGCCGACATCCATCCCGGAGCCCGAAATCAGGCCATGCGGCTGGGTGGCGCGCAGGCGGTCATAGACCGGCGTATTGGCGGCGTAGATGGCGTTGTATTCGGGGCTTTCGCTGTGGCCGAAGCCATCCAGGATGATCAGGACCAGGGGTTTGGGCGTACTCGTCATCAATCAAACTCACGGTTGTTCAAAGATGATAAAGACACGCATTTTAGGGCAAATGCGCCATCTGCGGCGAATAATCATCCTGTTGCCCGACCGGCGCAGGCAAGCCGGCAACATGAAGGTACCTTTACCGCCGGCCCTTCGGGCTTTGGTGGCACTGGGGGGCTGTGTATACTGGCCGGCATTTTCAATCGCCTGGAACACCGCTGATGGTTGCTCACCTGATTCAATTCGCGACAGATCACTACATCCTGGTGGCGATCTTCGTTGTTCTGCTGGTCGCACTGCTCGTCAATGAACTGCGCCGTGGCGGCCAGAGCCTGAGCAATGGCCAGCTGACCGCGCTGGTCAATGCCGACAAGGCGCTGGTCATCGACATTCGTCCGTCCAAGGAGTATTCCGCCGGCCACATCGTTGGTGCACTGAACATCCCGCAGGACAAGGTCGCCAACCGCATGGCCGAGCTCGAGAAGCACAAAGAGAAGACCCTGATCGTCGTCGACGCGATGGGCCAGCAGTCCGGCGCGATCTGCGGCGAGCTGCTCAAGGCGGGTTACAACGCCGCCAAACTGAGCGGTGGCGTTTCCAGCTGGAAAGCCGATAACCTGCCCCTGGTGAAGTGATATGAAGCCCGTCATCGTCTACTCCAGCGACTACTGCCCCTACTGCATGCGCGCCAAGTACCTGCTCGAGAGCAAAGGCGTGGCCTTCGAGGAAATCAAGGTGGACGGCAAGCCGCAGGTCCGCGCCGAGATGAGCCAGAAGGCCGGCCGCACTTCGGTGCCACAGATCTGGATCGGCAGCACCCACGTCGGTGGATGCGATGACCTCTATGCCCTGGAGCGCGCCGGCAAGCTCGACGCGCTGCTGGCGGCCTGATTTGCACTGCATTCAAAAACATTAGGATAAGGATCTGCCATGACTGACCAACAGACCAACGGCGCTGCTGCAGAAGACAACAGCCCTCAGTTCTCCATGCAGCGCATCTATGTGCGTGACCTGTCGTTCGAAGCCCCGAAAAGCCCGCAGATCTTCCGTCAGACCTGGGAGCCGAGCGTTGCCCTGGACCTGAACACCAAGCAGAAGGCCCTGGAAGGCGACTTCCATGAAGTGGTGCTGACCCTGTCGGTGACTGTCAAGAACGGCGACGAAGTGGCCTTCATCGCTGAAGTCCAGCAGGCGGGTATCTTCCTGATCAAGAACCTCGACGCTTCCTCGATGAGCCACACCCTCGGCGCGTTCTGCCCGAACATTCTGTTCCCGTACGCCCGTGAGACCCTGGACAGCCTGGTGACCCGTGGTTCGTTCCCGGCCCTGATGCTGTCGCCGGTCAACTTCGACGCCCTGTACGCGCAAGAAATGCAGCGCATGCAGGAAGCTGGCGAAGCGCCGACTGTGCAGTAACCGTTGCCGGTATCGGAAAAGCGCCTCTCGGGGCGCTTTTTTGTTGCCTGTTCCGGCCCTTTCGCGGGCACGCCCGCTCCCACAGGTATTGCGCCAATCCTGAGGCCTGCGCTGTACCTGTGGGAGCGGGCATGCCCGCGAAGAGGCCGGTACAGGCTATGCATCAGCTTCCGGCAAACCCGTTCTGCCGCCAGGCTTCATACACCGTCACCGCCACCGTATTGGACAGGTTCAGGCTGCGGCACCCCGGCCGCATCGGCAGGCGCAGGCGTTGCTCGGCCGGCAGGCTGTCCAGCACTTCAGCCGGAAGGCCCCGGCTCTCAGGCCCGAACAGGAACGCATCACCGGGCTGGTAGGCCACTTCATGGAACGGATGCGAGCCCTTGGTGGTAAAGGCGAACAGCCGCGGATTGCCCAGGCTTTCCAGGCATCCGGCCAGGCTTTCGTGGCGCTTGAGCGTGGCATACTCGTGGTAGTCCAGGCCCGCACGGCGCAGGCGCTTGTCGTCCAGTTCGAAGCTGATCGGCTCGATCAGGTGCAGCGCGCAACCGCTGTTGGCGCAGAGGCGGATGATGTTGCCGGTATTCGGCGGAATTTCTGGTTGAAAAAGGATGACGTGAAACATGCACGGCTCCAAACGTGAAGATGACGAGCATTCTACCCTTGAACCCGACCTGCGTTCGAAGGCCTGGCCGCGCATGCTGCTTTCCCTGGCGTTGTTCGGTGTATTGGTGGGCTTGATGATTGGCCGTTTGACTGCCCCCGATGAGCATGTGCTGGAGCAGGTCGAGGTGGTGCAGGATGGCCTGGACCTGTGGTTCAACGAAGAGCCCAGGCTGCATGGCGAAAATGTCGAAGGTACCGTAGCGCTGTTGTTCGAGGCCGAGGGCAAGGCGCAGCGGGGTCAGCTTGACCTGCAGGGCAAGCCGGTCGGCTGGCGATTGCAGAAGAGCGACAAGGGGCTGTTGCTGACGGTGGTTGCGGCGCGTCCCCTGCACGGCGAATGGGCCGGTGCAGAGGACGCTGGGCGCTGGCGGGTGCAGGTGAAACTGCACGAATAAAAGAGGGGATATCTCGGCCTGCCTGTACCAAGGTCCCCAAAAGGGTTTACAGCGAATTAAAGAGGGGATGGCCCGGCCTGCCTGTACCGAGGTCCCCGAAAGCGGCGTTACTGCAAATAAAAGAGGGGTCACCCGGCCTGCCTGTACCAGGGCCCCCGAAACGGGATATGTATTGGCTATTGCAGGGGGCGTGCCAGTTTTGTAAATCCCGGAAATAAGGGCTTTCAGGGCGATTTGGCCGAATTTTGAGGGGTTTTGTGCCTTCGTGAGGTGCATCGGGCACAGGATCGGTGCATCGGGGCTGAAATGGTTGGGGCCGCAAAGCAGCCCCAGGGGTCCAGCAGGCGAAACGCTTAATCAGTGATCATCACCCTCTTCATCATCCCCCCCATCCACATTCATCCCCAGCTCCTTGATCTTGCGGGTCAGGGTATTGCGCCCCCAGCCCAGCAACACCGCCGCATCACGTCGCCGCCCGGCGGTGTGCTTGAGCGCCGTCTCGATCATGATCCGTTCGAAACTGGGCACCGCGCTGTCGAGCAGGTTCGACTGGCCACGCGCCAAGGCCTGGTCAGCCCACTGGCGCAGCGCCTGTTCCCAGTTGGTCACCGGCGCTGCGTCCTGTGGCAGGTTCAGCAGCTCAGGTGGCAGGTCGCCGATCAGCACTTCACGGCTGGAGGCCATCACGGTGATCCAGCGGCAGGTGTTCTCCAGCTGGCGCACGTTACCCGGCCACGGCAGGTTGCGGATGAATTCTTCGGTTTCCGGCTTGAGCAGCTTCGGCTCGACGGCCAGTTCCTGAGCGGCGCGGCCGAGGAAGTGGCGGGCCAGCGCCGGGATGTCCTCGCGGCGGTCGGACAAGCGTGGAATATGGATGCGGATCACGTTGAGGCGGTGGAACAAGTCTTCACGGAACTTGCCGGCCGTTACCAGCGACTCGAGGTTCTGGTGAGTCGCTGCAATGATGCGCACATCGACCTTGACCGGGACGTGGCCACCCACGCGGTAGAACTCGCCATCGGCCAGAACCCGCAACAGGCGGGTCTGGGTATCAGCGGGCATGTCGCCGATCTCGTCGAGAAACAAGGTACCGCCGTCGGCCTGCTCGAAGCGCCCGCGACGCAGATTGGCCGCGCCGGTAAAGGCGCCTTTCTCGTGGCCGAACAGCTCCGACTCCATCAGGTCCTTGGGGATGGCGGCCATGTTGAGGGCGATGAACGGCGATGCAGCACGCGGGCTGTGGCGGTGCAGGGCGTGCGCCACCAGCTCTTTGCCGGTGCCGGACTCACCGTTGATCAGCACGGTGATGTTTGAGTGGCTCAGGCGGCCGATGGCGCGAAACACTTCCTGCATCGCCGGCGCTTCGCCGATGATTTCCGGGGTGCGGGCCAGGGCCTGCGGTACATCCAGGCCTTGCTGCTCCTGGGCATGCTGATTGGCACGTTTGACCAGCGAAACCGCTTCGTCGACGTCGAACGGCTTGGGCAGGTACTCGAAGGCACCGCCCTGATAGGACGCCACGGCGCTGTCCAGGTCGGAATGGGCAGTCATGATGATGACCGGCAGGCGCGGATGCTGCTCGCGGATCTGCGCCAGCAGGTCGAGGCCGCTGGCGCCGGGCATGCGAATGTCGGAAATGATCACATCCGGCTGCTGGCGCGCCAGGCGGCCCATCACGCCATCGGCGCTGTCGAAGCTCTGGGTGGTCATGCCTTCCTGTTGCAGGGCTTTTTCCAGCACCCAGCGGATGGAGCGATCATCATCGACGATCCATACGGTTTCACTTCGGCTCATGAGGCGGTGGCTCCTTGTTCCAGGGGCAGGAAGATCGAGAAGGCGGTGTGCCCTGCGTGGCTTTCACACTCGATCAGGCCCTGGTGCTGGCTGATGATGTTCTGGGTAATGGCCAGGCCGAGCCCGGTACCGTCCGGGCGTCCACTGACCATGGGATAGAAAAGCGTGTCCTGCAGTTCCGCGGGGATGCCTGGGCCGTTGTCGATGATCTCGATACGTGCCGCCAGGCGATGGCGCACATGGCCGATGGTGAACTGACGCACGGCGCGGCTGCGCAGGCTGATGCGGCCCAGACGCAGCTCGTTCTGCGAACTGATTGCCTGCATCGCATTGCGCACGATGTTGAGCACGGCCTGGATCATCTGCTCGCGGTCGATCAGCACGTCCGGCAGGCTTGGGTCGTAGTCGCGCACCAAGGTGATGCAGCCCTGGCTCTCGGCTTCCACCAGGCTGCAGACCCGCTCCAGCACCTCGTGAATGTTGGTCATGGCCAGCGACGGCAGTTTGTTCGAGCCAAGCATGCGATCGACCAGGTTGCGCAGGCGGTCGGCCTCTTCGATGATCACGTTGGTGTAATCGCGCAGGTCATCTTCGGGCAGTTCGCGGGCCAACAACTGCGCGGCGCCGCGGATGCCGCCGAGCGGATTCTTGATCTCGTGGGCCAGGCCACGCACCAGCATCTTGGTGGTTTCCTGCTTGCTCAGCTGGGCTTCTTCCTTGGTGATGCGCAGCAGGCGGTCACGTGGATGCACCTCCAGCAGCAGCAAGGTAGTGCCCAGGTGCAGGATCGGCGTCACCGCATAGTCGACGGTGATGGTCTGCCCGGTCAGCGAGGTCAGCTGCGCTTCACGCTTGGTGAACGGGTGCGCCTGTTCCACGGCCTGGCGCAGCGAGTTGAGCGCCTCGGTCGACTCGGTGAACAGCTCGCTGATGAACTGCCCGTGGCTGCGCTGGCCGCTGACGGCCAGGAGCATTTCCGCGGCCGGGTTCATGTATTCCAGGCGCAGCTCGGCATTGAGCAGAAGCGTTGCGGTGGTCAGGTTGTCCAGAAGCAGACGGTGCTGTGCATCGCTGATGGTCATAGGGCGTGTCGACCTCTTTTGGCGCTTGTCAGGCAAGGCGCGGCTACGGCCGGGCGCGCGGTGGATCCGCTGATGCCGGTCTCTTCCCGGTCTCTTCACAGGAAAATGCAAGAAACAAACCAAGGCTCCGAAAAGAAGCGGATTTAGCTGATAAAGGCCTGAATATGCGCATATTCGGACCAGAATGCCCTGATAAATCGATTCTTGTGACCTCTTTTGGGGTGCATCGAAGGGCATCGGTTCTTTCGATGCACCAATATAGAGCATAGAGGGTTCAGGGTTTATCGCACAGTTGGCCGGTTGCGCGAATCAAGGCTTGCCGGGTCAGGCTTTCCACGGGCCGATTTGCCACAGCAGTGGCCAGCATGGCGGCGCAGTCTTGCGGTTTCTCTCGTTCAAAATCTGCCAGTTGAGTGAGTAGCAGGGCCTGCAGTTGATCCAGTTGGGGGCGCACCTCACGCTGAAGGTCGCTGCGTGGCGTATCGGGTGCAGCGCCCAGGCGATGCCAATGGAAAAGCAACGTGTACTGCACCAGCTTGTTGGCTTCGATCTGGTCGGTGAAGAACGCCTCGGCGCGCTCCGGGGCCAGGCCATGGGCTGGCGCGGCAGCGCGAACACTGGATAGCACCTGTTGTTCGCGTTGGCTTGCCTGGACCGGCTGGCCCTTGTCCCACTTGTGCAGGGCGACGGCTTGCGCCAGGTCGAGGCGGTGCTCGATGGCCTCGAGTAATGGGCCAAAGGCAGGGTGTGTGGGGTCTGATGCCGCACAGCCGGTCAGGGCAAGGGTGGCGGCTGCAATGAGGGGCAAAGGACGCATGATGAACCTCCGTGAGATAAAGGTCCGAGTGTGCAGGAGCTGGCGTGTTGCGCGGGGTAGGAGCCTTCCGAAGTTACTGAAGGCAGAAATACAAACGGCCTCCCGAAGGAGGCCGTCTTGATCAGCTCATCGACGCCAGGCGCCGATCAGATCAGCAGCTGTAGTACAGCTCGTATTCCAGCGGGTGCACGAAGGTGCGGACCTTGATTTCTTCTTCGCTCTTCAGCTCGATGAAGGCATCGATGAAGTCGTCGGAGAACACGCCACCCTTGGTCAGGAACGCACGGCCTTTATCCAGCTCTTCCAGGGCTTCTTTCAGGCTGCCGCACACTTGCGGGATGTCCTTGGCTTCTTCTGGCGGCAGGTCGTACAGGTTCTTGTCGGCAGCATCGCCTGGGTGGATCTTGTTCTGGATGCCGTCCAGGCCAGCCATCAGCAGGGCCGCAAAGGCCAGGTACGGGTTGGCCGATGGGTCCGGGAAGCGTGCTTCGATACGGCGGGCTTTCGGGCTGCCGACGTAAGGAATACGGATCGAGGCGGAACGGTTACGGGCCGAGTAGGCCAGCATTACCGGGGCTTCGAAGCCTGGGACCAGACGCTTGTACGAGTTGGTCGACGGGTTGGTGAACCCGTTCAGGGCCTTGCCGTGCTTGATGATGCCGCCGATGAAGTACAGGGCGGTTTCGGACAGGCCGGCATAGCCTTCACCGGAGAAGGTGTTCTTGCCTTCTTTCCAGATCGACATGTGTACGTGCATGCCCGAGCCGTTGTCGCCGTACAGTGGCTTCGGCATGAAGGTAGCGGTACGGCCGTAAGCGTCGGCAACGTTGTGCACGACGTATTTCAGGGCCTGTACTTCGTCAGCCTTCTTCACCAGGGTGTTGAACTTGACGCCGATTTCGTTCTGGCCGGCAGTCGCCACTTCGTGGTGGTGAACTTCAACGGTCTGGCCCATTTCTTCCAGTGCGTTGCACATGGCAGTACGGATTTCGTGGTCGTGGTCGAACGGCGGAACCGGGAAGTAGCCGCCTTTGACACCTGGACGGTGGCCTTTGTTGCCGCCTTCCACGTCAGCGTCAGACATCCACGAGCCTTGCTCGGAGAAGATCTTGAACATCGAGCCGGAGATGTCCGACTTGAACTTCACTTCGTCGAAGATGAAGAACTCTGGCTCCGGGCCTGCGAATACGGTGTCACCGATGCCGGTGCTCTTCAGGTACTCTTCGGCGCGCTTGGCGATCGCACGTGGGTCGCGATCGTAGCCCTGCATGCTCGAAGGGTCGACGATGTCGCAGGTGATGATCAGGGTCGGCTCTTCGGTGAACGGGTCCAGTACGGCAGTCTCGTCGACTGGCATCAGGATCATGTCGGACGCTTCGATGCCTTTCCAGCCAGCGATGGAGGAGCCGTCGAACATCTTGCCGACTTCGAAGAAGTCTTCGTCCAGGCCATCGCGCGCCGGCATGGTCACGTGATGCTGTACGCCCTTGGTGTCCGTGAAACGCAGATCAATCCACTTGACGTCATGATCTTTGATGAGTTGAACCGACTTCGACATGTTGTCCTCCGGAGGGTCTAGAGCGCGGTGAGCCGCTGCTCTGGAAAAAGGGTGTTGCCGGGCGCGGATAGTCGGCCAAGCTTACCTGCCTCACAAGGGAGCAAATTGCATGCCAGTGCCCGAAAATGGCGAGGGCGAGATAAAAGGGGGCGTTTGTGGGCATTTGGCGGTGGAGCCGGACTAAAAAGTGCACCCTTACGAGGCGATTCTTACTGGTGGTGCACCAAAAGCGTGCATGCGTGGCGTTGTGTGCATTTTTTGAGGGCCTCTTCGCGGGCGCGCCCGCTCCCACAGGAATTTCAAACCCCTCGAAACTTGTGGTGTCCCTGTGGGAGCGGGCGTGCCCGCGAAAGGGCCGGGACAGGCGGCACAAAAAACGGCTGCTGCATTTATCTGAAAGCTTCTGATCAAAAGTTGGTCAAATCCTGAGCAGTTTCCGCTATAATTCGCGCCCCACATTTTCGGCAGGCCCTGCGCGCGCTGTTAACCAATGAAACTTATCGTCAAAGTCTTCCCAGAAATCACCATCAAGAGCCGGCCAGTGCGCAAGCGCTTCATTCGCCAGCTCGGCAAGAACATCCGCAACGTGCTCAAGGATCTCGATCCAGAGCTCGCGGTCGATGGTGTCTGGGACAATCTCGAGGTGGTCACCCGCGTCGAGGACGAGAAGGTCCAGCGCGAGATGATCGAGCGCCTCACCTGCACCCCGGGGATCACCCACTTCCTGCAGGTCGAGGAATACCCGCTGGGCGACTTCGACGACATCGTCGCCAAGTGCAAGCAGCACTTCGGCCACCTGCTGGCCGGCAAGCGCTTCTCCGTGCGCTGCAAGCGCGGCGGCCATCACGACTTCACCTCGATGGACGTCGACCGCTACGTCGGCAGCCAGCTGCGCCAGCAGTGCGGCGCCGCCGGCATCGACCTGAAGACGCCCGAAGTCGTGGTGCGAATGGAGATCCGTGACCAGCGCCTGTACGTGATCCACAACCAGCACAACGGCATTGGCGGCTACCCGCTGGGTGCCCTGGAGCAGACCCTGGTGCTGATGTCCGGTGGGTTCGACTCCACTGTGGCGGCCTACCAGATGATGCGTCGCGGCCTGATGACCCACTTCTGCTTCTTCAATCTCGGCGGCCGTGCCCACGAGCTGGGCGTGATGGAAGTCGCCCACTACCTGTGGAAAAAGTACGGCAGCAGCCAGCGTGTGCTGTTCATCAGCGTGCCGTTCGAAGAAGTGGTTGGCGAGATCCTCAACAAGGTCGACAACAGCTACATGGGCGTGACCCTCAAGCGCATGATGCTGCGCGGTGCCGCGCACATGGCCGAGCGCCTGCAGATCGACGCGCTGGTCACCGGCGAGGCGATCTCCCAGGTCTCCAGCCAGACCCTGCCGAACCTGTCGATCATCGACTCGGCCACCGACAAGCTGGTGCTGCGCCCTTTGCTGGCCAGCCACAAGCAGGACATCATCGACCAGGCCACCGAAATCGGCACTGCCGACTTCGCCAAGCACATGCCCGAATATTGCGGCGTGATCTCGGTGAACCCGACCACCCATGCCAAGCGTCACCGCATGGAGCATGAAGAAAAGCAGTTCGACATGGCCGTGCTCGAACGTGCTCTGGAACGCGCCAAGTTCATCTCCATCGACCACGTGATCGACGAGCTGGGCAAGGACATCGAAATCGAGGAAGTGGCCGAGGCGCTGCCAGGCCAGATCGTCATCGACATTCGTCACCCAGATGCCCAGGAAGACGAACCGCTGGCGCTGGAAGGTATCGAAGTCCAGGCCATGCCGTTCTACGCCATCAACAGCAAGTTCAAGCACCTGGACCCTACGCGCCAGTACTTGCTGTATTGCGACAAAGGTGTGATGAGCCGTTTGCACGCACACCACCTGCTCAGTGAGGGACATGCCAATGTGCGTGTTTATCGTCCGGCATAAGACGCCAGGGCTGTATGGCGGCAGCATCCGCCATCGCCCTCCCGACCATCGGGCCCGCTGAGCCTAAAAGCGTACATATTCGCCACCTACACTAGGTGGCAACCGAATCCTCTGATCGAGATACAGTTGTGATCGAAAATCTGCGTAACATCGCCATCATCGCCCACGTTGACCATGGTAAAACCACCCTGGTCGACAAACTCCTGCGTCAGTCCGGCACTCTGGAGCGTAACGAGCTCAACGACGAGCGCGTCATGGACTCCAACGACCAGGAAAAAGAGCGCGGTATTACCATTCTGGCGAAGAACACCGCCATCAACTGGAACGGCTACCACATCAACATCGTCGACACCCCCGGCCACGCCGACTTCGGTGGCGAGGTAGAGCGTGTAATGTCGATGGTCGACTCCGTGCTGCTGCTGGTCGACGCGCAAGACGGCCCGATGCCGCAAACCCGCTTCGTAACCAAGAAGGCCTTCGAAGCCGGCCTGAAGCCGATCGTCGTGATCAACAAGGTCGACCGCCCGGGCGCGCGTCCTGACTGGGTGCTGGACCAGATCTTCGACCTGTTCGACAACCTCGGCGCCACCGACGAGCAGCTGGACTTCCAGGTTGTCTACGCCTCGGCCCTGAACGGCATCGCCGGTCTGGACCACACCGCCATGGGCGAAGACATGACTGCCCTGTACCAGGCTGTGATCGACCACGTTCCAGCGCCAGCTGTCGACCGTGACGGCCCGTTCCAGATGCAGATCTCCGCACTGGACTACAACAGCTTCCTCGGTGTTATCGGCGTTGGCCGTATCGCCCGTGGTCGCATCAAGCAGAACACCCCGGTTGTTGCCATCGATGCTGATGGCAAGAAGCGTAACGGCCGTATCCTCAAGCTGATGGGCCACCACGGCCTGCACCGCGTCGACGTCGAAGAAGCCCAGGCTGGCGACATCGTCTGCATCAGCGGTTTCGACGAGCTGTTCATCTCCGACACCCTGTGCGACCCGACTGCCGTTGAGGCGATGAAGCCGCTGACCGTTGACGAGCCAACCGTTTCGATGACCTTCCAGGTCAACGACTCGCCGTTCTGCGGCAAGGAAGGCAAGTTCGTCACCAGCCGTAACATCAAAGACCGTCTGGACAAAGAGCTGCTGTACAACGTTGCCCTGCGCGTTGAAGAAACCGACTCTCCAGACAAGTTCAAGGTCTCGGGCCGTGGCGAGCTGCACCTGTCGGTACTGATCGAAACCATGCGTCGCGAAGGCTTCGAGCTGGCCCTGGGCCGTCCTGAAGTGATCATCCGTGAAGTCAACGGCGTGAAGCAGGAACCGTTCGAAAACGTCACCATCGACATCCCTGAAGAATCCCAGGGCAAGGTCATGGAAGAGATGGGTCTGCGTAAAGGCGACCTGACCAACATGGTTCCGGATGGCAAGGGCCGTGTGCGCCTGGAATACAACATCCCGGCACGTGGTCTGATCGGTTTCCGTAACCAGTTCCTGACCCTGACCAACGGTGCAGGCATCCTGACTTCGATCTTCGATCGTTACGACACCGTGAAGTCCGGCCAGATGTCCAGCCGTCAGAACGGCGTTCTGGTTTCAGTCGAAACCGGCAAGGCACTGACCTACTCGCTGGAAACCCTGCAGGCGCGCGGCAAGCTGTTCGTCGAGCACGGTCAGGAGATCTACAACGGTCAGATCGTCGGCCAGAACAGCCGCGACAACGACCTGGGCGTCAACCCTACCAAGGGCAAGAAGCTCGACAACATGCGTGCTTCGGGCAAAGACGAAGTCATCGCCCTGGTTCCACCTGTTCGCTTCACCCTGGAGCAGGCTCTGGAATACATCCAGGAAGACGAGCTGTGCGAAGTAACGCCTAAGTCCATCCGTCTTCGCAAGAAGATCCTGGACGAAAGCGAGCGTACCCGCGCTGCCAAGAAAGCCAAGAACAGCTAAGTTGGTTCTGGCTCAATGAAAACGCCCCCGGTCGAAAGGCTGGGGGCGTTTTTGTTTGTCTGGGGGAATGCTTAGCGGGTCGTGCCAGCTCGGCGTCGTCCAGCAGGGCCTTGGCCAAGGCACTGAGGTAGTGGGCAGCCCAGATCAGTTGTGGGTCGTTGTCACGGCGGTCAGGGTCAGGTCGCGCACGCAGCCCAGCAGTTCGGAGGCTTGATCGCGGGCGTCCTGGCAGGGGATGCCTGCGCAGATCTGGAACAAGGGTTGTTTGTGTTCTTCGCCCTGGTAGAAGCAGGTTTTGCCGGGGGTGGTCGGGTTGTTTTCGCTCGCTCTCATGTCATTTACCGCACCCGCTCGTTTCCACACGAAAGGGTGGCGGTTATACACGGAGTGGAAAACCAGGCATGAGAACCCCGGCAGGCCTTGCGGCCTTCTGCGTACAACCGCCATATCGACAGTCGCAGTTCTCATGCATTGCCGGTTTTCCACACCCGATCGCTGAACCGTTCAGCGACCTGGAAAAGCCTAGAGAGACAGCTTTCCAGTGACAATCAGACGCGAGTCGACAGGGCTTGTAGGGTATTTCGCGAGAACTGATGTCGCCAGCCAATACTTGTAGGAATTATCTGCATCAAAAGTGGGAAAGTTTCTTGGTGCATAGATGAACAGCTTTCAGTTGCCTTGGCTGGAAGGTGTACAGCTCAGATTTTGGGCAGTCTAGAAGACCGATATTTTCAGTGTCGGTTACAGCATATTTCTTTGTACTCAATTAGTTACCAAGCTTTTTTGGCAATGGCCGATGGCCTCAGTACGCTGCCGGATGGCAATTGATTGAGGCAGAAAATGAAGGGCAAGGGGTGGAAGGAGCACTTGGCTCGTGGCCAGATTGAGGTCGCAGGCAGCACGTGGAGTCTGCTCCATTTGCGCCCAATCTCTCATCAGTTGAAGATCCCGGGCCTTTCCGATCAGGGGGTGGGGGAAGTAGTGCTGGCGGTTGAGTACTCAAGCCACTGTGTCAGCTATGGCCCCAAGCAAAGTACTGAACTGGACTTCGATCATTTGGGGCACGATCACTTGCTGATCGATCATCGGGGCATTCGCCGTGCCTTCTGCCCTGGCCGCCACAAATTGTCAGTTCAGTTGCCATTGATTATTGCCTCGCTGCCTGAACGGCAGTGCCTATTTAGTGGGCATGGCAACTGGTTGACCATCGAGGGTAATCAGTTCGGGTATCCGGAATGCAGCCGATACGAGGTGTATTTCAACTTGCGTCGAGACTCGCCCCGTAGCCTGAAACTCTATGTGGAAAGCGCCTATGTGCGTGATCCTGGCCATCATTCGAATCAGCCTACGGCGCTGAAGCGGCACGAGAAGATCAAAGGCTGGTTGCTGATGCTGAAGAAGCTGAGAAATGAGCCGATTCGACGGCCTGTAAAGCGATAGCACTCTGTAAGAATACGAACCCCCCAATGAAGGGGGTCGTATCGCGGATGCCCTTAGGGACAAATCCCATCAACCGGCACGGCCGGAACCAAGTGGCGGCGTCTAGACACTTCCTGACGGAAGCTCCGTGTACATCGAGACAGGTGAAAGTCTATTGAGTCCTGGCGGGACCGTCAACGCCCAACCACCTTCGGCTTGTAAGCACAATACCCCGGCCGCGGCCCGACCTTGGGGTGATTACGGCAGGTATCCGGCCGCTTGTCATAAATGGTGCACAGCCGGCTCTTGCGATCCAGGTACATGCAGTCATCGTTGCTCATCCGGGTCAGGGTGAAGATCCCCGACTTCTGGTTGAAGCGCTCGATGATGCCTTCCTTCTGCAGGCGCTTGGCCACGTTCTTCGGCGGTTCGTCTTTCTCGAACTCGTCGACCACGCCGATGCGGATCAGATCCTTGATCTTCACCTCCACCGGCAGGGTGCAACAGGTCGAATGGCAGCCATGGCACATGTGGCTGGCATAGCGCTGCCAAGTCTCCAGGCGGTCGACTTCGGCGGCGGCGATCAGGGTCGTTTTCATCGTTATGGGGGTGAATCACGGTCTTGGGGCGCGCGATCATACCGGAATTGTTCAATTTATGAACAACCTTTTGACCGAATGCGCAAAGCTTCATGAAAACCGCGAACACTGCCTGACGCGCTTGGTCGAAGCGTCTAGGCTCAACAGTCTCCCTCCGCTTTCGTCAACTTGCCCGAGGATGCCGCATGTCCCAGGAACCTGAAGCACGTGACGCCGAAGTCGCGGATTTTCGTGCTGCTGTACTTAACAAGCTGACCTACGCGGTCGGCAAGGACCCTGAGCATGCCTTCGACCATGACTGGTTCGAAGCCATCGCCCTGGCTGCCCGCGATCACATGGTCGAACACTGGATGGACCATACCCGTCGGGCTTACCGGCGCAGCCAGAAGCGGGTCTATTACCTTTCCCTGGAATTTCTCATCGGCCGTCTGCTCTACGACAGCTTGAGCAATCTCGGCCTGCTGGATATCGCCCGCGATGCCCTCGAGGGCCTGGACGTGGACCTGGAGCGCATCCGCCTGCTGGAGCCTGACGCGGCGTTGGGCAATGGTGGCCTGGGGCGCCTGGCGGCGTGCTTCATGGAGAGCATGTCGACCTTGGGCATCGCCGCCCACGGTTACGGCATCCGTTATGAGCACGGGCTGTTCCGTCAGGCCGTGGTCGATGGCTGGCAGCAGGAGCAGACCGAAAACTGGCTGGATTTCGGCAACCCGTGGGAGTTCGAGCGTGCTGAAGTGATCTACCCGATCAGTTTTGGCGGCAGTGTCGAAACGCTGGTCAATGCAGAAGGCCTGCAGCGCCAGGTCTGGTCGCCGGGCGAGACAGTGCGGGCGGTCGCTTACGACACGCCTGTGGCCGGCTGGCGCGGCGCCAGTGTCAACACCCTGCGCCTGTGGCGGGCACGGGCATTGGAGGAATTGCACCTGGAGCGCTTCAACGCCGGTGACCACTTGGGCGCGGTGGCTGAAGTGGCCCGCGCCGAAAGCATCTCGCGCGTGTTGTACCCAGCCGACAGCACCGAGGCAGGCCAGGAGCTGCGCCTGCGTCAGGAATATTTCTTCGTTTCCGCTTCGCTGCAGGACTTGCTGCGGCGTCACCTGAACATGCACAAGGACTTGCTCAATCTGCCCGACGCAGCGGCTATTCAACTCAACGACACGCACCCGTCGATTGCCGTGGCCGAGCTGATGCGCTTGTTGGTCGATCAGCATGAAATCCCTTGGGACAAGGCCTGGGAGCTGACGGTCGGCACCCTGGCATACACCAACCACACACTTTTGCCCGAAGCCCTGGAAACCTGGCCCGTGGCGTTGATGGAGCGCATGCTGCCGCGGCACATGCAAATCATCTACCTGATCAATGCCTACCATATCGACAGCCTGCGCGCCAAAGGCCTGCACGACTTCGACGTGCTGCGTGCGGTGTCGTTGATCGAGGAGGACAACGGCCGCCGCGTGCGCATGGGCAACCTGGCGTTCCTGGGCTCGCACAGCGTCAACGGCGTATCGGCGCTGCACAGCAAGCTGATGAAAAACACGGTGTTCGCCGAGCTGCACAAGCTGTACCCGCAGCGGATCAACAACAAGACCAACGGCATCACGTTCCGCCGCTGGCTGTACCAGTCCAATCCGCAACTGACGGCGATGCTGGTCGAGGCGCTGGGGCCTGAATTGCTGGATGACCCTGAGGGGCGCCTGGCCAGCCTGGTACCCTTTGCCGAGAAGGGTAGCTTCCGCAAGCAATTCGCCGCGCAGCGCCTGCACAGCAAGCGCGCCTTGGCCAGCATCATCCAGGACCGCGTAGGCGTGACGGTCAACCCCGAGGCGTTGTTCGATGTGCAGGTCAAGCGCATCCACGAGTACAAGCGCCAGCTGCTCAACCTGCTGCACACCGTGGCGCTTTATCAGGCCATTCGTAACGACCCTGGCACCCACTGGGCACCACGGGTGAAGATCTTCGCCGGCAAGGCAGCAGCCAGTTATCACCAGGCCAAGCTGATCATCAAGCTGGCCAACGATATCGCCCGGGTGGTCAACAACGACCCGACCGTGCGCGGCCTGCTCAAGGTGGTGTTCCTTCCCAACTATAACGTCAGCCTGGCCGAGAGCATCATCCCAGCGGCGGACCTTTCCGAGCAGATTTCCACGGCAGGCTACGAGGCGTCCGGGACCAGCAACATGAAGTTCGGCCTCAACGGCGCGCTGACCATCGGCACGCTGGATGGCGCCAACGTCGAGATGTGCGAGCAGGTCGGGGCGGACAACATGTTCATCTTCGGCCTGACCGCCCAGCAGGTCGAGGCCCGGCGCAAGGAAGGGGATTTTGGCGCTAATGCGGCGATTGCCGCCTCCAGCCGGTTGAACGACGTGCTGCAGGCGATCCGCAGCGGCGTCTTCTCGCCGGACGATCCGTCGCGTTATACGGGGTTGATCGATGGGCTGGTGGCCCATGACCGCTTCCTGGTGTGTGCCGACTTCGACGCCTACTGGGATGCCCAGCGGCGCGTCGAGGAACTGTGGCACACGCCACAGGAATGGTGGCGCATGGCGGTGCTGAACACGGCGCGGATGGGCTGGTTCTCCTCTGACCGGACCATTCGCGAATATGCCACCGAGATCTGGAAGGCGCTTGACTGAGAAAATGCGCGCTGTCCTGTAGGAGCGGCCTTGTGTCGCGAAAGGGCTGCATAGCAGCCCCATGCTCTCAGCCTGGCCGCAAAGATTGCCGGGGCCGCTTTGCGGCCCTTTCGCGACACAAGGCCGCTCCTACAAAGACCGGGCAGCCGACCACTGGCCGGGTGCTTGCTGAACTCAGGGACGGAAGTCGAGTCTCTTTGCTCGCTAGGCCGCAACTCTCCCTGTAAACTGCGGGGGTTTTCTCCCCCTATCCTTTCGGAGCCATACATGTCCCGCGTTACCCTGAGTCGCTATCTGATTGAGCAGACCCGCAGCAACAATACCCCTGCCGATCTGCGCTTCCTGATCGAAGTGGTGGCGCGTGCGTGCAAGGAAATCAGCCATCACGTGTCCAAGGGTGCCCTCGGCGGGGTCCTGGGCAGCATGGGCACTGAAAACGTGCAGGGCGAAGTCCAGAAGAAACTGGACGTGATCTCCAACGATATCCTGCTCGAAGCCAACGAGTGGGGCGGCCACCTGGCCGGCATGGCGTCCGAGGAAATGGACAACGCCTACCAGATCCCGGGCAAGTACCCGAAAGGCGCCTACCTGCTGGTCTTCGACCCGCTGGACGGCTCGTCCAACATCGACGTCAACGTGTCGGTCGGCACCATCTTCTCGGTACTGCGTTGCCCTAACGAATACCTGAGCCAGAACGAAACCCTGAACGAGAACGCCTTCCTGCAGCCAGGCACCGAGCAGGTCGCCGCCGGTTACGCCATCTATGGCCCGCAGACCATGCTGATCCTGACCCTGGGCAACGGCGTCAAGGGCTTCACCCTGGACCGTGAACTGGGCAGCTTCGTCCTGACCCACGAGAACATCCGCGTGCCGGAAACCACTGCCGAGTTCGCCATCAACATGTCCAACCAGCGTCACTGGGAGGCCCCGGTACAGCGCTACGTGGGCGAACTGCTGGCAGGCGAGACCGGCCCGCTGAAGAAGAACTACAACATGCGCTGGATCGCCTCGATGGTGGCCGACGTGCACCGCATCCTGACCCGTGGCGGTCTGTTCATGTACCCGCGCGATGCCCGCGAGCCGAGCAAGCCGGGCAAGCTGCGCCTGATGTACGAAGCCAACCCGATGTCGTTCATCATCGAACAGGCGGGTGGCGCCTCTACCAACGGTTACGATCGCATCCTCGACATCAAGCCGGAAAGCCTGCACCAGCGCGTGTCGGTGATCCTCGGCTCGAAGGAAGAGGTCGAGCGCGTCACCGCCTACCACAAGGAGTAAGTCATGCTCGCACCTTGGCAGCCGTTGCTGGAATGGTGGTTCGGTTGGGGCACCAGTCCCCAGGCCGTGGCTGACGAGAAGAGCACGCTGTGGTTCGGCAAGCATCACGATGCCGAAGCCCAGGCGCTGTTTGGCGACCTGGTCGAGCACGCCCTGGCGGGTGGGCTCGACGAGTGGCAGCAGAGCCCGCAGGGCTGGCTCGGCTTGCTGATCCTGCTGGACCAGCTGCCGCGCATGCTCTACCGCGACACGCCGCGCGCCTTCGAAGGCGACCGGCGCGCCCAGGTGGTGGCCATGCAGGGCCTGCAGAAGCACTGGGACTACCAGTTGCTGCCGATGCAGCGGGTGTTCGTGCTGCTGGTGCTGGAGCATGCCGAGGTGCTGGACTGGCAGAACCTGTGCGTCGAGCGTTACCAGGTGCTGCTGGAAGAGCAGCCGGAGGATAACCGGCGCTTGTTCGAAGGCTTCCTCGACTATGCCGAGAAGCACCAGCGGGTGATCGCCCGGTTTGGCCGCTTCCCGCACCGCAACCTGGTGCTGGGGCGGCCGAGTACCAGCGAAGAGATGGACTTTTTGCTGGAGCCTGGGTCTCGGTTCTAGATCCTTGGGGCTGCTTCGCAGCCCTTTCGCGACACAAGGCCGCTCCTACAGGAGATCCCGTATTCCTGTAGGAGCGGCCTTGTGTCGCGAAAGGGCCGCAAAGCGGCCCCAGCGGTCTCAGATCCGGAAGCTGCCCACCAGGTGTTTCAACCGCTCGACCTGATGCTCAAGGTCGGTGCAGGCACGCAAGGTGCTCTGCAGGTTCTGCACCCCTTCCTGATTCAACGTGTTGATCTCGGTAATGTCGACATTGATCGACTCGACCACGGCCGTCTGCTCTTCAGTGGCGGTGGCTACCGACTGGTTCATGCCATCGATTTCGCCAATTCGCTGGGTCACGCTGCCCAGGCGTTCACCGGCCTGGTTGGCAATCCCCACGCTGTGGTCGCTGTGCTGGCGGCTCTGGTTCATGGTGCTGACCGCCACTTGCGCGCCGGCCTGCAGCTCCTCGATCAGGCGCTGCACCTGCTGTGCCGATTCCTGAGTGCGGTGCGCCAGGTTGCGCACCTCGTCGGCCACCACGGCAAAGCCACGCCCGGCCTCGCCGGCGCGGGCCGCTTCGATGGCGGCATTGAGCGCTAGCAGGTTGGTCTGCTGGGAAATACCGCTGATCACATCAAGGATCTGGCCAATGTTGGCGGTGTGGGCATTGAGCGTCTCGATGTTGCCGCAGGAGTCGCTGATCCGCGCCGAAAGCTGGTTCATCACATCGATGGTGCGCCCGACCACCTGCTGGCCATCTTCGGCCAGGCCGCGAGCTTCGCTGGAGTGCTGCGAGGCCAGTGCAGCGTTCTGGGCAATTTCCTGGGCGGCAGCGCCAAGCTGATTGATGGCTGCCGCCACGCTGCTGGTGCGGCTGGACTGCTGGTCGGCGTTGTGGATCGAGGCATTCGAGGCGTTCACCACCTGTGCGGCCACGGCGTTGACCTGGCCAGTGGCCGAGGCCACCTCGCGGATCGACTCGTGAATACGCTCGACGAAGCGGTTGAACGACTGACCAAGGCTGCCGAATTCATCCTGGGCGTGGATGCTCAGGCGGCGGGTCAGGTCGCCTTCGCCTTCGGCGATATCATGCATGGCGCGGCCCATCAGGTGCAGCGGCGCCATCAGCACGCGGATCAACAGGCCGAGCAGGGCGATGATCACCACCACCGCGATCAAGGTGGCGACGATGGCGGAGGTGCGCAGTTCACCGAGCATGGCGAACGCCGCATCCTGGTCGAGCACCAGCGCCACATACCAGTCCGCCGACGGCACGCCGTCGACGTGGGTGAAGTTGATGAACTGCTTGCGGCCGTCGACTTCGACTTCCTTCAGGCCGTTGCCGACGCGAGGGGTATCTTGTGGGTAGACGTCGCCCAGGGTTTTCAGGGCAAGGTCGGCGTTCGGGTGGATGAGGATCTTGCCTTCGCCGTTGACGATGAAGGCATGGCCCTGGCCATCGAAGTTCAGGGCATTGATCAGATTGCTGATGGTCTGCAGGTCGGTGTCGACGCCACTCACGCCGATCAGCCGGCCCCCTTGCTGCACTGGCGTGGCGAGGGTGATCACCAGCTTGCCGGCAGAGGCCGAGATATAGGGTTCGGTAACGATGGTCTGGCCGCTGGCGCTGGCCGCCTTGTACCAGCCACGTACCCGAGGGTCGTAGTCGGCGGCGCGGTTGCCCACGGGGACCGACTGCATGCTGCCGTCCTGGCCGCCGAAGTAGGTGAGCTGGAAGTTCCTGCCGTACACCGGCAGGGCCAGGCTACGGTCCAGGCTGGCTTTGCCTGGCCCATCGACGGCGACTTGCTGGGCCAGCGAGTCGAGCAGCTGGATACGGCTGTCGAGCCAGTTGCGGATGTTGCCGGCGGTGAGGCTGCCCAGGTCCTGCAGGTTGGTCTGCGTGTCGCTGCGCAGGGACTGGCGTTGTCGGTAGTCGTTGAACAGCACGAAACAGGTAAAGGCAACGGCCACCACCAGGGCGGCGGCCAGCAGGATCTTGTGGCTGAACTTGAGGTTCTTGGTCATTTTTCGGGTCTGCACAAGGCAAGGCGTAGGAGGGTGCTGTGGCAATTCGCCACAGCGTGCTCGCTGTGTCGTCGCGGCGCGCCAAAACATTAATTGTTTGCGCAGCGCCAGCCGACCAACGGCGTGCAACGAAAGGGGGGGTGCCAGGGAACCAGGGAGGGATTTTCCCGTCGAAGGTCACTGCAGGCCACTCGCCTGTGTCTATTTTCCAGGAGTGTCCCTTCATGTCGTTGCGTTCCCTCGCCCTGTTGTCCTTGTGCGTCGTCCTGACTGCGTGCAGCAAGATCAATCAGGAAAACTATTCCAGGCTCAAGGCGGGCATGAACAAGGCCGAGGTCGAGCAACTGCTTGGCACGCCCACCGAGTGCTCCGGCGCGCTGGGCATGAGCAGCTGCACCTGGGGGGACGAGAAAAGCTTCATCAGCGTGCAGTACGCGGCCGACAAGGTGCTGATGTATTCCGGGCAGGGTCTCAAATGAGGCGTCTGCATCTGCTGCTGGGGTTGTGCCTGGTGATGCTGCTGGGTGGCTGCGCCACCTCCGCCAACGACCCGCTGGCGCCAAAGACCGCCGGGAATGTCGACCTCAAGCGCTATCAGGGCAAGTGGTACGAGCTGGCGCGCCTGCCGATGAAGTACCAGGCCGATTGCGCGCAGTCCGAAGCGCACTACAACCTCAAGCCCGATGGCTCATACGGCGTGCTCAACCGCTGCCGCACAATAGGGGATGAATGGCTGCGCGCCGAGGGGCACGCCAACATCCAGGAGCCGGGGCATACCGACCGGCTGTGGGTCGAGTTCGACAACTGGTTCACCCGCCTGGTGCCGGGCGTGGCCAAGGGCGAATACTGGATCCTGTACGTGGACGACCACTATCGCACGGCGATCGTCGGCAGCCCGGACCGCAAGTACCTGTGGATTCTGTCGCGCACGCCGTCGCTGCCGGTGTGGGAGCGCGAGAGCCTGATGTCCAAGGCCCGTCAGCAGGGGTATGACACCAGCCGGCTGATCTGGCGTACACCCGACAAGCAGATCGTGCAGATGCATTGAATGCGCTGGGGCCGCTCTGCGGCCCTTCGCGGGCATGCCCGCTCCCACTGGAGTGCGCATACCCCCTGTGGGAGCGGGCATGCCCGCGAAGGGCTGCAGAGCAGCCCAATTGGCTCAGCCCAGCAGTTGCCGCAGTACCTCGGCAAACGCCCGCCCGCTTTCCTCTTCCAGCGCATGGCGCCCCTGACGCACCACCCACTGCCCATTGACCATCACCTCCCGCACCTGACGGTCGCCGCCAGCGAACAGCCAGCGGTTGAGAATCCCATCCCCCTCGGCCATGGCGAGATACGGGTCCTGCCCATCCAGCACCAACCAGTCGGCCCGTTTGCCCACCGCCAGCTCGCCAATCGGCTGCCCCAGTGCCTGTGCCCCGCCGACCAGTGCCGCATCGTAGAGCGTGCGCCCGACCATCGGTTGATCATTGCGGTACAGCCGGTTGCGCCGCTGATCCCGCAGGCGCTGGCCATACTCCAGCCAACGCAGCTCCTCGACCACGCTCAGCGACACGTGGCTGTCCGAACCAATCCCCATGCGCCCGCCCTGGGCGAGGAAGTCCACTGCCGGGAAAATGCCGTCGCCAAGATTGGCCTCGGTGGTCAGGCACAGCCCGGCCACTGCACCACTGCGTGCCATGGCCGTGACTTCGTCGGCTTCGGCATGGGTGGCGTGCACCAGGCACCAGCGCCGGTCCACATCGACATGCTCATACAGCCACTGCAGTGGCCGCAGCCCGCTCCAGGCCAGGCAGTCATCGACTTCCTTCTGCTGTTCGGCGATGTGGATATGAATCGGGCATTGCTGATTGCCGGCAGCCAGTACCTCGGCGATCTGCCCGGGAGTGACCGCACGCAGCGAGTGGAAGCACAAGCCCAGCTGTTGCGCGGGTTGCGCCGCCAGCACTGGCGCCAGTTGTGCCTGCAACTGCAGGTACTGTTCGGTGGAATTGATGAAGCGCCGCTGCCCTTCGTTGGGGGCTTGGCCGCCGAAGCCGGCGTGGCTGTACAGCACCGGCAGCAAGGTCAGGCCAATACCGCTGGCGGCCGCCGCCGCACTGATGCGTCGGGACAGCTCAGCCGGGTCGGCGTAGGCCCTGCCCGCCGGGTCATGGTGCACGTAGTGAAACTCGGCCACCGAGGTGTAACCGGCCTTGAGCATCTCGATATACAGCTGGCGGGCAATCACCTGCAGCTGCTCCGGGGTGATCTTGCCGACCAGCCGATACATCAGTTCGCGCCAGGTCCAGAAGCTGTCGTTGGGGTTGCCCGCGACTTCCGCCAGCCCCGCCATCGCCCGCTGGAACGCATGCGAGTGCAGGTTGGGCATGCCTGGCAGCAACGGCCCGGCCAGGCGCTCGGCGCCGTCGGCCGAAGCGTCGGCTTCGATCCGGCTGAGCAAGCCGTCACTGGACACTTCGAAGCGGACCTTACTGGCCCAGCCACCAGGCAGCAGGGCGCGTTCGGCGAAATAGGCGGACATCGGCAAAAATCCTGTTGTTATTTAACTTGTATATACATATACAGGCGTTTGCCTGCCGGGTAAACTGCGGCAAGCTACCGTTCATTCCATTGCCTAAGGACTCAACGCCGTGCCGACACCTCCTGTCTCCGCGCTGGTTGCCCAGATGGGCGAGGGCCCGGCGCCGCTGTATGCGCGGGTCAAGCAGATGATCATCCAGCAGATCGAAAACGGCAGCTGGCCACCGCACCACCGGGTGCCCTCGGAGAGCGAACTGGTCAGCGAGCTGGGCTTCAGCCGCATGACCATCAACCGCGCCTTGCGTGAGCTTACCGCTGAAGGGCTGCTGGTACGGATGCAAGGCGTGGGCACATTCGTCGCCGAGCCCAAGACCCGCTCGGCGTTGTTCGAGGTCAACAACATCGCCGACGAGATCGCCGGCCGTGGCCACCAGCATAGCTGCCAGGTGATCAAACTGGCCGAGGAGGCCGCCGGCTCCGAGCGCGCCCTGGCCCTGGACATGCGTGAAGGGCAGCGGGTGTTCCACTCGCTGATCGTGCATTTGGAAAACGGCGTGCCGGTTCAGATCGAGGACCGTTACGTCAACGCAGCCATTGCCCCCGACTACCTCAAGCAGGATTTCACCCGGCAGACGCCCTACGCCTATCTGTCTCAGGTCGCGCCGCTGACCGAGGGCGAGCACGTGGTCGAGGCGATTCTCGCCGAGCCCGAAGAGTGTCGCTTGCTGCAGATCGAGCGCGGCGAACCTTGCCTGCTGATTCGCCGCCGTACCTGGTCCGGGCGCCAGCCAGTGACTGCGGCGCGGCTGATCCACCCCGGTTCCCGTCACCGCCTTGAAGGACGATTTGGCAAATGACCCAGTTGCAGTTGCTGCGTGCGCAGGATTACCCGCGCATGCCCTGGAAGAACGGTGGCGGTTTCACCGAAGAGATCACCCGTGACAACGGCGAGGGGCTGGAGGGTTTCGGCTGGCGCCTGTCGATCGCCGATATCGAGGAGTCGGGCGGGTTTTCCGTGTTCGCCGGCTACCAGCGGATCATCACCGTGCTGCAAGGTGACGGCATGCGCTTGCTGGTCGACGACCAGGCCAGCCGACCGCTGCTGCCGTTTGATGCCTTCGCCTTCAGTGGCGAGAGCCAGGTCAGCTGTAATTTGCTCGGTGGGGCGATTCGCGACTTCAACCTGATCTATGCGCCGCAGCGCTATCGGGCACGGTTGCAATGGTTCGACGGGACCAGCCGGTTGTACAGCTCGGCTTCGACGGTGTTGCTGTTTGCTGCGAGCAGTCAGGTTGAGGTGGTGATGGCTGGGGAAACGCTTTCGCTGGGCCTGTACGACTGCCTGCGGCTAGAGGGAAACGAAAGGTTGCTGGGGATGGAGGTTCAAGGACGGTTCTGCCTGATCGAACTCATTTCAAATTGAGATAGCTGGGGCCGCTTCGCAGCCCTTTCGCGACACAAGGCCGCTCCTACAGGGGAACGCATATCCCTGTAGGAGCGGCCTTGTGTCGCGAAAGGGCTGCGCAGCGGCCCCATTGCATTCGTGAATTCAGAGGAATGGTGCGATATTTTTGGTTGTCCATGCTTGTACATACAAGTAAAGGTGTGTTTATCTATTGACCACGACACACCTGCCCGCGGACAACCGCCGAGGACCTTCCCGTGACCGACAACAACAAATACCGTGACGTTGAAATCCGTGCCCCACGTGGCAACAAGCTGACCGCCAAGAGCTGGCTGACCGAAGCGCCACTGCGCATGCTGATGAACAACCTCGACCCGCAGGTCGCGGAAAACCCGAAAGAGCTGGTGGTGTATGGCGGCATCGGCCGCGCCGCACGCAACTGGGCCTGCTATGACAAGATCGTCGAGACCCTGACCCGCCTGGAAGACGACGAAACCCTGCTGGTGCAGTCGGGCAAGCCGGTCGGCGTGTTCAAGACCCACAGCAACGCCCCGCGCGTGCTGATCGCCAACTCCAACCTGGTACCTCACTGGGCCAGCTGGGAACACTTCAACGAACTGGACGCCAAGGGCCTGGCCATGTACGGCCAGATGACCGCCGGCAGCTGGATCTACATCGGTAGCCAGGGCATCGTCCAGGGCACCTACGAAACCTTCGTCGAAGCCGGCCGCCAGCACTACGGCGGCAGCCTGAAAGGCAAATGGGTACTGACCGCAGGCCTTGGCGGCATGGGCGGCGCCCAGCCACTGGCCGCGACCCTGGCCGGTGCCTGCTCGCTGAACATCGAATGCCAGCAGAGCCGCATCGACTTCCGCCTGGAAACCCGCTACGTCGACGAACAGGCCACTGACCTCGACGACGCCCTGGCCCGCATCGCCAGGTACACCGCCGAAGGCAAGGCGATTTCCATCGCCCTGCACGGCAATGCCGCCGAAATCCTCCCGGAGCTGGTCAAACGTGGCGTGCGCCCCGACATGGTCACCGACCAGACCAGCGCCCACGACCCACTGAACGGTTACCTGCCGGCCGGCTGGACCTGGGACCAGTACCGCGACCGCGCGCAGTCCGAGCCGGCTGCTGTGGTCAAGGCCGCCAAACAGTCGATGGCCGTGCATGTACAGGCCATGCTCGATTTCCAGAAGCAGGGCGTTCCGACCTTCGACTACGGCAACAACATCCGCCAGATGGCCAAGGAAGAGGGCGTGACCAACGCTTTCGATTTCCCAGGTTTCGTCCCGGCCTACATCCGCCCGCTGTTCTGCCGCGGCATCGGCCCGTTCCGCTGGGCGGCGCTGTCCGGCGAGGCCGAAGACATCTACAAGACCGACGCCAAGGTCAAGGAACTGATCCCGGACGACGCCCACCTGCACCGCTGGCTGGACATGGCCCGCGAGCGCATCAGCTTCCAGGGCCTGCCGGCTCGTATCTGCTGGGTTGGCTTGGGCCTGCGCGCCAAGCTCGGCCTGGCCTTCAACGAAATGGTCCGCAGTGGCGAGCTGTCGGCGCCGGTGGTGATCGGCCGTGACCACCTGGACTCCGGCTCGGTGTCCAGCCCGAACCGTGAAACCGAAGCCATGCGCGACGGCTCCGACGCCGTCTCCGACTGGCCGCTGCTCAACGCCCTGCTCAACACCGCAGGCGGTGCCACCTGGGTTTCGCTGCACCACGGCGGTGGCGTGGGCATGGGCTTCTCCCAGCACTCGGGCATGGTCATCGTCTGCGACGGTACCGATGAAGCCGCCGAGCGTATCGCCCGCGTGCTGACCAACGACCCGGGGACTGGCGTGATGCGCCACGCCGATGCCGGTTACGACATCGCCATCGACTGCGCCAGGGAGCAGGGCCTCGACCTGCCAATGATCACGGGCTGAACGCTGCGCCTTGAGTGATACTGAACAATAAGAGGGGCCTGCGGGCCCCTGACAGAATTGGAGTAGCGAAGTGACCGACCTGACCCTCAAGCCCGGCACCCTGACCTTGGCCCAGCTGCGCGCCATCCACGCCGCGCCCGTGCGCCTGCAACTGGACGCCAGTGCCGCGCCGGCCATCGACGCCAGCGTTGCCTGCGTCGAGCAGATCATTGCCGAAGACCGCACCGCCTACGGCATCAACACCGGTTTCGGCCTGCTGGCCTCCACCCGTATCGCCAGCCACGACCTCGAGAACCTGCAGCGCTCGCTGGTGCTGTCCCACGCCGCCGGTATCGGCGCGCCGCTGGATGACGCCCTGGTGCGGCTGATCATGGTCCTCAAGATCAACAGCCTCAGCCGCGGCTTCTCCGGTATCCGCCGCAAGGTCATCGATGCGCTGATCGCCCTGGTCAATGCCGAGGTCTATCCACACATCCCGCTCAAGGGCTCGGTCGGCGCTTCCGGCGACCTGGCACCGCTGGCACACATGTCGCTGGTACTGCTCGGTGAAGGCAAGGCCCGTTACCAGGGCCAGTGGCTGCCGGCTACCGAAGCCCTGGCCGTTGCCGGCCTCGAGCCGCTGACCCTGGCCGCCAAGGAGGGCCTGGCCCTGCTCAACGGCACCCAGGCGTCCACTGCCTATGCCCTGCGCGGCCTGTTCCACGCCGAAGACCTGTATGCCGCCGCCATCGCCTGCGGTGGCCTGAGCGTCGAAGCTGCGCTGGGTTCGCGCTCGCCGTTCGATGCGCGCATTCACGAGGTGCGTGGTCAGCGCGGCCAGATCGACACCGCTGCCTGCTTCCGCGACCTGCTGGGCGACTCCAGCGAAGTGTCGCTGTCGCACAAGAACTGCGACAAGGTCCAAGACCCGTACTCGCTGCGCTGCCAGCCACAAGTCATGGGCGCCTGCCTGACCCAGATCCGCCAGGCCGCGGAGGTGCTGGGCATCGAAGCCAACGCCGTGTCGGACAACCCGCTGGTGTTCGCCGCCGAAGGTGACGTGATTTCCGGTGGCAACTTCCACGCCGAGCCGGTGGCCATGGCCGCCGACAACATTGCCCTGGCAATTGCTGAAATCGGCTCGCTGAGCGAGCGCCGTATCTCGCTGATGATGGACAAGCACATGTCCCAATTGCCGCCGTTCCTGGTGGAAAACGGCGGGGTCAACTCCGGTTTCATGATCGCCCAGGTCACCGCTGCCGCCCTGGCCAGCGAGAACAAGGCCTTGTCGCACCCGCACAGTGTCGATAGCCTGCCGACCTCTGCCAACCAGGAAGACCATGTCTCCATGGCACCGGCTGCGGGCAAGCGCCTGTGGGAAATGGCCGAGAACACCCGTGGCGTGCTGGCCATCGAATGGCTGGGTGCGTGTCAGGGGCTGGACCTGCGCAAAGGCCTGAAGACGTCGACGAAGCTGGAGCAGGCGCGTCAGGCGCTGCGTCGTGAAGTGCCGCACTATGACCGTGACCGCTTCTTTGCACCGGACATCGAGGCCGCTGTCGAGCTGTTGGCCAAGGGCAGCCTGACCGGGCTGCTGCCTGCTGGTGTCCTGCCTAGCCTGTGATGCCCCCGGGGCCGCCTTGCGGCCCTCTCGCGACGCAAGGCTGCTCCTACAAGGTAATGCGTTCCTCTGTAGGAGCGGCCTTGTGTCGCGAAAGGGCTGCAAAGCAGCCCCCTTCAAACTCACGACCAAAAAAACAATTCAAGGACGTGACATGCAACAAGCTCAAGGTCTCAAGCGCGGGCTGACGGCCCGCCACATCCGTTTCATGGCCCTAGGTTCCGCCATCGGTACCGGCCTGTTCTATGGCTCCGCCTCGGCCATCCAGATGGCCGGCCCGGCCGTGCTGCTGGCCTACCTGATCGGTGGCGCCGCCGTATTCATGGTCATGCGCGCCCTCGGCGAAATGGCCGTGTACAACCCGGTGTCCGGCTCCTTCGGCCATTACGCCACGACTTACCTCGGCCCCATGGCCGGCTTCATCCTCGGCTGGACCTACGCTTTCGAGATGGTCATCGTCGCCATCGCCGACATCACCGCCTTTGGTATCTACATGGGCTTCTGGTTCCCGGAAGTGGCCCGCTGGATCTGGGTGCTGGGCATCGTCTTCGTCATCGGCGGCCTCAACCTGTGCAACGTCAAGGTGTTCGGCGAAATGGAATTCTGGCTGTCGCTGCTCAAGGTCGGCGCCATCGTGGCGATGATCCTGGCCGGCCTCGGCATCATGGTCTTCGGCTTCAGCCAGGTGAGTGGCGAGCATGCCGTGGGCCTCGGCAACCTGATCGAGCATGGCGGTTTCATGCCCAATGGCATCGGCGGCCTGATCGCGTCGTTCGCCGTGGTGATGTTCGCCTTCGGCGGCATCGAGATCATCGGCGTCACCGCCGGTGAAGCCAAGGACCCGCAGCGCGTCATCCCCAAGGCGATCAACGCCGTGCCGCTGCGCATCCTGCTGTTCTACGTGCTGACCCTGTTCGTGCTGATGTGCCTGTACCCGTGGCCACAGATCGGCAGCGAAGGCAGCCCGTTCGTGCAGATCTTCAGCCATCTGGGCATCGGTTCGGCCGCTGCCGTGCTGAACATCGTGGTGATCTCGGCTGCGATCTCGGCAATCAACAGCGATATTTTCGGCGCCGGCCGCATGATGTATGGCCTGGCCCAGCAAGGCCACGCGCCGCGCAGTTTTGGCAAGTTGTCGAAGCACGGCGTGCCATGGATGACCGTGCTGGTGATGGGCGCTGCGCTGCTGGTCGGTGTGCTGCTCAACTACCTGATCCCGGAAAACGTCTTCCTGGTGATTGCCTCCATCGCCACCTTCGCCACCGTGTGGGTGTGGTTGATGATCCTGGTCACCCAGGTGGCCATGCGCCGCAGCATGAGCCGTGAAGAGGCGGCACAGCTGCAGTTCCCGGTACCGTTCTGGCCTTACGGCCCGGCCATGGCCATTGCGTTCATGGTGTTCATTTTCGGTGTGCTCGGTTACTTCCCTGATACCCAGGCGGCCTTGCTGGTCGGTGTGGTCTGGGTGGTGTTCCTGGTGGCGTCCTACCTGCTGTGGTGCAAGCCACGCGGGGGCAGGCATGTACCGGTCGAGCTGCACCGCTAGACAAGGAGATTGCACATGAGAACCCTCTGGCAGCATTGCCACGCGGCAACCCTGGCCGAAGGCCGTTACTCGATCATCGAGGACGCGGCCATCGTCACCAGTGCCGGGCTCATCGAGTGGATCGGCCCACGTGCCGAACTGCAGCCTTTCGAGATCGAGCGCACGGTGGACCTGGGCGGCGCCTGGGTCACCCCGGGGCTGATCGACTGCCACACCCACGCGGTCTTCGGTGGCAACCGCAGCGGTGAGTTCGAGCAGCGCCTGCAGGGCGTCAGCTATGCCGAGATCGCCGCCCAGGGCGGCGGTATCGCCAGCACCGTGCGGGCCACCCGCGCGGCCAACGAGGACGAACTGTTCGCCAGTGCGCGTCAGCGGGTTCAGGCGCTGATGCGCGATGGCGTCACCACTATCGAAGTCAAGTCCGGCTACGGCCTGGACCTGGCCAACGAGCGCAAGATGCTGCGCGTGGCCCGGCGCCTGGCTGACGAGCTGCCCTTGGCGGTGCGCGCCACCTGCCTGGCCGCGCATGCTTTGCCGCCGGAGTACGCCGGCAGGGCCGACGACTACATTGCGCACATCTGTGACGAGATGCTGCCGGCGCTGGCCGCTGAAGGCCTGGTGGATGCGGTGGACGCCTTCTGCGAGCACCTGGCGTTCTCCCCGGCGCAGGTCGAAAAGGTCTTCATCAAGGCGCATGAGCTGGGCCTGCCGGTGAAGTTGCATGCCGAGCAGTTGTCATCGCTGCATGGCTCCAGCCTGGCAGCGCGCTACCAGGCGTTGTCGGCCGACCACCTGGAGTTCATGACCGAGGAAGATGCCATCGCCATGGCGGCGGCGGGCACGGTCGCGGTACTGCTGCCGGGCGCGTTCTACTTTCTGCGCGAAACTCAGCTGCCACCCATGGATGCCCTGCGTCGCCACGGTGTGAAAATTGCCCTGGCCAGCGACCTCAACCCGGGCACCTCGCCAGGGTTGTCGCTGCGCCTGATGCTGAACATGGGCTGCACGCTGTTCCGCATGACCCCGGAAGAAGCCCTGGCCGGCGTCACGCTGCATGCTGCCACGGCACTTGGCCTGGGCAAGAGCCACGGCTCGCTGGAAGTCGGCAAGGTCGCCGACTTCGTCGCCTGGCAGATCGCCCGTCCCGCCGACCTGGCCTACTGGCTCGGCGGCGACCTGCCCAAGCGCGTGGTGCGCAAGGGCCACGAAATCTCCAATTGAGCGAGGCACGATGGACAAGGTACTGAGTTTCCACCAAGGTCATTTGCCGCTGCTGATCAGCATGCCCCACGCCGGCCTCAAGCTGACTCCGGCCGTCGACAAGGGCCTGGTCGATGCGGCGCGTAGCCTGCCCGACACCGACTGGCACATCCCGCGTCTTTACGACTTTGCCCAGGAGCTGGGCGCCAGCGTGGTAGCGGGGCAATATTCACGCTTCGTCATCGACCTGAACCGCCCGGACGATGACAAACCGTTGTACGCCGGCGCCACTACCGGACTGTACCCGGCCACCCTGTTCGATGGCGAGCCACTGTTCAAGCCAGGGCTGGAGCCGACCGCGCTAGCGCGCAAGACCTATCTGGAAACGATTTGGCGCCCTTATCACGACACGCTCCAGCGGGAGCTGGCGCGGCTACGTGAAGCCCATGGCTATGCACTGCTGTGGGACGCCCATTCGATCCGCTCGCACATTGCACACCTGTTCGACGGCAAACTGCCGGACTTCAACCTCGGCACCTTCAACGGAGCCAGTTGCGACCCACAGCTGGCTGCACGTCTCGAGGCAGTCTGCGGCGAAGCGCAGGGGTACAGCCATGTACTCAATGGCCGCTTCAAGGGCGGACACATCACCCGGCACTATGGTGATCCGTCCAGCCATATCCATGCGGTACAACTGGAACTGGCCCAGTGTACTTACATGGACGAAATGAAACCCTTCGCGTATCGGGAAGACCTGGCACAGCCCACGCAGGCGGTGCTGCGTAAGCTGTTGGAGGCTTTCCTGGCCTGGGGGAGGGGGCGTTACGCTCAGTCGAGGTAGGGCCGGGTCAGTTCCTGAAGCAGTTCCAGTTCCTCTTGGTTCTTGTGATTCTGCAGCATCTGCTGCTGTTCGAGTTCTTCGGTCAGGGGGAGGTCGCGCTGGCTCAATGCCTGGACGCGTTCGCCAAAACGTTGAACGATGCTGGCAAATCGATCGGCATGTTCACCGCGCAAGCGGTCGGTCCAGTAAGGGTTGCTCATCAGGTATTGCATGAGCTCGCCGCCGCTCTCACGCGCGCGAATCTGTTCCATGACTTCGTCCAGTTCACCAGCGGCAAGCCTCGCGGCGCTGCGAAAACGCATGCTGTCGGCAATCGGCAGGTCCAGCAACGAGGCGAGTTCGCGGCGGTAGGCAAGGCGGACCGAGACGTGGTCGCCTTCGGCCGTGCGCCGGTTGGCCAGTTGCTCGAGCTGTTCCATTCGGAACAGCTGGCGCAAGCGCTGGAACAGTTCTCGCTGCGTGTCGCCGGCTTCGAGGAGTACCCGGTTGCTCATTACATAGAGCTCGACGTTGTTGAACGCCTGAAGCGCTCCATCGTGGCAGGTTTGCGCGCCGGTGACCGGGTCCGGCAGGCCTTCGGCAGCGATGACGCTCATGGTCGGTCGCATTTCGTCGTCTGTCGCCGCAATAACCAGCATCATGCGTACTCGTTCGCAGAACGCCGCCTGTGAAGTAGGGTCGACGTAAGGCGCTGCGTTGCTCAAACGTCCGACCAGACGTAAGAGATTGTTACCATCATCCATTTTTTGCAGCCTGTTCCAACAGTCATGCAGCGCTTCGTTTTGCGCTTCGTTACCGAGCGCCCACAACTCGGCTCTAGGCGTATCGTCTCCAATCAGGGGAAAGTGTGGGTGATCGAGCTGTGAGCTGGTGTCAGAGCTATCGGTGCCCAGTACAAGGTTGTCGGCATCCAACCCGAAACTCCAGCTGTGCTGGCTTTCCGAGTAGGCGCGCAGGCGTAGGATGGTGTCGATCGACAGGGGGTTGTCGAAAAGGGCGATCGATGCAAACAACAGCGGGTTTTCCATGTTCTCCATCACGAAATCCGGAAGTTGTGAAATGTTGTTATTACTCAAGTCGAGCAGCTCCAGGGGCAGCAGGCGAGTGCACCACTCAGGCCAAGCCTGCAGGCCCGTGTTGCTGAGGCTCAACGAGTTCAGGCGCCTGGCCAGGAGAGGAGGCACCCGGGTGATGACACCGTGGCGGTTACCGGACAGATCAAGTGAAGTCAGGTGCTCAAGCTGCTCGAATGTTTCGAGCATTCGCTGATCGATCTCCACCCCCATGTTGCGAAACTCCAGGTAATTGAGTCGCCGCAGGTCGGTCAGCGCCGATACCAGTGTCGGCGAGGCGTCGACGTGGGCATCGATGGTCAGGCGGGTAATATTGGGAAAGCGCCTGAGCAGGTCATTGAGTTCGCGGGTAGAGCCACTCACGCCGGTCAATGTCAACGCGGTTACATGACCGTTGAAAAACGCCGGTAGCCGCCTGGGGAAGTTGTTCAGCGATACATCAGCGAGTTGCAGCCTCAGGTGGTGCATTCCACGCTCCTGGTTTTCCCAGAACTGCCTGATCGCAGCAGCGATGCGCAGACGGTCTTCGAGTATGGCCTGGGTCAACGGCGCACTTGAGCTGGACGCCTGAACCCAGCCGTCAATGGCCTCATGCAGTTGCTGACGCTCGTGACGAATGCGCTCGAGCCGTTCTGTGAGTGCGACGGGGCGATCGACATTGACATGCGAATTCTGCGCGGTCTCGTTGAGAAAAAGACGTTCCAGATGGCTCTCGTTGATCGGGTTGCCCTCCATGGACAATACCGAGTGGCTGAGTGCACGGTCAGGATCGTTGAGCAGAAATGTAGGCAGTGACCGCAGCTCGTTGTTGCGCAGCGACACATGCGCGATGCGCCCGAGGGCGTCGCTGCCCAGGCCAATGGGCCACTGGCTGAGTTGCATGTCGTTCAGACCCAGGAAGTCCAAGTTGAACTCATGCAGGCTGGGGCTGTTGGTGGGCGAGAATCGGTTGCCGCTGAGGTCCAGATGTCGCAGTTCGGGCATCCCGACCAGCATGTCGAGGTCGGTCGCGGTGAGCACGATGTTCTGATGGGTAATGACCAGTTCGCGCAGATGAGGCAGCAGCGAGCTGATGGTGGGAAGGCTGAACAGGAAGGCCGAAGGCGTTGCGAGAGGGTTGTAGGGGCGGGTGATTTCCAGCTCCTGGAGTTCAGGGAGTTGACGCAGCAGGCGTTGTAGCAGGCGTTCATGCTGCATCCAGCCAGCCATGCCGGTCGACGCCAGGTCGTGCAGGCGCAACCTGCGAATGCGCGAGGTGAAGCGCTCGGGCAGGTTCAACGGAATGTCGGCAAGCGCGACCCCACTCAGGCTGAGCTGGGAGGGGTATCGGTTGTGCTCATCCAGCGCGCTGTCGTACCAATGCTGCATGATGGAATTGCGTAGGTTGTCGTGCTGCGCCGCGGCCTGCTCCGAAACAGGTGAGATACCCTCGTACCACTCGTCCAGCCTGCTTTCAAGTTCCAGGCGCTGCTCCTGCAACGCTTGTAGGTGCGCCAGAACCTGGGGTTGAGTGCGGCCGGGGCTGGTAATCATCATCAGGATCTGTTGCGCCGAGCGGCGGGTGTGTTGCGCTATGCCGGTTGCATTCACCGCGTCGAGCAGGTTCTGCCGGCTTGGCCCCGCAGCCTGGTCACCACTCAATGGGTAGCCGACACGGCCATCGGCCAAACGCATCGGTGAGCGATAACCGGGGCGGATCGGCCGCATACCCAGCGCTTCGCGCAGCACCGTTGCGGGTAACAGCGGGGTTTGTCGCAGTTGCTGGCGCAGCCCGGCTTCATCGCTGACGGCTAACCGTGCCATGGCGTGGGGCAGCGCCTCCACCAGCGCGGCAGGCAGGTTTGGCAGGGCCTTCAGGGAGCCGTCCGAAGCCTGGGCCAATTGGACGATATAACCCGCCTCGGCGCTGAGGATGGTTACGTGCGAGCCAGCGTCGGCCGGCCCGATGCTCGCCCGCTGGCTGGGCCAGAACCGCTGCTGTCGCAGTTCCAGGCGGATGTCGGCTGGCCAGTGCGGCAGCTGTTGCAGGGTGTGGATGGTCAGCACATCGCTGTCCCAGCTGCGCACACAGTCCAGATACAGCCCCTCATAGGCGCGGGCCAGGCGTACCTGCTGCTGGTATACACGAATTTCTTCTGCCAGCCGCAGGGGCATCCTGCTGCTTTCGAGCATTTGCCGCTCATTCACGCTGGCGCTGCGCACCAACTCGTCCACGATGGGCACCGGCAGTTGGCGATAAATCCGCTGGAGGGTGCTGGCCCCGGCCGCCTGAGTATTTGGCAGGCGGGCGTAAGCGCCCTCGAACTCGGCAGCCCACAGGCTGCTGTCCGATAGCTGTTGGATGTCTCGGGCCAGCCGAAAGCGCTGCAGGGTGTCTTCGAGCAAGGCCGGTAGACGTTGATTTTCGACCACCGCCAGGCGCAGCACGTCTTCTCGAGTGCCGCTGATGGCGATTATCCGCTGCAGTGTCGATTCATCGAAGTGCGCGTTCAAGTGGCCGATTCGGCGTAGCAAGGCCGTGCCCGACCAGGTGGCTGGTTGATCGGTCACGTGCAGCCAGGCGCCGGCACCGTTGTGTCGTACAGGTGGCTGGTAACGGCGGGGGCCTTGCGGGTGTTGCAGGCGATAATGGCCGTTTGCGTCCGTCTCGATGACATAACGGTCTCCGTCAGTCACCAGCCACTGCTGGCCCTGGTAATGCCGCAGGCCTGACTCATCGGGCTGCAGGCTTTCGGGCAGCGCCTGCAGGCGTCTGTAGGGTCCGAGGTCGGGCTTCCACAGGCGCACCTGACCATCGGGCATGTCGATGTCATCCAGCTCCTCGATGAAGGAAGGGGTTTCCACGGGAATGCGTTGTATGTCCGGCTCATCGACTTCAGCGTCTTGCAGCGGTACGGTCGTGTCGCCGCCACTGCCTTTCAGCACTTTGGCAGCCGCACTCAGGGCCGCCATGATTGCCACGTTCTCGATCACATCCACCAGGTAATCGTAAGCGATGTCGCGTTCGTCGTTTTCCCAGGCTTCGATGCCTTCATACACCTCGTACGCCAACTGGGATACGCAGACGGCAAGCATTACTTCGCCCAAGGCGGGCACGAAGAAACCCGCGACGTTCAAGGCCGTCAGCAGACGGCTGGCAATCAGTTCGCGGTGGGCTTGGGCGCTGCGCCGGTCGACGATCTCGGTCGGCGTGGCGTGGTACAGCACGTCTCGCTCGTGGCGCTGCGCTTTTGCGAAGGCCATGACGCCTTGAAAGGCATGGGTAAACGACCGTGGTACGGGGTACAGGGTCGCATGCGGGTCCGATACAGGCTCGTGCAGGCCTCGGATGCTCCAGCCCATGGGTGTCAGACGGTCCCTCAGGCGCGAGGTTACCGAGGTTTTATCCCGTTCGCCGATGTGCGGGTCGAGATAATGGATATCGTTGCGAAGCCTGTCGCTCAACTGCGCCTGCAAGGCTTCCCAAGTGCTGAACTCCTTGAGCGGTAGCGTGTTGTCCTGCGGGTTGTAGAGGGCCACGCTCGATCGCCCTGCTGCTTTAAGCGCGATGAAGACGATACCGGTCAGCTCGGCCTCCCACAGGCTGAGCTTGCTGAACGTGACAGGCGCAGCAGTAGAAGGGGCCTGGTCGAGCGGAGTGGCCAGCGCGGCCGTGTAAAGCGCTTCGCTGATGTCACCCTTCAGGCGGGCGAAGTGCAGCGACTGCCGGAATGCCGATACCTCTGCTCGCCCGAGGGTCTCGTAGACCCTGAGCGCCGCTTCATCGGCGCTCGCTTCTGGCGAGGCTGCAGGGTAGTAGATGGCGTGCACAAGATTGTGATACTTGCCGCCGATATCCAGGGTGCGGCAGCACTCGGCGAATGCTTCGGCGGTAATGCCAAGTGCATTGGTGATCGGCACGGTGCCCATGAAGCGGCGGTGGTCGAGGATGACGGACTTTTTCAACAAGGCATCGGGCGCGTCCATGCCATTTTCTTGCGCAGCGCTGGCGTCGAAATTGTGCAATGCACAGTGCAGCAGCGACCGGGTTGCCCTGTCGACTGCCTGCCGGCCATCGGTAGCGGAGCGCGTGTCGATCAGGCGTGCGTCCACCAGGTAGGTTTCGTCGACGTCGAGGTCCAGGCCGAAGCGCTGCTTGATGGCGTCGGTCAGCAGCTCCCTGGCATAGGTTTGCAGGTCGGGGAGTTGTGCGAACAGTCCACGGACACTGGCCTGGTGCTGCCGGTGACGAGCATGCTCTGCCTGCCACGCCTTGGCAATGTCTGGCTGTTGCCGCACGGCAGCAGTCAGCCAGTCGGGGCCTTGCCGCCAGTTGCGCAGACCTGCGCGCGCTTCTGGTGTGCTTTGCCTGAGCCAGGCAGGGATGTTCTTCTCGATTGTCGCGTAATGAGGGCTGGGAGAGGTGCTTGCTGATATCGGCATGTCGTAGTCCGGTGCAGGGGGGGAGCAACGGACTATGGGGCGGATGCGGGGCTTGCGAGCACTACATAAGTAGGCCGGCAGGCCAGGCTTGCCAGCACCTGGCCCACCGTGATGGCTTACCCGGTGCGGAACCCGTGGTTGAGGTAGAGCGTCAATTTGCCATCTTGGTCTTCAACGCGTTGCCGAGTCGCTGCGTCGAGCGGATTGCCGGTCAGCGAGATGCGGGTGTGGGTATTGTCCACCACGGGCACATCCAGCAGGGCTGCGGGAAGGCTGCTGATCAGGTTGCCTTCCAGGTCCAGCAGGTCGAGCGGCATCAAGCTGTACAGCCAGTCTGGCCATGCGCTCATGCCGACCTGGCTCAGTGCCAGGCTTCTCAGTTGGCGAGTGAAGCGGAAGGGGCCGCGCAGCATCGGGCTCAACCGGTTTTCGGACAGGTCGAGCATTTCCAGGGAGGGTAAGCGTGCCAGCAATTGCAGGGAGGCGTCGTTTATTTCAAGCCCCAGATTGGTCAACTCCAGCTCCCTCAGCAGGGGCAGCTGGGCAATCGCTGCCGGCAGTGACGGCAAAGGTGCGGGGAGCTCGTACAGGGCCAGCGTGACAAGGTTGGGGTAACGGCTCAACAGCCGGTCGAATTGCTGCATGGAGGCGTCCACGCCCTCGAGGATCAGGCTATCCACCGTATGGTTGAAAAAGTCAGGCAACCCGTCAGGGAGGTCTTCCACGGTTTGATCGATGATATGCAATGGCAACTCATCGATACCGCGTGAGCGTAGTTCCCAGAACGTGCTGAATTCTTGTGCCATCTGTTGCTTGCTGGTACTGGCCGGATGGGCGTTGAGCCAGTCGTTGAGCGATTGGCGCAAGTGCCGGCGTTGTTCACCGAGATGGTCAAGTTCTTGCTGCAGGTCCTGGGTGATGGTCAGATTGAAGCGGAACCTGCGTGCGTGCTCGTCTTCGCTGAAAGCCAGGCTGCGTACCTGCTCCCGGGACAATGGGTTGCGCTCCAGGGTGATGATGGTGGCTTGGTCGGCAGGGAAGTTTTGCTCAAGAAAGCGGGGCAGCGCCTGCAACGCATTATCGCTCAATGATACCGCCTGAATGCGCTCCAACGTGCCCGCGTCGAGCCAGGCTGGCCAAGCGGTCAGCGACATGCGGTCCAGGCCAAGGAACTGTAACTGCCAATGGCCCGGTGCCGCTTCGGCCGGTGCAAGGTGATTGCCACTGAGCTCCAGGTAATCGAGCGCAGGGGGGGTGGCAAGCAAGGCGATATCTTCCACTGAGAGCATCAGGTTCTGATTGACCAGATGCAGTTCGTTGAGGTGCGCGAAGTACTGATTGATCAGCGGTAGTCGGCCTGTAAGTTCGGCGGTCGCGGGCACTAGAGAAGGCCGTTCGATGGCCAGAACCCGCAGGTTGGGGAACTGCCCGAAAAGGTTGGTGAAGGGCCAGTTGGCCTCTGCGGCCGGGATGAGCGCGTCAGGCCTGTGATTGAAGACCACATCTTCAAGATGGAGGTATCGAACGCTCTCGGTGAAACTTACGGGGAGCTGGCTGGGGAATTCTTCGAGGAAGGTGCTGTGCAGGTACAGCCGAGCCTCCTGCTCGTCCAGTAGTCCCCTGGCACCTTGTACCCAATGCCACCAGAGACCGCTCTCGATCATGTCCCTGCTATGGTTGCCCAGGCGCAGGTCCACCCGCTGTACCGGCTCTGCTCGCCAGGCAGTCACGCTCGCTTGTAACGCCAATGCTGCATCCGGCGCCGGCAGGCGCAGGATGGCCTGATTGATTTCAGCATCGGTTGCATGGTCTTCCAGCAGGGCATTGGTCAGCCAGTCAGCTGCCTGTTCTGGAAATCCCAGTGCGTCGATCTGCCGGGCAAAGCGGGTGAAGCGGTCGACATTGGCCAGGTCATGGACCAGGGGGCTCAGCGGATAGCCGATACGGCCATCGGCCAGACGCATCGGTGAGCGGAACATACGGCGTTGCATGCCCAGTTTCTTGCGCAACACGCCCCTGGGCAGCGTCGGTGCTTCCTGAACCAGCCGGCGCAGGGCGTTGGCATCACGGTGGGCGCTTATGCCCGAGACTTGCGCCAAGGCGCTGAATATCGACGTGTGCAAGGTTGCGTTGGGGTTCGAGGGGAAAGGCGTATTGACCGCGTATCCGTTTGGGTAGCGGGTAATGATCCAGCGATGTTGCGCATTTTCGGGGCCGACGCTGTCGATAGGCCCAGGTGTGAACCGGCCTTCGTGTAATTCGAGTGCCAGGTTGCTTGGCCAGCTGTCGAGCGTGGTCAGGGTATGGAGGATCAGGCGCTCGGTATCGACGTTACGCACCGAACTCAGGTACAAGCCTTCATAGGCACGCGTCAGGCGGACCTGCTGTTGATATTGCCTGGCTTCTTCGCCGAGGTGCTTGGGCACCTTGCCCACAGTCAAGGCGCCCAATTCGTCGGCAGTGGCATTACGCAGCAGCTCTTCGACCACAGCGTTGGGCAATTGCGGGTAGACCCTGCGCAGCAGTGCTGCTTCCGGGGTCTGGTTGCAGGCAAGCTGTCCGTAGCGCTTGTGGAAGGCTGCCTCGCGCTGCCATTGCGGCTGGTGAGGAAGTTGTCGGGTCACTTGCTGATCCAGCGCGAAGCGCAGCAGGGTGTCTTCGAGGAGCGCTGGCATGCGCTGGGTTTCGGCTAGCGCATGGCGCAACGCCCCTTGCTCGAGACCGCTGACGTGAAGGGCCTGCGCGAGGCTCTGATCGTCGAGCACTTCGCTGAGCGGGCCCAGCCGACGCATCAGGCGCAGTCCGTTCCATTGCCTTGGCCGGTCAAGGGCATGCAGCCAGGCACCGGCACCGTTATGGCTCAACGGCGGCTCATGACCCGAACGCCCGGAAGGGATCTCGATCTTGTAGAGACCGTTCTTGCTGTCCCATTTCAATACGTAAGTCTTGTCCTCGAGGCGCAGCCAGATCCTGCCGTCCTTACGGTACAGGCCAAGTTCGTCCGCGCTGACGCCCGCCGGAATCGGTGTTTGACTTTCGTAGGGCGTCAGGTCGGGGTTCCACAGGCGGGTGCGGCCATCCGGCAGCTCGACTTCCAGCAGTTCTTCGACAAAGGATGGTGTTTGCACCGTAGGGGGCTTCGACGCATCGAGCGGCTCGTGCCCAGTGGCCCCCGTCTCGCCCAATTCTGCTTTGAGGCCGTGCCCAACTGCCTGCGTGGCGGCAATCAATGCCATGTTCTCCAGCACGTCCAGCAGGTAGCTCATTGCCTGGTCACGGTCATCGTTTGCCCAGGCATCGATGCCTTCGTAGACTTCATACCCCAAGTTCAGCACCGTTACCGCCAACATCATCGTACCGACCGCCGGTATGAACATGCCTACGAGGTTCAATCCTGCAAAGGCGATCGACTCGTAGTAGGCCAGGCGGTCCTTGAAGGTCTTGGCATCCATGGCGACAGTGGGTACAGCGTGGAACAGTGCATCGTCGCGCAGCCGGGTGTAACGCTGGTAAAGCATCTCCTCCACGAACGAATAACGAAACAGTCGGGGGGTGACAGGTAGATCGGCGGTTGGATCAGGGATCCGTTCGTATACGTTGCGCAAGGTAAACGTCAGCGGCAGCAGGTGGTCTTGCACTTTCAGGAGCAATTCGGCTTTGCGTGCGTCGGGGATGCACCGTGCGATCACTGCCAGATCTTGCTGTATCGCATTGCGCAGAGCGGCTTTGAGGTCACTCAGCGAGTCATATTCCTGGATTGCCGCATCGCTGGCGTGGTTGTCGTAAAGCACCACTTTCGCCGTGCCTGGGAGCTGTATCAGCACCAGGCCGGTCAGCTCGATGCGCCATAACGTCAGGAAGGCGAATGTGGCCTGCGCTGGCAGTTCTGCCGTCATTCTGTCCAATACCGTGGCAAGCATGGCGTCGTAGGTAGCTTGGCTCACATGGCCGAGCAGGCATGCGCAATGCAGACTTTGCCGAAAGCGTGACATTTCCAGTTGAGCAAGGGTGTCCAGGCGCTCGGTCCATGTAATCTGGTTCGCGAGGGTGTTGTCAGGGGTTGGGTAATAGATGCTGTCGATCAGCGCGTGGTACTGGCCGCCGATGTCGAGTTCGCGGCAGAGCGCGGCGAACGCCGTCGGCGCTATGTTCACCACGTTATCGAACGGTGGGCCGTTCTGGTAACCCTGGTGGTCGAGAATGACTGAACGCGCTTGGGGGGTCTCGACGTCCATCGCGCCTGCTTCTGTCGACTTGACCTCGAAGTTCTGCAAGGCATAGTGCATCAGGGGGCGCACGAACTGCTTCGGCTCTGCTTCGCCCATTTGTCGTCTGTGGGCATGGCCGATGGCGTCGTACAGATAGGTCTTCCCGACGTCGATATCCAGGCCGAACCTGTGCCTGATGCCTTCACGCAGTCGTTGTTCGGCGAATGTCTGCAGGTTCGGCAGGGGGCTGAACAGCTTATGTGTTTCACGCTTGCTGGCGAGGAAGCGTTCATGTTCCTGAGCCAGTGCCCTGGCAATGTCGGGGTGACGCAGGCACGCGGCGCGAAGCGTATCGGGGGCGATCTCGTATGCCGTGCGCAGCGCCTGAACGTTCTGTACGGGTGCATCTTTGATCCAGTCCGGGGTCTTGCCCGCGATCACCTGGTAGTGAGAGGTGGTGGTGTGTGGCGCAATGTCAGGCATGTGCGGCTTCCTGCTTCGTCTGGAAAGCGGCACTGTCGCGTGGTCATGGACCTTGCATGATGTACTTATGTGTTGTTCGCACGAACGCAGGCATGCTCAAAGCGCAATTCAGGTTTATGATGGCCCACGGCCGAACCAAACCTCACACGGAGTGCGCGATGCAGACCCTCTACCCGCAGATCAAACCCTACGCCCGGCACGATCTGGCCGTGGAAGCGCCGCATGTGCTGTATGTCGATGAAAGCGGCTCGCCGGAAGGTCTGCCTGTGGTGTTCATCCACGGAGGCCCGGGTGCGGGTTGCGATGCCCAGAGCCGTTGCTATTTCGACCCTAACCTGTACCGCATCATAACTTTCGACCAGCGCGGCTGTGGCCGGTCCACGCCGCACGCGAGCCTGGAGAGCAACACCACCTGGCATCTGGTCGAGGACCTTGAGCGCATCCGCAAGCACCTGGGGATCGACAAATGGGTGCTGTTCGGCGGCTCCTGGGGCTCGACTCTGGCTCTGGCCTACGCCCAGACCCACCCGGAGCGCGTGCACGGCCTGATCCTGCGTGGCATCTTCCTGTGCCGCCCGCAGGAAATCGAGTGGTTCTACCAGGCAGGCGCCAGCCGCATGTTCCCGGACTACTGGCAGGATTACGTCGCGCCGATCCCGCCAGAAGAGCGCGGCGACCTGGTCAAGGCCTTCCACAAGCGCCTGACCGGCAACGACCAGATCGCCCAGATGCACGCGGCCAAGGCCTGGTCCACCTGGGAAGGCCGCACCGCCACGCTGCGCCCCAACCCGCTGGTGGTCGACCGCTTCTCCGAGCCGCAGCGGGCGCTGTCGATCGCCCGTATCGAATGCCACTATTTCATGAACAATGCATTCCTGGAGCCGGACCAGCTGATTCGCGACATGCCGAAGATCGCTCACCTGCCTGCGGTGATCGTGCATGGCCGCTATGACGTCATCTGCCCGCTGGACAACGCCTGGGCGTTGCACCAGGCCTGGCCGAACAGTGAGCTGAAAGTGATCCGCGACGCCGGCCATGCCGCCTCCGAACCCGGCATTACCGATGCCCTGGTGCGCGCCGCCGACCAGATGGCCCGCCGTCTGCTCGACTTGCCGCTGGAAGAAGCATGAGGGGCTTGCTGCAGCGTGTGCGCGGCGCACGGGTAGAGGTCGGCGGGGAAGTTGTCGGTGCCATCGATCAAGGCTTGCTGGTGCTGGTGGCGGTCGAGCCTGAAGATACGCGCGAACATGCCGACAAACTGCTGCACAAGCTGCTCAATTACCGGGTGTTCAGTGACGAGCAGGGCAAGATGAACCTTTCGCTCAAGGACATTGAAGGCGGTTTGCTGCTGGTGTCCCAGTTCACCTTGGCGGCGGATACTCGCAGCGGCATGCGTCCGGGCTTCTCGACCGCAGCGCCTCCGGCGCTCGGTGCCGAATTGTTCGACTATCTTTTGCACAACGCTCGAGGCCAGCATGCGAAGGTGGCGAGCGGGCGTTTCGGTGCAGACATGCAGGTGCACCTGGTCAATGATGGCCCGGTGACATTCTTGTTACAAATATGAGGTCAAAAAACCCTTTGTTTGTAGGAAAACAAGGGGTTTTGTACGATAAATAGTTGGTCCAGCCTGATGCGTTGTAACGCGACCTGCTGGATAATCGCGCGCTGCGTGAGCCTGCGTTCGCAGGTTCGTTTCACTCTGACTCGAGCATTGTATGGACCTGTTTGGGGAATCATTACGCCCTCATGGGGTCCGAACAGTGCTCGCCAACCCGGCATTTGTCGCTGGCCGTTGGTTTCATGATCTGTTTTCGGCGAGGGTTGCTCGTGATTGTTAGTCCCCAAAAAGCATCAAGAATCCCCGGCACCGGGCTGCGCAAGGCCCTGATGGCCAGTGTGGCACTGGTCGGCCTGATGAGCGCGGGCCAGCTGTGGGCATTCAATCTTGACGATGTTGCAGCCAAGGCAAAGGATCTGGCCGGCCAGAAGTACGAAGCACCGAAAAGCAACCTGCCGGCTGCCTTCCGCGACATGAAGTTCGCGGACTACCAGAAGATCCACTTCCTGCAGGAAAAGGCCGAGTGGGCCAAGGACAAGACACCATTCAAGCTGTCCTTCTACCACCAGGGCATGCACTTCGACACGCCGGTGAAGATCAACGAGGTCACCGCCACCAACGTCGAGGAAATCAAGTACGACCCGAGCCGCTTCGAGTTCGGTGACGTGCCGCACGACCCGGAAACCGTCAAGAACCTCGGTTACGCCGGTTTCCGCGTGCTCTACCCGATCAACAAGGCCGACAAGCAGGACGAGATCATGACCCTGCTGGGGGCCAGCTATTTCCGCGTGGTCGGCAAGGGCCATGTGTATGGCCTGTCGGCCCGTGGCCTGGCCATCGACACCGCGCTGCCGTCGGGTGAAGAATTCCCGCGCTTCACCGAGTTCTGGGTCGAGAAGCCCAAGCCGGCCGACAAGCACCTGGTGATCTACGCCCTGCTGGATTCACCGCGTTCCACCGGCGCGTACAAGCTGATCCTGCGCCCGGGCAGTGACACCGTGGTCGACGTGCAGTCGCGGGTGTTCCTGCGTGACCAGGTCAGCCGCCTGGGCATCGCCCCGCTGACCAGCATGTTCCTGTTCGGCCCCAACCAGCCGTCGAAGGTGCTGAACTACCGCCCTGCGTTGCACGACTCTGAAGGCCTGTCGATCCATGCCGGCAACGACGAGTGGATCTGGCGCCCGCTGAACAACCCGAAACACCTGGCCGTGAGCAACTTCAGCGTCGAGAACCCGCGTGGTTTCGGCCTGATGCAGCGCCAGCGCGCCTTCAGTGACTACGAAGACCTCGACGACAACTACCAGAAGCGCCCGAGCGCCTGGATCGAGCCGAAAGGGGACTGGGGCAAGGGCACCGTCGACCTGGTGGAAATCCCGACTGCCGACGAAACCAACGACAACATCGTTGCCTTCTGGAGCCCGGAGAAGCTGCCTGAGCCAGGCAAGCCGTTCGAATACGCCTACCGCCTGCACTGGACCATCGACGAGGCACAGTTCCAGGCCCCTGACCTGGGCTCGGTCAAGCAGACCCTGCGTTCCACCGGCGACGTCAAGCAGTCCAACCTGATCCGTCAGCCTGACGGCAGTGTCGCCTTCCTGGTCGACTTTGCCGGCCCGGCGCTCGCGGCCCTGCCGGAAGACGCCGCAGTGCGCAGCCAGATCAGCGTCGGCGACAACGCCGAGGTGGTCGAGAACAATCTGCGCTATAACCCGGAGACCAAGGGCTGGCGCCTGACCCTGCGCTTGAAGGTCAAGGAAGCCAACAAATCGACCGAAATGCGCGCAGCGCTGGTGCGTGATGTGCCGGTCGAACCGGCCAAGCCTGTTGCCGAGACCAAGCAGGAAAAGGCCGCAGCCAAGCACGCCAAGCATGAGAAGAGCGCCAAGGCGGAACCCGCCAAGGCCGAACAACCTGCCGCCGATGCGGCGCCCACCAACGGGACCCCGGCCACCACTGAAAAGGTGCTGACCGAGACCTGGAGCTATCAGTTGCCTGCCGATGAGTAACTCAAGCGCAAGGCCGGAATCGCTTGGCGAATACCTGGCCCACCTCCCACTGAGCGATGAGCAGCGCGCGGAACTCGCCAGCTGCACCTCGTTCGGTGAGCTGCACCAACGCCTGGCGGCCAACCCGGCCGCCAACACCACCGAGGCCGTGCAGGCCTCGGTCGGCCCGCGCCTCACCGTAGGCAGCGCCGCCGAGCTGGAAGACGCCGAGATGCTCGGTGTCGACGGCAGCGGCCGCCTGTGCCTGAAGATCGCACCGCCGATCAAGCGCACCAAGGTCGTCCCCGAACCGTGGCGCACCAACGTGCTGATCCGCATGTGGCGGCGCATGACCGGCCGCCCCAACGCCCCGCAGCCACCCAAGCGCGAGCTGCCGGCGGCGCGCTGGCGCACGGTCGGCTCGATCCGCCGTTACATCCTGCTCGCCCTGATGATCGGCCAGACCATCGTCGCCGGCTGGTACATGAAGGGCATCCTGCCGTACCAGGGCTGGTCGTTCGTCGATCTGGACGAAATCGTCAGGCAGCCGCTGTGGGACACCGTGGTGCAGGTCTGGCCGTATGCCTTGCAGACGTCGATCCTGGTGCTGTTCGGTATCCTTTTCTGCTGGGTTTCGGCAGGTTTCTGGACCGCGCTGATGGGCTTCCTCGAGCTGCTCACCGGGCGTGACAAGTACAAGATTTCCGGCAGCAGTGCTGGCAACGAGCCGATTGCACCCGAGGCGCGTACCGCGCTGGTGATGCCCATCTGCAACGAAGACGTGCCGCGCGTGTTCGCAGGCCTGCGGGCGACTTTCGAGTCGGTGGCGGCCAGTGGCAACCTCGACCGCTTCGACTTCTTCGTGCTCAGCGACACCAACGACACCGACATCGCCGTGGCCGAGCAACAGGCGTGGCTGGACGTGTGCCGCGAGACCAAGGGCTTCGGCCGCATCTTCTACCGCCGCCGGCGCCGCCGCGTGAAACGCAAGAGTGGCAACCTCGACGACTTCTGCCGTCGCTGGGGTGGCGAGTACAAGTACATGGTCGTGCTCGACGCCGACAGCGTCATGAGCGGCGAGTGCCTGAGCAGCCTGGTGCGCCTGATGGAGGCCAACCCGGACGCCGGCATCATCCAGACCGGGCCGAAAGCCTCGGGCATGGACACCCTCTATGCGCGCATGCAGCAGTTCGCTACCCGCGTGTACGGCCCGCTGTTCACCGCCGGCCTGCACTTCTGGCAGCTGGGCGAGTCGCACTACTGGGGCCATAACGCGATCATCCGCATGAAGCCGTTCATCGAGCACTGCGCCCTGGCGCCGTTGCCGGGCAAGGGCGCGTTCGCCGGGGCCATCCTCTCCCACGACTTCGTCGAAGCCGCGCTGATGCGTCGCGCCGGCTGGGGTGTGTGGATCGCCTATGACCTGCCGGGCAGCTACGAAGAACTGCCGCCGAACCTGCTCGACGAGCTCAAGCGCGACCGCCGCTGGTGCCACGGCAACCTGATGAACTTCCGCCTGTTCCTGGTCAAGGGCATGCACCCGGTGCACCGCGCGGTGTTCCTCACCGGCGTGATGTCGTACCTGTCGGCGCCGCTGTGGTTCCTGTTCCTGGTGCTGTCGACCGCATTGCTGGCAACCAACACGTTGATGGAGCCGCAGTACTTCATCGAACCGTACCAGCTCTACCCGCTATGGCCTCAGTGGCACCCGGAGAAGGCCGTGGCGCTGTTCTCCACCACCATCGTGCTGCTGTTCCTGCCCAAGCTGCTCAGTGTCATCCTGATCTGGGCCAAGGGCGCGGTCGAGTTCGGCGGGCGCATCAAGGTCACCCTGTCGATGCTGATGGAGATGCTGTTCTCCATGCTGCTGGCGCCGGTGCGGATGATCTTCCACACCCGCTTCGTGCTGGCCGCGTTCCTCGGCTGGGCGGCGACCTGGAACTCGCCGCAGCGCGACGACGACTCCACCCCGTGGAGCGAGGCGCTGCGCCGTCATGGCCCGCAGACCCTGCTGGGCTTTGCCTGGGCCGGGCTGGTGGCGTGGCTGAACCCGAGCTTCCTGTGGTGGCTGGCGCCGATCGTGGGCTCGCTGGTGCTGTCGATCCCGGTATCGGTCATCTCCAGCCGCACGCGCCTGGGCCTGGCGGCCAAGGACGAGAAGCTGTTCCTCATCCCCGAGGAATACGCCACGCCGCAAGAGCTGCTGGCGACCGACCAGTACACCCACGAGAACCGCTGGCATGCCCTGCATGACGGCTTCGTGCGTGCGGTGGTCGACCCACGGCAGAATGCCCTGGCGTGCGCCATGGCCACGGCCCGTCACGGCCAATCCGCGTCGATCGAAGCGCTGCGTGCAGAGCGTGTGGCCAAGGCGATCGAAGTCGGGCCGCAAGGGCTGGACCTCAATACCCGCCTGGCCTTGCTCAGCGACCCGGTAGCCTTGAGCCGCCTGCACGAGCAGGTATGGGCCGAGCACAATGCGGCCTGGATCGATGTGTGGCGTGCCTCGATCAACAACGACCCGCATTCGCCGCTGCTGCCACTGCACCCGGAGAATGAAGGCCAGCCAGCACTCGTCGGCGCCTGATAAGGCCTCTTCGCGGGCACGCCCGCTCCCACAGGGTCCAAGGTGATCTCTGTGGGAGCGGGCGTGCCCGCGAAGCTTTTCAGGGCCCAGGCCGATTTTGGCCAACAAAGTCCCCCCCGGCTCTAGGTCCCAGGCCCTCCATGCGTTAGCATCCCTCTCCGATAATCCGCATCGGCCGGTACGGCCGTGCCAAGACAATAAGATTCGCTTCTTTTTTGCTAGGGGACTTGGTGATGATCAAGAAATACCTTTCGCGACTGCTGGTCGGTGTCACCGCCCTGGTCGCAGTAACTGCGGCCCAGGCCGGCGCCATCGATGACGCGGTCAAGCGCGGCACCCTGCGGGTGGGCATGGACCCCACCTACATGCCGTTCCAGATGACCAACAAGCGTGGCGAGATCATCGGCTTCGAAGTCGATATCCTCAAAGCCATGGCCAAGTCCATGGGCGTCAAGTTCGAAGCTGTTTCCACCGCCTATGACGGCATCATCCCAGCCCTGCTGACCGACAAGTTCGACATCATCGGCAGCGGCATGACCCTGACCCAGGAACGCAACCTGCGCCTGAACTTCAGCGAACCCTTCATCGTGGTTGGCCAGACCCTGCTGATCCGCAAGGAGCTGGCGGGCGAGATCAAGTCGTACAAGGACCTGAACAACGAGAAGTACCGCCTCACCTCCAAGCTCGGTACCACCGGCGAGATGGTTGCCAAGAAGCTGATCAGCAAAGCCAAGTACCACGGCTACGACAACGAGCAGGAAGCGGTGATGGACGTGGTCAACGGCAAGGCTGACGCCTTCGTCTACGACGCGCCGTACAACGTGGTGGCCGTCGAGAAGGCCGGTGCCGGCAAGCTGCTGTTCCTCGAAGAACCCTTCACCTACGAGCCGCTGGCCTTCGGCCTGAAGAAAGGCGACTACGACAGCATCAACTTCATCAACAACTTCCTGCACCAGATCAAGCACGACGGGACCTACGATCGTATTCACGACAAGTGGTTCAAGAACAAGGACTGGCTGAAGGAAATGGAATAAGGCCCAGGCCAAAAGCCCGCCTTTGACCCCGACGCGCAGGCAAACCCTGCGCGTTCGCATTTACGGAAGTACCCCACGTGATCAAACACAAGAAAGCCCAGTGGCCCTGGCACGGGTTGACCGCCCTGGTCCTGGTGGGCCTGGCGCTCAGCCTGTACATGGCCACCTCGATGATTTCCTACGAGTGGCGCTGGAACCGCGTACCGCAGTACTTCGCCTACAAGGCCGAAGACGTGCAGCGTGCCGCGGGTAACGGCAGTGTGCAGGAGATCGTCGTTTCCGGTGACACCGCGCGTGTCACGCTCAAGGACGAAAACGGCGACGAGCAAGTGCTCGACGTGGCCAAGGACAGCCTGCAACTGAGCCGTGGCGACGACGTCGCCGAAGGCGACCAGGTCGGCGTGACTCGTCACTGGGCGGCTGGCCCGCTGGCCTGGGGCCTGTGGACCACCTTGTGGATCTCGGTGGTGTCCGGCGCGCTGGGCCTGGTGATCGGCCTGTTCGCCGGTTTGTGCCGGTTGTCGAACAACCCGACCCTGCGCGACCTGTCGACCGTCTACGTCGAACTGGTGCGCGGCACACCGCTGCTGGTGCAGATCTTCATTTTCTACTTCTTCATCGGTACCGTGCTCAACCTGTCCCGCGAGTTCGCCGGCGTGGCCGCACTGGCGCTGTTCACCGGCGCCTATGTGGCGGAAATCGTCCGTGCCGGCGTGCAGTCCATCGCCAAGGGGCAGAACGAGGCTGCGCGCTCGCTGGGCCTGAACGCCGGCCAGTCGATGCGCCACGTGATCCTGCCGCAGGCGTTCAAGCGCGTGCTGCCACCGCTGGCCGGGCAGTTCATCAGCCTGGTCAAGGACACCTCGCTGGTGTCGGTGATCGCCATCACCGAACTGACCAAGAGCGGCCGCGAGGCCATCACCACGTCGTTCTCGACTTTCGAGATCTGGTTCTGCGTGGCCGGCCTGTACCTGCTGATCAACCTGCCGCTGTCGCACATCGCCAGCCGGCTCGAGCGGAGGCTTGCGCAAAGTGATTGAAGTCCGTGATCTGCTGAAAGTCTTCGACACCCGCGGCCATGTGGTGCGGGCTGTGGATAACGTCACCACGCAAGTCGCCAAGGGCGAAGTGGTGGTGGTGCTCGGCCCGTCGGGTTCGGGCAAGTCGACCTTCCTGCGCTGCCTGAACGGCCTGGAGCATTTCGACGAAGGCCATGTGGCCATCGACGGTCTGCAGCTGGCCGACCCGAAGACCGACATCAACGCCTACCGCCGCGAAGTCGGCATGGTGTTCCAGCACTTCAACCTGTTCCCGCACATGACCGTGCTGGAAAACCTGTGCCTGGCGCAAAAGGTGGTGCGCAAGCGCAACAAGGCCGAGCGTGAAGCCAAGGCCCGGGCGTTGCTGGAGAAGGTCGGCATCGCGCAGAAGGCCAACGAATTCCCGTCGCGGCTTTCCGGTGGTCAGCAACAGCGGGTGGCGATTGCCCGTGCGCTGGCGATGGACCCGAAGGTGATGCTGTTCGACGAACCGACTTCGGCGCTGGACCCGGAAATGGTCGGCGAGGTGCTGGACGTGATGAAGACCCTGGCCCAGGAAGGCATGACCATGGTTTGTGTCACCCATGAAATGGGCTTTGCCCGTGAAGTGGCGGACCGGGTGCTGTTTTTCGATCACGGTAAACTGCTGGAGGATTCGGCACCGGCCGAGTTCTTTGCTGCGCCGAAAGACCCGCGTGCGCAGGCTTTCTTGCGGCAGGTGCTTTAACCGCGCGTCTGCTTATATTTGTTAAAGCCCCATTGCCAGAAAGCTGGAATTGCAGACTGCGCTGGGGCTGATTAGTACTTATTCTCGTCTGGCTTTGTTAAATGGGTGATCAGCTGGTTGTTTATGTGTCGAAAAATACTTGTGGGTCAATAGCGAAAGGGAAGAATGGTTCGTTCGCTGTAGGTCCTTTCGCGATGATCAAGTTTACCTCTTAAGTCCTTCAGGTATTCATAGGGGTACATCTTATCTCTATTAAAGAGGTCAAACCCCAATTCCTCGGCAAGTTTATTGTGGGTATTTATGGCTTCTGATATCTTTGTCTTTTTGATGAGTCTTTTATCCTCTCGTGAGGATTCAAGGCTTAGAAGTTCGGACTTATAGTATTTTCTATCCCAATTGAGGTCTTTCTCATATTTCCATCCTCTAGAATCGCCGTTTGCATAATGTAAATCGTATCGTGCTTTATTGTAATTCGCTCTTGCACGCTTTATTTTGTTGTCATGTAGTTTTAAATCGACTTTTGCTTTTATAATCTTGTCGTACATTTCCGATGCGGATTTGTCAATCATTTCAGCCTGTATTTTTGTTCTTGGAGCGGAACGGAGGCTGGGTGAAAGCTGCTCGATTGATCTTGTTTGCTCTATAAGTTTGAGTTGTTTTTTTACAACGACCGGTTGACCTTTATAACCGATGAGTGGATCCAGTCTTAATGGCATATGGCCGCTTGGGTCGATAGAATTTATTGGGTCACCTCCACAATAGGCGTAACCATTCAGAATGCAAAAGGGTGAAATCGTGTCGGGCGAATTGAAACGCCCACAGTTTTGAAGATAATATCGGAATCCCTGTCCCAGGGAATAGGCGCTCAGTGCACGGTCTATTAATTCTCCATTGAATCCGACAGGGCAATCTGCAGCGGGCAAGCTATAACCGTAGGGAGAATAAGCTAGCGCTTGCCGCTGTTTATCTGTACTAGTGAACAATACGGAATTGTTTTGGTCTCCTGCGATCAGTGTTATGTGAGGCTTGTCAGTCCTCGTAAACGCTAGCAGCTTAACAAAGCTTCTGAATAGGGAAGTGGACACTGAGCTGCCTACCAGTGTGGTGGGGGTTCGGTTTTGGTAAAAAATTTTTCTGAAGCTATCGTTTTTTTTCATGGCGATAAACAAACAGGTCGGTAGGAGCTTTAGTCTTGTTCGCTTCGCATTCACGTGCAACTAGCATTTTTACTAGGGCTTCCGCGCTATAAAGACTTCAGAGGCAGTCCCACGTCAAACGTGATGCCAAGGTCTGGGTGTTGTCGGAGAAGGTCGGCATTGTGCAGAAGGCTAATGAATACCCATCGCGGCTGTGCAAAAAAGGGCGAAGGCGAGCACCTGTCAGCACTGACGCGCTTATCTGACTAGCATAGGCTCACGCTCTAAGCAAAATTCACACGCCCTGCGATGTCAACGAATCACCGTTGCGCTTGCGCACTCAGATGCTGGAAGACTCGGCCCCGACCGAGTTCTTCGCTGCGCCGAGACTCAAAGGCGGAAGCGCCCAACCAGCCCTTGCAGATGGGTGCCCAATCTGGCCAGCTCCACGCTCGAACTGGCCGTCTCCTCACTCGCCGCCGAGGTCTGGTCGGAAATATCCCGCACATTCATCACGCTGCGGTTGATCTCTTCGGCCGTGGCACTCTGCTGCTCGGCCGCCGTGGCGATCTGCTGGTTCATGGCCTGAATCGACGAAACGGTGTGGGTGATGGTTTCCAGCGAGCTGCCGGCGCGGCGGGTCAACTCGACGCTGCTGTCGGTCAGCTGACGGCTGGCGTCCATCACGCTGGCCACGCGCTGTGTACCGCTTTGCAGGCCGGCGATCAGCTCTTCGATTTCTTCAGTCGATTGCTGGGTGCGCTGGGCCAGGCTGCGTACTTCGTCCGCGACCACCGCAAAGCCGCGGCCGGCCTCACCGGCTCGCGCGGCCTCGATGGCGGCATTGAGCGCCAACAGATTGGTCTGCTGGGCCACCGATTTGATCACATCGAGCACGCTGCCAATCTTGTCGCTTTCGGCCTTGAGCTGGTTCATCGCCTCGCTGGAGTTGACCACTTCGCTGGCCAGGCGCTCGATCTGCGTGACCGCCTCGCTGACCACACGATCACCCTCGCGCGCCTGCTGGTCGGCCATTGCCGCAGCTTCGGAAGCCTGCTCGGCATTGCGCGCCACTTCATGCACGGTGGCGGCCATTTCGTTCATCGCAGTCGCCACCTGGTCGGTCTCGACCTTTTGATTGTTGACCCCTGCGCTGGTCTGTTCGGTCACCGCCGACAGTTCTTCGGCAGCGCTGGCGATCTGGGTTACACCATCGCCGATGCCACCGATCAGCTCGCGCAGGGCCTGGGTCATGCGCTGCATACTGGCTTGTAACTGGCCAAGCTCATCGCGCCGGGTCGCATGCAGGTCCTGGCGCAGGTCGCCGTTGGCCACACGCTCGGCGGCGGCGAGGGTCTGGCGCAGGGGGATGATGATCTGCCGGGTAATGGCCCATGCCGCGAGCAGGCCCAGTATCAAAGCCAGCACCGTAGCCCCGGCAAGCGTTGCCTTGGCCTGGCGGGCGCCGTCGTCACGCACTTGCGTTTGTGAAGCGGTCATGGCTTGGCTGGTCTGAAGCAGCACCGTACCTTGATCGGCCATGCGCTGCAGCGTCTGTGTATTGTCAGCGCCTTGGCGCAGCTCGTTGAACGCGCGGCGGTACTGGCGTACGGCTTCCATTTGCTGGTCCAGGCGCTGGCGGTCGGCAGGCTGCTCGATCAGCGTGAGCATCAGCTGAACCTGGCGCTCGAGATTGCCCAGCGCCTGTTCGATCTCGCCCGATGAGGCCTGGTCAGGCTTGCGCTCGTAGTGCTGGCGGGCGATCCGCAGGTCCTGGGTGTGCTGGAGGATGACCGAGATATTACCGAGCTTGTCACCCCGGTTGATGATGCTGTCCATGCCAAGCCAGCCTGTTACGGTGATGGCAAGGGTCAGCAACAACACCAGGCCGAAGCCCAGCCCCAACTTGCGATTGACGCTTACATTCCCCAGCGATTGGGAAAACCATTGGTACATGTTCGACTCCCCGGCAACATGGCAGCACAGATTGTTGTTGTGTTGCCAACACCATCGGCCTGCGCCGGGGAAACTTGATAGTAAAAAGCTGACCCGATTGTCAGAAAATCCTTGAGAGCAAGGCAGTTACAGCGGTTTCCACGCGCAGGATGCGCTCACCCAGCTGCACGGGAGCCAGGCCGGCCTTGCCAAGCAAATCGATTTCGTAAGGGATCCAGCCGCCTTCCGGGCCGATGGCCAGGGTTACCGGACCATCGACGGCGCGAGGGCAGGCGGGGTAGGGGCCGGGGTGGCCGACCAGGCCAAGGGTGCCGTTGGCGATGGCGGGCAGGCGGTCTTCGACGAACGGTTTGAAGCGTTTTTCGATGATCACCTCGGGCAATACCGTGTCGCGGGCTTGCTCCAGGCCGAGAATCAGGTGCTCGCGAATGGTTTCAGGGTTGAGAAACGGTGTTTGCCAGAAGCTCTTCTCGACCTTGTAGCTGTTGACCAGGATCAGCCGAGGCACACCCAGGGTGGCAACGGTCTGGAACAGCCGGCGCAGCATCTTCGGTCGCGGCACGGCCAGCACCAGGGTCAGTGGCAGCTTGGCCGGTGGTTGCTGGTCGAAGGCCACTTCCAGCTCGGCTTCGTGCTGTTCCAGGCGCAGCACTGTGGCCTTGCCCATCAAGCCGTTGATGCGCCCCACGCGCAGCGTGTCGCCCACGGCGACGCGGTGAATATCCTGCATGTGGATGAAGCGCCGATCAGCGAGGACGACGCGGTCGGCCGCGACGAAGTCGGCCTCTTCGAGGAGTAACAGGTTCACGGCTGGGTCGCTGGCGGCTGGTCGTTAGGGTCGTTGGCTTCGTCGTCGGCATGGCCGCGCTTGCGTATCAGGCTGCCGCACAGCACGCCGATCTCGAACAGCAGCCACATCGGCACCGCGAGCAGGGTCTGCGAGAAAATGTCGGGCGGGGTGAGGACCATGCCGACCACGAAGCAGCCGATGATCACGTACGGGCGGACCTTCTTCAGGTACTTCACGTCGACCACGCCGATCCACACCAGCAGTACCACGGCAACCGGGATCTCGAAAGCGACACCGAAGGCGAAGAACAGCGTCATGACGAAGTCGAGGTAGTTGGCGATGTCGGTCATCATCGCCACGCCTGCCGGGGTGGCGGCGGCGAAGAACTTGAACATCAGCGGGAACACCAGGAAGTACGCGAAGGCCATGCCGGCGTAGAACAGCAGGATGCTCGACACCAGCAATGGAATGGCGATGCGCTTTTCGTGGCGGTACAGGCCTGGCGCGATGAAGCCCCAGATCTGTTGGAGGATGAACGGGATCGACAGGAACAGCGAGACGATCATGGTCAGCTTGAACGGCGTCAGAAACGGCGAGGCCACGTCGGTGGCGATCATCGTCGCGTTGGCCGGCAAGTGGTCGCGCAGTGGCGCCGATACCAAGGTGTAGATCTGCTGGGCGAAGGAGAACAGCCCGGCAAAGATCAGGAAGATGACCGCCACGCAGCGCAACAGGCGGGTACGCAGTTCGGTCAGGTGCGAAACCAGCGGCATTGGCTGGTCGTGTTGCGGATTTTCGCTCATGGGGCTCGCGGCGGTTGAGGCTGTTCGGTCGGTTCCGGCGTGGCCGTCGGCGCTACTGGCGCTATCGGCGTTGCCGTTGGCGCAACGGCAGGCTCGGTAGCGGTTGGCGACGGTACTGGCGGCTTCTGCGGGTTGAGGATGCGCTTGGCTTCCTCTTCCATCTGCAGGATGTGCTCGTTATGCAGCTGGCGGCGTATGTCGTCGGCACCGATTTCGCGCTCGACTTCCATCTTGATCGCATTGAAGCTGCGTTTCAGCCGCCCTATCCACAGCCCCGCGGTTCGCGCGGCGCCAGGCAGGCGCTCGGGGCCGAGCACCAGCAGGGCGACCAGGCCGACGAGTAGCAACTCGCTGAAGCTGATGCCGAACATGGGTCAGTCTTTCCGCTGCGGCTCTTGGACCGGCTGGGCCTGGCCCTCGATGGTGTGGCCTTGCTGCGGCTGCGCAGTGTTCTGCACCGGCGGTACAGGCTGGGCGGGCGGCGGGGTGTGCTCGGCCGGCTTGGTTTCTTCGTCGTTCATGGCCTTGCGGAAGCCCTTGATCGATTCGCCCAGGTCGCCGCCGAAGTTCTTCAGCTTCTTGGTGCCGAACACCAGAACCACGACCACCAGCAGGACGATCCAGTGTTTCCAGTCAAAAATACCCATGTTGCTCTCCTAGAATTCTATTTCGCTCAGGCCGAAGGCTGACGCGCGGCCTTTTCATCGTGCCCGGAAAGCCCGAAACGGCGCTCCAGTTCGTCGAGCACGGCTTGTGGATGCTGGCCCAGTGCGCTGAGCATGACCAGGCTATGGAACCACAAGTCTGCGGTTTCATAGATGACATCACTGTAATCCTTGCTCACGGCGGCGTCTTTGGCCGCGATGATGGTCTCGACAGACTCTTCGCCGAGCTTTTCGAGGATCTTGTTCAGGCCCTTGTGGTACAGGCTGGCCACGTAGGAGCTGTCGGGCGCCGCTTGTTTGCGCTCTTCGAGCACTTCGGCCAGGCGGTTGAGGGTGTCGCTCATGTCAGTGTCCTGCGCTGTAAATGGCATCCGGGTCTTTCAGAACCGGGTCGACGGGGTTCCACTGGCCGTCCTCGAAGACGCGATAGAAGCAGCTTTCGCGGCCGGTATGGCAGGCGATATGGCCCAGTTGCTCGACCATCAGGATGATCACGTCGGCGTCGCAGTCCAGGCGCATTTCGTGCAGCTTCTGCACATGGCCGGACTCTTCGCCCTTGCGCCACAGCTTGCCACGCGAACGCGACCAGTAGATGGCACGTTGCTCGACGGCGGTCAACGCCAGCGATTCGCGGTTCATCCAGGCCATCATCAGCACGCGTCCGGTCTTGTGGTCCTGGGCGATCGCCGGTACCAGGCCATCGCTGTTCCACTTGATCTCGTCCAGCCAGTCTTTCATCGTCGACTCCAAGGCGGGCCCGCTCCTGTGCCGGGCCCTTTGCGCTAGTGTGCCAGCCAGCAGCGCGGCTGGCTATTGGCGCACGATCAGGTAAAGGCCGGCGGCCAGCATCAGCCATGCGGGCCAGGCGGCAGGGGCGGCGAGGCTGGCGGTCTCTGCGGCACTGGCTGCAAGCACCGCGCCACCGCCGAGCAGGCTGGCACCAAGCAGGCGCAGCGGCCAGCGGTCGCCTTGGCGGCGGCGCTCGGGCAATTGTGGGTCGTGCAGGTGCGGTTGCGACATACGCTCGAGCAGGTCGCGGGTCATGCCGGCCAGGTGTGGCAACTGCTCGGCCTGGCTGTAGATATTGCCCAGCACCGCCTTGGGGCTGTAACGGTCGCGCATCCAGCGTTCCAGGTAGGGTTGGGCGGTGCTCCAGAGGTCGAGGTCGGGGTACAGTTGACGGCCCAGGCCTTCGATGTTGAGCAGGGTTTTCTGCAACAGTACGAGCTGCGGCTGCACTTCCATGTTGAAGCGCCGAGCGGTCTGGAACAGACGCATCAGTACCTGGCCGAAGGAAATATCCTTTAACGGTTTTTCGAAGATCGGCTCGCACACGGTACGGATCGCCGCTTCGAACTCGTTGACCTTGGTGTGCGCCGGTACCCAGCCGGAGTCGATGTGCAACTGCGCCACGCGGCGGTAATCACGCTTGAAGAAGGCGAACAGGTTGCGCGCCAGGTAGTCCTGGTCCTCGGCGGTGAGGCTGCCGACGATGCCGCAGTCGATGGCGATGTACTGCGGGCTCCACGGTTTGACCGTGCTGACGAAGATGTTGCCCGGGTGCATGTCGGCGTGGAAGAAGCTGTCGCGGAACACCTGGGTGAAGAACACCTCGACGCCGCGCTCGGCCAGCATCTTCATGTCGGTGCGCTGGTCGGCCAAGGTTTCCATGTCGGTGACCGGCACGCCATAGATGCGTTCCATCACCAGCACTTTGGGGCGGCACAGGTCCCAGTACACCTGGGGCACGTACATCAGCTCGGAGCCTTCGAAGTTGCGCCGCAGCTGGCTGGCGTTGGCCGCCTCGCGCAGCAGGTCGAGTTCGTCGTAGATGGTCTTTTCGTAGTCGCCGACGATTTCCACCGGGTGCAGGCGGCGGGCATCGGCCGAGGCGCGTTCGGCGGCCTTGGCGATCAGGAACAGCCAGGCCAGGTCCTGGGCGATCACCGGCTTCAGGCCCGGGCGAACCACTTTGACCACCACCTCTTCGCCCGTCTTGAGGCGAGCGGCATGTACCTGGGCCACCGAGGCCGAGGCCAGGGGTTCGACGTCGAAGCGGCTGAACAGCTGGGCCACCGGGGCGCCCAGTTGCGCCTCGATCAGCGCCACGGCCTGCTTGGGGTCGAACGGCGGCACGCGGTCCTGCAGCAGCATCAGTTCATCGGCGATGTCGTTGGGCAGCAAATCGCGGCGCGTGGACAGCAGCTGGCCGAACTTGATGAAGATCGGCCCCAGGTCCTGCAGCGCCAGGCGCAGGCGCGCACCGCGGCTCAGCTCGGAGGGCTTGCGCGGCAGCCAGCGCCACGGCATCAGCAGGCGCAAGCTGGCCAGCCACCAGGGCAGCAAGGGCTGTTCGAACAACAGGTCATCGAGACGGTAGCGGATCACCACACGCTGGATGCGAAAAAGACGGCGGACGGCGAGCAGCTTCATGCGTTATCGCTGGTATCAAGGGATCGGGAGAGGCGCTGCAGGCGCGCCTCGAGGCGTTCGGTATCGAGCTTCAAGGCGTCCAGCTCGCTGAAAGCGGCTTCGGCTTCGCGCTGGCCCACCAGGGTACGCGATTCCTCGGCCAGGTATTCGGACAGGTTCTGACTGAAACGTGCCAGGCCCTGGCGGGTCCAGCGTGCGCGCAGGCGGATGTGGCCGGCGAGCATTGCCGTGGCGACCGGGCCGAGCCAGCGTTGCAACTCGTGTTCCCAGTCCAGTTCCAGGTCCTGCAGCACGCCGAACAGGTCGAGCAGCACGGCGCTGTCGCCATGCAGTTCGACCTGCGGGCTGTGCAGCACGGCGGTCTTGTCCCTGGCCACGGCCAGCTGCACCAGGCTGCCAGCCGGGGCGCGCAGGCTGCAGTCGACCTCGCCCTCCCAGTGCGCGGCAAGCATCAGGCCTTCTTCATCGGGCAGGATGAACACCTGCAGGGCCGGTTGGCGGCAGTCGATCTCGATGACCTTGCCTTCCAGCGCGGCCAGCCGCGGCAAGGCCGTGCTGTCCATGCGCAGGACGCGGTTCAGGCCATGTTCGACACTGGCGAGCAGCCCGGCCAGCAGCATCAGGGCTTGATTCCCCGGTGCACGGCAACGATGCCGCTGGTCATGTTGTGGTAGGTGACGCGGTCGAAACCGGCCTCGACCATCATGCTCTTCAGGGTTTCCTGATCCGGGTGCATGCGGATCGACTCGGCCAGGTAACGGTAGCTTTCCGAGTCGTTGGTGATCAGCTTGCCGGCCAGTGGCATGAAGGCGAACGAGTAGGCGTCGTAGGCCTTGGACATCAGCTTGTTGGTCGGTTTGGAGAACTCCAGGATCAACAGGCGGCCACCGGGCTTGAGCACGCGCAGCATCGAGCGGATGGCTTCGTCCTTGTGGGTGACGTTGCGCAGGCCGAAGGCGATGGTCACGCAGTCGAAGTGGTTGTCGGGGAACGGCAGCTTTTCGGCATCGGCCTGGACGAACTCGATGTTGCCGGCCACGCCACGGTCGAGCAGGCGGTCACGGCCGACCTTGAGCATCGAATCGTTGATGTCGGCGAGCACAACTTGCCCGGTCGGGCCGACAAGGCGCGAGAACTTCGCCGCCAGGTCGCCGGTACCGCCCGCGATGTCGAGCACGCGGTTGCCGGCGCGCACGCCCGACAGCTCGATGGTGAACCGCTTCCACAGGCGGTGCATGCCGCCGGAGAGCACGTCGTTCATCAGGTCGTACTTGGCGGCCACCGAATGGAACACCTCGGCGACTTTTTTCGCCTTCTGGCTTTCAGGCACGTCCTGGTAGCCGAAATGGGTGGTGGGTTCGGCGTGGTCGCCTTTGCGCTGGTCGTTCATATCGCTTCACCGGAAAAAATTACCGCCATTCTAGGGCGAACGGGCGGATTTGTCTTGGCGGGGTGTGCCTTGGGGCGGGGCCGGGCATAATGCAGATTATGTCTACATTCCCAGGAACACCCGCATGACCCAGATCAGCGTCGAACGCAAACACTCCCTCGGCCGCGAGGCCGCCCGCGCCAAGGCCGAAGCGCTGGTCGACAAGCTCAGCCGCGAATACGACCTCAAGGCCACCTGGAACGGTGACCGGGTGGACGTGGCGCGCAGCGGCGCCAACGGCAGTGTGCACATCGGTGACGACAGCATTCGCGTGGAATTGAAGCTCGGCATGATGCTGTCGATGATGAGCGGGACCATCAAGGGCGAGATCGAGCGCGCCCTGGACAAGGCCCTGGCCTGAGTCGCCCTGCCTCACCTTAGGGTGAGGTTTCTAATTTACTTGCCTACCTTATGCTCAAGCCCAACCTCCATGGGCGGTTCCTCCCCTCCACTCATGAGCATGAGGTACAGAGCATGGCCAAAGTGAATGTGAAGATTAAGGACGACGCCCAGAGCACCCTGGGCGAGGTGCGTGGCTACGCACGCAAGATCTGGCTGGCCGGCATCGGCGCCTACGCCCGCGTCGGCCAGGAAGGCTCCGACTACTTCAAGGAGCTGGTCAAAGCCGGTGAAGGCGTAGAGAAGCGTGGCAAGAAACGCATCGACAAAGAGCTCGACGCCGCCAACCACCAGCTCGACGAAGCGGGTGAAGAAGTCAGCCGCGTACGCGGCAAAGTCGAGGTTCAACTCGACAAGATCGAAAGAGCTTTCGACGCACGGGTAGGCCGCGCCTTGAATCGCCTTGGCATTCCGTCTAAACATGACGTTGAGGCGTTGTCCATCAAGCTTGAACAGCTGCATGAGCTGCTCGAGCGCGTCGCGCACAAACCATAAGGAGAGCAGGATGGCTGGCAAGAAGAATTCCGACAAAGACGGCAGCTCCTGGGTCGGCGGGATCGAGAAGTACTCCCGCAAGATCTGGCTGGCAGGGCTGGGTATCTATTCGAAGATCGACCAGGACGGCCCGAAGCTGTTCGACTCGCTGGTGAAGGATGGCGAGAAGGCCGAGAAGCAGGCGAAGAAGACCGCCGAAGATGTCGCTGAAACGGCCAAGTCCTCGACCACTTCGCGCGTGTCTGGCGTGAAGGACCGTGCGCTGGGCAAGTGGAGCGAACTCGAAGAAGCCTTCGACAAGCGCCTGAACAGCGCCATCTCGCGCCTGGGCGTACCAAGCCGCAACGAGATCAAAGCCCTGCACCAGCAAGTGGACAGCCTGACCAAGCAGATCGAGAAACTGACTGGCGCTTCGGTCACCCCGGTCTCCGCGCGCGCTGCGGCGGCCAAGCCGGCAGCCAGCAAGGCGGCAGCCAAGCCACTGGCCAAGCCAGCGGCAAAAACCGCCGCAGCCAAGCCGGCGGCCAAAACCGCCGCAGCCAAGCCCGCTGCCAAGACTGCAGCGGCCAAGCCTGCTGCGAAACCGGCAGCCAAGCCTGTGGCAGCCAAGCCTGCCGCGGCGAAGAAGCCGGCCGTGAAAAAGGCTCCGGCCAAACCGGCAGCCGCCAAGCCGGCGGCACCTGCGGCCAGCGCCGCGCCGGCCGCAACTGCAGCGCCAGCACCGACCGCCGCGCCTGCCAGCAATCCGCCTTCGGCACCAACCGGCACCGGTACCCTGATCTGATACCGCGTCGCCCTCTTCGCGGGCACGCCCGCTCCCACAGGTACAGCACAAGCCTCAAGGGCAGTGATTATCCTGTGGGAGCGGGCGTGCCCGCGAAGGCCACACCGCCGAACCTGCAGGCTCACCCCTCCAGATACCGCACCGCCAACTCTTCTGCTGCCGCCCGTGCCTGCACCTGCAGATGCGGCGCCACCAGCATCATCACCTGATACACCACGATGCCCACATCGCCCTCGCGTCCCAGCACCCGTTGGTAGTCCAGCGAGAACATCAGGGTCAGGGTGATCTGCTCTACCAACTGCCCCAATGCCTGCGTCTCACTGACCACTTGCCCCTGGCCCTTGAGGCTGGCCAGCAGTGCCGCCAGCGTACGCTTGAGGGCGTTGATCAGGCTGCGCATGCCCCGCGCCAGCTTGGGCAGGCGCCCGGTCAGGTTGGACAGGTCCTGGAACAGGAAGCGGTACTGGGCCATGCGCTCGACGATCAGGTGCAGGAACAGCCAGTAGTCCTCGGCCTCCAGGCGTACCTCCAGCGGTGGGTCCAACAACGGCATCAGCGCTTCCTCGAAACGGTCGAACAGCCCGTGAATCAAGGGTTCCTTGCCATGGAAGTGGTAATACAGGTTGCCCGGGCTGATGCCCAGTTCGTTGGCGATCTCCAGGGTCGATACGTTGGGCTCGCCCTGCTCGTTGAACAGCTGCAGGGCGCATTCGAGGATACGGTCGCGGGTCTTCATCCAGTCGGCGTGCTCATCGGGTCAGGACGTAGGTGCCTGGCGCAGGGCCCAGCGGTGGATAGGTGGCGTTGCCCAGCTCGGTGCGTGGCGCCTTGAGCGGGCCAGAGCGCGGTGTGATCCACTCCAGCCACAGCGGCCACCAGCTGCCGTCGCGGCGCTGCGCGTCATGGAACCAGGCGCGTGGGTCGCTCGATAGCCTGGGGTTTTCCAGGTAGTACGCCTTGGGGTTGCCGGGCGGGTTGATGATGCTCTGGATGTGCCCGCTGTTGGCCAGCACGAACTGCCGGTCGCCACCGAGCAGCAAGGCCGAGCGGTACACCGCGTCCCATGGGGTGATGTGATCGTTGCTGCCCGCCACGGTGAAACTGTCGAGGTCGACCTGCTTGAGGTCGATCGGGGTGCCGCACACTTCCAGCCCCGCGGCGTGAGCCAGCGGGTTGACCTTGAAGAAGTCCAGCAGGTCGCCATGCAGGGCGGCCGGCAGGCGTGTGCTGTCGGCGTTCCAGTAGAGGATGTCGAAGGCCGGCGGAGTCTTGCCGAGCAGGTAGTTGTTGACCCAGTAGTTCCAGATCAGGTCGTTGGGCCGCATCCAGGCGAAGATCCGCGCCACCTCGCCACCGTCCAGCACGCCGCGCTGGTACGAGCGCCGCTTGGCCGCCTCGAGGGCCTGCTCGTCGGCGAACAGGCTGACGGGGCTGTCGAACTTGCTGTCCAGCAGGCTGACCAGGTACGTGGCGCTGCGTACACGGCGCAGTTGATGCTTGGCCTGCAGGTGGCCCTGCAGCGCGGCCATGGTCAGGCCCCCGGCGCAGGCGCCCATCAGGTTCGGGTCGCGGTTGCCGCTGATGCTGCGGCAGGCGTTGAGCGCTTCTTCCAGTGCCTGTACATAACTCGACAGGCCCCACTCACGGTGGCGAGGGTCGGGGTTGCGCCAGCTGACCATGAACACCTGCAGGCCGTTCTTGAGCATGTACTGGACGAAGCTGTTGGTCGGCTGCAGGTCGAAGATGTAGTACTTGTTGATCTGTGGCGGGACCACCAGCAGGGGCCGGGCGTGCTGCTTCTCGCTCATCGGCTTGTACTGGATCAGCTCCAGCAGGTCGTTGCGGAACACCACGGCGCCGGGCGTGGCGGCCAGGTTGCCGCCGACTTCGAAGGCGCGCTCGTCCACCTGGCGCGGTAGGCCGTCGTTGTGGCGCAGATCGTCGAGCAGGTGAGCGACGCCACGCACCAGGCTTTGCCCGCCGGTGTTGAACAGCTCCTTGACCGCCAGCGGGTTGAGCAGCGAATTGCTCGGTGCCAGGGCGTCGTTGATCAGGCTGAACAGAAAGTGCGCACGGGCCCGGTCATCGTCGCTCAGGTGGCTTTCCTCGATCCACAGGCGGGTCTGCTTCTGCCAGGCCAGGTAGGCCTGCAGGCTGCGCCGGTAGAACGGATTCTGGCTCCACGTCGGATCATTGAAGCGTGCATCACGCGCGTTCGGCTGATAAGGCGTGTCGCCCAGCATCACCCGCCCCAGCTGACCGCCCAGGGCCAGCAGGTGGCGGGCGGTGTGCAGCGGGTTGCGCAGGCCGTGGCGGCCAACGCTGCGCAGGGTGGAAATCAGGTCGCGCCCGCGCACGCCGAGGATGGCGTTCTGCACGTTCATGCTGGTGGCGGGGAGCGTTGACGTTCCTTTGGCCGGTTTTTCTTTCATGGCAACGACTCCCTTGTCAGGCCACGGTCGTACTCATCAGTCGTGCTCGTGCAACAGCAAGCAACAATTCAGCCACCAGAGGCCGGACTGGGGTGCATGACCGCGCGCTGACGCTCTTGCTGGAGAAACTTCATGATGATGGGGGCGACGGCTTCGGCCCGAGTGATCAGGAACAGATGGCCGTCGTCGATAATGTGTAGCTGGGCATTGGGAATTCGCCAGGCCAGCAGGCGCATGTTGACCAGCGGGATCAGCGGGTCGTCGTCGCCGGCCAGCACCAGGGTCGGCTGCTGGATCTTGTGCAGCCAGTGGATGCTGGTCCAGCCAAGGCCCGCGAACAGCTGCCAGTAGTAGCCCAGCTTGCCGCCGGAGCGGACCTTGGATGCGTGGTGCATGGCCAGGTCCGGGTCGCGGCGAAAACCACCGCCATAGATCATCGGCGCAATGCGGATGACATGCGATGGCTGCACGTAGCGCCTGGGGCTGGCCATCATCCACAGCACCTTGGGCTTGCCGGGCACCATCACCGCCCCCGCAGCAGTTGCCGCCAGCACCAGTTTCTTGCAGCGCTCGGGGTAGTCGTGGGCGAACTGCTGGGCCAGTGCGCCGCCCCAGGACACGCCAATGACATTGACCTGGCCATAGTCCAGGTAATCGAGCATGCGTGCTGTCAGCTTGGCCAGGCCGGGAAAGCGGTACGGGTGGCGAGGGGTGGACGAGCCGCCAACGCCAGGTACGTCGAAGGCGATGACTTCCAGGTCCGGGTCCAGCGCCTCGATGAACGGGAACACCAGTTCCAGGTTGGCGCCGATGCCGTTGAAGATCAGCAGCGGCGTCAGGTGCGGCTTGCCCGGGCGCACCGCGGTGCGGATGGATTGGTCGTCCAGCTCGACGGTGCGAAAAATATAGGGTAGCGGCATGCGCGTGGCTCTGTGGCTTGATGATGCACCGTGGCGCGCTCCGAGCGGCCACGGTATTGAGGCTCAACGCTCGTGGACGTAAGTCCCCGGCGCGGCCTCGCCTGCGGCAAAGGCACGGTTGCCCAGGCGTGTCGGTGCCTTTTTCAGGTCGCCCGCACGTTCGCCCAGCCAGGTCTGCCAGTGCAGCCACCAGGAGTCGGCATGCTTCTCGGCATTCTCCTGCCAGGCCACCGGGTCGCCCGGGCGGTCGGCACCGGTCATGAAGCGCGCCTTGGGGTTGCCTGGCGGGTTGAGGATGCTCTGGATGTGGCCGCTGTTGGACAGCACGAACTCGATCTTGCCGCCGAACAGGTGTGCCGAGCGGTAGCACGATTGCCACGGGGTGATGTGGTCGGAGGTACCGGCGACGCTGAAGATGTCGCACTGCACCTTCTTCAGGTCGATGGCGGTGCCGCACACTTCCAGTGCATCCGGGCGGATCAGTGGGTTGTTCTTGAACAGCTCGATCAGGTCGCCGTGGAAAGCGGCGGGCAAGCGCGTGGTGTCGTTATTCCAGAACAGGATGTCGAATACCGGTGGCTCGTTGCCGAGCAGGTAGTTGTTGACCCAGTAGTTCCAGATCAAGTCATTGGGACGCATCCAGGCGAACACCTTGGCCATGTCGCTGCCTTCGAGCACCCCCGACTGATAGGAGTGGCGCTTGGCGGCCTCGAGCGTCTGCTCGTCGACGAACAGCGCGACTTCGGTGTCCATGGTGGTATCCAGCACGCTTACCAGCAGGGTCAGGGCATTGACCTTCTGTTCACCCAGCGCGGCGTAGTGGCCGACCAGGGCGGTGCAGGTGATGCCGCCAGAGCAGGCGCCGAGCATGTTCAGGTCTTTGCTGCCGGTGATGGCCAGTACCGCATCGACCGCTTCCTTGAGCGCATCGATATAGGTCGACAGGCCCCACTCGCGCTGGGCCTTGGTCGGGTTGCGCCAGCTGATGATGAAGGTCTGCTGCTGGGAGCGCAGGCAGAAGCGCGCCAGGCTCTTTTCCGGGCTCAGGTCGAAGACATAGAACTTGTTGATCTGTGGCGGGACCACCAGCAGCGGGCGGGCATGCACCTGCTCGGTGATGGGGCTGTACTGGATCAGCTCAAGCACATCGTTGCGGTAGACCACGGCGCCTTCGCTGGTGCCAAGGTTCTTGCCCACCTCGAACGCATCCATGTTGACCTGGCTGGGCATGCCGCCATTGTTGACCACGTCCTTGGCCAGGTTGGACAGGCCGTCCAGCAGGCTCTTGCCGCCGGTTTCGAAGAAGCGTTTGACCGCTGCCGGGTTGGACAGGGTATTGGTCGGTGCCATGGCCTCGGTCATCAGGTTGATGACGAACTGGCCGCGGATGATGTCCTGGGGCGTCAGGTCGCTGCTGCCGATCCACTCCTGCAGCTCCTTGCGCCAGGCCAGGTACGTCTGCAGGTAACGGCGGTAAAGCGGGTTCTTGCTCCACGCCGGGTCCTGGAAGCGACGGTCGTCACCTTCCGGGGCGAGGCTGGATTTGCCCAGCAGCACGTTCTTCAGCTCCAGGCCGAAGTGCGCCACATGCTTGGCACTGTGCAGCGGCTGGCGCACGGCCTGACGCAACACGGTACGCGCAGAGCTCAGCAGGTCCTTGCGGCGGATGCCGATGACCGGGTTCAGCCCCAGGGTGTTTTCCGAGGCTTGCCGCTGCAACTCATCGTTGTTCTTGTTACTCATCTACGACGCTCCGTTGTCCTGAGACGAGTACCGGATTGCTGTGGCGCAAGGCACAGCGGACAGCCCGGTACTGCTACTCGGGTGACCAGTGATAAGGAACAGCGGTGCTGCGGGCCGGATGCATTCGGCGATGAGCTGCGGGGGATTCTGCGTGTGAAGACAGCCTGCTTTCGCTCGCGACCTCTACATACCGGCCAGTGCCTGATTGCCTTCGAGGCGATGCAGGGAACTTGCCAGCTCCATTGGTTACCCGACTTTCATGTAATGCGCAAGACAACCCGTTCAAGCGTTGTCTGTAAGGCATTCAAACAGATGAGATTAGAAAATGCGCTCTAAACCTTGGAGGGCTTGAGTTAGAGCATGAGTTTGACCACCGATTCCGCCGGATCGCGGGATTTGCCTGCCTTGTGCAGTTCATCGAGATACTCGGCCCACAGCTGCTCCTGGCGCAGGCACAGTTGCTCGAGGTACTCCCAGGTGAACAGGCCGCTGTCATGGCCGTCGTCGAAGGTCAGTTTCAGTGCGTATTGGCCAGCAGGCTCCAGGCCGATGAGGCCGACATTGATCTTGCCGAATTGCAGGATGGGGTTGCCGTGGCCCTGGACCTCGGCGGAGGGGGAGTGCACGCGCAGGAATTCGGCGGGCAGCTGATAGGCCTCGCCGGGGGCATAGGTGAGGCTGAGGGTCTTGGAGGCTTTGTGCAGGTTGATGGCGGTGGGCAGGCGGGCCATGGGCTGAAATCTCTGGGAGCTGATGGAGTTAGCTTCCAGCTTCTTGTGCAGGGATTCAAGGGCCCTTTCGCGGGCACGCCCGCTCCCACAGGGATCGTGCGGTCCCTGTGGGAGCGGGCGTGCCCGCGAAGAAGGCGACGCGGTATTACAGGATGTAGCGCGACAGGTCTTCGTTCTGCGCCAGCTCACCCAGGTGGCCGTTCACATACGCGGCATCGATCAGAATCGGTGCTTCGTCGTGAGTGCTGGCCAGGTCACCGGCACTGAACGACACCTCTTCGAGCAAACGCTCGAGCAGGGTGTGCAGGCGGCGGGCACCGATGTTCTCGGTCTTCTCGTTGACCTGGAAGGCGATCTCGGCCAGGCGCTTGATGCCGTCGGCGGCGAACTCGATGTTCAGGCCTTCGGTCTTGAGCAGCGCACTGTACTGCTCGGTCAGCGAGGCGTGCGGCTCTTGCAGGATGCGCTCGAAGTCTTCCGGGGTCAGCGCCTTGAGCTCGACACGGATCGGCAGGCGGCCTTGCAGCTCCGGCACCAGGTCGCTCGGCTTGCTCAGGTGGAACGCGCCAGAAGCGATGAACAGGATGTGGTCGGTCTTGACCATGCCCAGCTTGGTGTTGACGGTGCAGCCTTCGATCAGTGGCAGCAGGTCGCGCTGTACGCCTTCACGGGATACATCGGCACCGCCGACATTGCCACGCTTGGCCACCTTGTCGATTTCGTCGATGAACACGATGCCGTGCTGCTCGACCGCTTCCAGGGCCTTGGCCTTGAGCTCTTCCTCGTTGACCAGGCGGCTGGCTTCCTCGTCGCGCACCATCTTCAGTGCTTCCTTGACCTTCAGCTTGCGGGTCTTGCGCTTGCCCTTGCCCATGTTGGCGAACAGGCTCTGCAGCTGGTTGGTCATTTCTTCCATGCCGGGTGGCGCTGCGATTTCGACGCCCATGTTCTCGGCGACGTCGATCTCGATTTCCTTGTCATCCAGCTGGCCTTCGCGCAGGCGCTTGCGGAACAGCTGGCGGGTGTTGGAATCGCTGCTGGTCTGCGCGGCTTCTTCGTTGAAGCTGGTTACCCGCGCCTGCGGCAGCAGGGCGTCGAGGATGCGGTCTTCGGCGGCGTCTTCGGCGCGGTGGCGTACGCGGACGATTTCCTGCTCGCGCAGCATCTTCAGCGCGGCATCGGCCAGGTCACGGATGATCGACTCGACGTCACGGCCCACGTAGCCCACTTCGGTGAACTTGGTGGCTTCGACCTTGAGAAACGGCGCATTGGCCAGCTTGGCCAGGCGGCGGGCGATTTCGGTCTTGCCGACGCCGGTCGGGCCGATCATCAGGATGTTCTTCGGCGTCACTTCGGCGCGCAGCTCGGCGGGGAGCTGCATGCGCCGCCAGCGGTTGCGCAAGGCGATGGCGACGGCGCGCTTGGCGTCGTCCTGGCCGATGATGTGGCGGTTGAGTTCGTGGACGATCTCGCGGGGGGTCATGGACATGATCAATACGGTCCTGAGGCGGAGTGTTCGGCGTGGAAAAGTCCCGCTACGTGCGGGACGCCAGAACAGCGGATCACTCGGCCAGGTCCTGCTCCTCGATGGTCAGGTTGTGGTTGGTGAACACGCAGATGTCACCGGCGATGTTCAGGGCGGCCTCGGTGATTTCCCGGGCCGACAAGTCGGTCTTGTTCAGCAGGGCGCGGGCTGCGGCCTGGGCGTAGCCGCCACCGGAGCCCATGGCGATCAGGCCGTCTTCGGGCTCGACCACGTCACCGTTGCCGGTGATGATCAGCGATGCGTCCTTGTTGGCCACCGCCAGCATGGCTTCCAGGCGGCTCAGGGAGCGGTCGGTGCGCCATTCCTTGGCCAGCTCGACGGCGGCACGCACCAGGTGGCCGGAGTGTTTCTGCAGCTGGGCTTCGAAGCGCTCGAACAGGGTGAAGGCATCGGCGGTGGCACCGGCGAAACCGGCGATCACTTCGCCGTTGTACAGGCGACGGACCTTCTTGGCGTTGCCTTTCATCACGGTGTTGCCGAGGGATACCTGGCCGTCGCCGCCCATGACGACTTTGCCATGACGGCGGACAGAAACGATGGTGGTCAAGGGAGAGTCTCCACGCAGCGGGGCAAAATTGCCTGATGCAGACTCATATGGGGGTGGGGGGAAGGATTTCAACCGGGGGGGATGAATGGTTGCTGCAGGCTCAAGGTCGAGCGCGATCAATGTGGGAGCGGCCTTGCGTCGCGAAAGGGCCGCAAAGCGGCCCCGGCAATCTATGCATGATGCAGAGATCCTGGGGCCGCTACGCAGCCCTTTCGCGACGCAAGGCCGCTCTCACAGGGTTACTCAGGCCTCGTGGCAGACGTGCCCATCGACCAAGGTATAACGCACGGCCGCCGGCAGGCAGTGGCCGATGAACGGGCAGTTTTCACCGCGCGACAGCCATTGCTCGCCGGCAATCGTCGAGGCCTTGGCATCGAACAGCACCAGGTCGGCCGCACCGCCCACTTTCAGCTCGCCAGCCGGCAGGCGCAGGGCCTTGGCCGGGCCGCTGCTCAGGCGGGCAAGCAGGGTCGGCAGGTCGAGCAAGCCGTCCTCGACCAGGGTCATGGCCAGCGGCAGCAGCAGTTCGACGCTGCTGATGCCCGGTTCGGTGGCGCCGAACGGTGCCAGCTTGGCATCGCGCTCATGGGGCTGGTGGTGGCTGGAGATCGCCTGGATCACCCCCGACTTCACCGCCTCGCGCAGGCCGTCGCGGTCGGCGGCGGTACGCAGTGGCGGCTGCACGTGATACAGGCTGGAGAACTCACGCAGCGACTCGTCGGTGAGAATGAGCTGGTACAACGCGACGTCTGCGGTCACCGGCAGGCCCAGCTGCTGGGCCTGAGCGATCAGCCGAGCGCCACGGGCGCTGGTGATCTGGGTGAAGTGCGCGCGCACGCCGGTCTGCTCCACCAGCAGCAGGTTGCGCGCCAGGGCCACGGTCTCGGCGGTCTCGGGGATGCCGGGCAGGCCGAGGAAGCTGGCCATGGCTCCTTCGTGAGCGAGGCCACCCTGGGCCAGGTCGCGGTCCTGGGAGTGGAACACCACGGTCAGGTCGAAGGTGGCGGCATATTCAAGGGCACGAGCCAGGGTGCGGTTGTTGGGGATTTCCTTCAGGCCGTTGCCGAAGGCCACGCAACCGGTGTCGCGCAGGGCAACCAGTTCGGCCAGCTGTTCGCCTTCCAGGCCCTTGGTCAGTGCACCGATCGGGTAGACCTTGCTGTTGGCGGCTTCGCGGGCGCGGTCGAGGATCAGCTCGGCCACTGCCGAGGTATCCAGCACCGGCTTGGTCTGCGGTGGGCAGCACAGGCTGGTGACGCCGCCAGCCACGGCGGCGCGGGTTTCACTGGCGATGGAGCCCTTGCGGCTGTAGCCCGGTTCGCGCAGCGAGACGCCGAGGTCGACCAGGCCGGGTGCGGCGATCAGGCCGTCGGCATTGATCGTGCGGCTGGCGCTGAAGCCGGCTGGGGCGGCGCCGATGGCAACAATGAGCCCGCCATCCAGATGCAGGTCGGTGACCTGGTCCAGGCCGCTGGCAGGGTCGATCACCCGGGCGCCAAGAATGCTGATGGTCACTGGGCGTTCTCCTGGTCGAATTGACGTTGCGCGTTCTGCCCGCTCATGGCCATGGACAGCACGGCCATGCGCACGGCGATGCCGTAGGTGACCTGGTTGAGAATCACCGAGTGCTTGCCGTCGGCCACCGCCGACTCGATCTCCACACCGCGATTGATCGGGCCAGGGTGCATGACGATGGCGTCGGGCTTGGCGCCGGCCAGGCGCGCGGTAGTCAGGCCGAACAGGCGGTAGAACTCGCCTTCGCTGGGCAGCAGGCCGCCGGCCATGCGCTCACGCTGCAAGCGCAGCATGATCACCACGTCGACGTCCTTGAGGCCTTCGGCGAGGTCGGTGTAGACCTTCACGCCGTACTGCTCGATACCGATCGGGATCAGGGTTTTCGGGCCGATCACGCGGATGTCCGGGCAGCCCAGCGCCTTCAGCGCGAGCATGTCGGAGCGGGCCACGCGCGAGTGCAGGATGTCGCCGACGATCGCCACCGAGAGGTTCTCGAAGCTGCCCTTGTGGCGGCGGATGGTCAGCATGTCGAGCATGCCCTGGGTCGGGTGCGCGTGGCGGCCGTCACCGCCGTTGATCACGGCGACGTCCGGGCATACGTGTTCGGCGATGAAGTGCGCGGCGCCGGAGTCGGAATGGCGCACGACGAACATGTCGGCGGCCATGGCTTCAAGATTGCGCAGGGTGTCGAACAGGGTTTCGCCCTTGCTGGTCGAGGAGGTCGACACGTTCAGGCTGATCACGTCGGCCGACAGGCGCTGGGCGGCCAGTTCGAAGGTGGTGCGGGTACGGGTCGAGTTCTCGAAGAACACGTTGCACACGGTCTTGCCGCGCAGCAACGGGACCTTCTTCACGGCCCGGGCGCCGACTTCGAGGAACGAGTCGGCAGTGTCGAGGATCTCGGTGAGCAGTTCACGGGGCAAACCGTCAAGCGAGAGGAAATGGCGCAGCTGGCCCTGGTCATTGAGCTGCAGCGGGCGCTTGGCGTCGATTGGCGTCATCGCGAGGGGACTCTTAAAGGGCAGAAGCGGTGGCAAGGTCCTGGCGCTCGAGGGCGAGCGGTGCGGGGCCGGTCAATTTTACCCGTTCATGGGCGGCAAGCGACAGGGTGGCGCCGAGCACATTCGGGCGGATGGGCAGTTCGCCAGCATCCAGGTCGAGCAGGCACACCAGGGTGACACTGGCCGGGCGGCCGTAATCGAACAGTTCGTTGAGCGCGGCGCGGATGGTGCGGCCGCTCATCAGCACGTCGTCGATCAGCACCAGGTGCTGGCCTTCGACCTCGAACGGCAGCTCCGACGGGCGCACCTGCGGATGCAGACCGTTCTGGCTGAAGTCATCGCGGTAGAACGACACGTCCAGGGTGCCGAGCGGGCTTTGGTCGGCCATTTCTTCCTGCAGAGCCTGGGCAACCCAGACGCCGCCAGTGCGGATGCCGATGAAGCGCGGCTCGGTGATGTTGCGGCGGGCCAGATGGGCGCGAAGGTCGACAGCCATCTGCCGGATCAGGTCGGCGGGATTGGGTAGGCTCATTGCGTGTCTCCTGGAGGACGCCGGGCTGGCCCGACGGCAGGGCGAAAAATCAGGTGTTGGCCTCCAGCCACCCTTGCAGCAGCAGGGCAGCGGCGATGGCATCGACAGGGTTGTCGCGGTAGCTGCCGCGCTGGCCGCCTCGGGACAGGCGCTCACCCTTGGCCTCGAAGGTGGTCAGGCGTTCGTCGTGGGTGTGCACCGGCAGGTTGTAGCGGCCGTTGAGGCGACGGGCGAACTTTTCCGCACGCTCGCTCATTTCGCTGGGCGTGCCGTCCATGTTCAGCGGCAGGCCCACGACGATGGCATCAGGCTTCCACTCCTTGATCAGCCTTTCCACCTGGGCCCAGTCCGGCACGCCGTTCTGCGCTTTCAGGGTACAAAGCTCGCGGGCCTGGCCGGTGATCACCTGGCCGACGGCCACGCCGATCTGTTTGGTGCCGTAGTCGAAGCCCAGCAGCAGGCGTAGCTCAGGGTGCAGTTCGGCCATCAGGCGTGGCCCGCTTGGCTGGTCAGCAGGCTGAGGTTGATGCCCAGGCTGGCAGCTGCGGCGCCCAGGCGCTGTTCGCTGGCCAGGCCAAAGAGGATGTCCGGGTCGAACGGGCAGTTGAGCCAGGCGTTGTCAGCCAGCTCCGCTTCCAGTTGGCCCGCCTCCCAGCCGGCGTAGCCGAGGGTGATGAGGCTTTGTTTCGGGCCGACCCCGGCGGCGATGGCAAGCAGCACATCCTGTGAGGTGCTCAGTGACAGGCCCTCTAGTGCCACGGTGGCCTGGAAGCTGCATTCACTGCTGTGCAGCACGAAGCCGCGGTCGGTCTGTACCGGGCCACCCTGGTAGATCGGCACCTGCAGGGTGCTGGCCGGTGGCTCCTCGTCCGGGCGCAACTGCTCGAGAATGTCCGCCAGGTTCAGCTCCTGTGGCCGGTTGACCACCAGGCCCATGGCGCCATTGGCGTTGTGCTCGACGATGTACGTGAGGGTCTGGGCGAAGTTCGGATCGGCCATGTGCGGCATGGCGATCAGGAACTGATGCTTGAGGTAGCTCGGGGTGAGGGTTTTCATGGGGGATAGTGTGGCGCCAGGTGGCGAGGCTGACAAGGTGCTCAGCTTGGCTGTTTTGGGGCTGCTGTGCAGCCCTTTCGCGACACAAGGCCGCTCCTACAGGGATCGCGCGGTTGCTGTAGGAGCGGCCTTGTGTCGCGAAAGGGCCGCAAAGCGGCCCCGGCAATCTCGGATCAGTTACTGGACAGGCGGTCGCCGCGCGCAAAGCGCCAGGTGCGGATGATCTCCAGCCGGTCGAATTCCGCCAAGTCCCCGGTAAACGGCGCAAAGGGCGCCGCCAGCCGCACGATGCGCTGCGCTGCCTGGTCCAGCACCGGCTGCCCGGAGGACTCCAGCACCAGCACCTCGTACAGCGAGCCATCGCGGTTGATCGACACCATCATTCGCAAATTGCCGTAGATCTGCTGCCGGCGTGCCTCGTCGGGGTAGTTCAGGTTGCCGACCCGCTCGACCTTCTTGCGCCACTCTTCCTTGTACCAGGCGCCCTTGTCGCGCATGGTCGAAGCCGCATTCAGGCGGTGAATGCGCGGGCGCTTGGCGTACATCTGCTGCTCGTTGGACAGCTCCGCCTCGAGGCTGGCGATCTGGCTCGACAGCTGCGAGCTGTCAAAGTCCGGTGTGGCCGCTGCCGGTTTGGGCTGCGGCTTGCTTTCCTTGGGCTTGGGCTCGATCTTCTGTGCTTTAGGCGCCTGGGTCGCCACGGCGGACTTCTTCGGCGTGGGCGGCGGTGGCACGTCGGGCTTGGCTGCAGGAGGCGGGGTGACCTTGTTGATCTTGCTGTCCTGGAACGGTGCCACCTCGGTGGTGGTCGGCACCGCTTTCTTTTCCAGGGTGCCGCTGCCCTGCTGGTTGTCCTGGGCCTGGAAATCAGCCTTCTCTGGCGCTTTTTCGCTTTTGAAGGTGGCGAGGGTAATGTCCATGGTCTGGCGGATTTCTGCCGGTTTGACCACGGTAAAACCCACGCCAAGGATCAGCGCCAGGTGCACCAGGGCAGCCAGGAACAGGGTAAAGCCAAGCCTGTCCACCGGGCGAACGCTCGGTGGCAGCAGGGCGGCGGGGATATCGGCAGGCAGCGTCATCGGGTATCCAGCAACCGCAGGGCGGGGCAGCAGCTCAGTCGAAAAGGACCGGCATCATACCCCACTCCGCGCATTTGCTCCGCGTCGGCGGTCAGCGCGCCTGGAGCTGGCGATCAATGGCATCCATCAGCTTGCCACCGATATCGGTGTTGTAGGCAGCGTCGATCTCGCGGATGCAAGTGGGGCTGGTGACGTTGATTTCGGTGAGGTAGTCGCCGATCACGTCGAGGCCGACGAACAGCAGGCCCTTTTCACGCAGGGACGGGCCGACCTGGGCGGCGATCCAGCGGTCGCGCTCGGTCAGCGGGCGGGCTTCGCCACGGCCACCGGCGGCCAGGTTGCCACGGGTTTCGCCACTGGCCGGGATACGGGCGAGGCAATAGTCGACCGGCTCGCCATCGATCATCAGGATGCGCTTGTCGCCATCCTTGATCTCGGGCAGGTAGGCCTGCGCCATGATCTGCTGGCCGCCGTGCTGGGTCAGGGTCTCGAGGATCACCGAGAGGTTGGGGTCGCCCGCGCGGTGGCGGAACACCGAAGCGCCGCCCATGCCGTCCAGCGGCTTGAGGATCACGTCGCCATGGGTGCTGGCGAATGCACGCAGGATGTCGGCGCGGCGGCTGACCAGGGTCGGTGCCATGCACTGCGGGAACTGGGTAGCGAACAGCTTTTCGTTGCAGTCGCGCAGGCTCTGCGGGCGGTTCACCACCAGCACGCCTTCGCGCTCGGCCTGCTCCAGCAGGTAGGTGCTGTAGACGAACTCCATGTCGAAGGGTGGGTCCTTGCGCATCAGCACCACGTCCAGCTCGGCCAGGGCGCTGTCCTGCTCTTCACCCAGCTCGAACCAGCGCGCCGGGTCGGCGAACACCTTCAGCGGGCGCATGCGGGCGCGGGCCTTGCCTTCGCCGTGGTAAAGGTCGCGCTGCTCCATATAGAACAGGCTCCAGCCACGGGCCTGGGCAGCCAGCAACATGGCCAGCGAGCTGTCCTTCTTGTAGGAGATGGACGCGATCGGGTCCATGACAATGCCGAGGCGAACGCTCATGGGGTGGTTCCTCTTGGCGGCCCGTGGCCGCGGTGAATCGAAAGAAAAGTGGCTCAGGGTGGCGCCGTGAGCGCCGCGGGTCAAGGGGGCTGCAGATGGAACGGCCCCCCGGAGTGTGCTAAAAATGCCCTCAGCTTCAAGCGTCAGGCCATTCGTGGCTTGCCGCCCCACTGTGCAGCGACGGTAGCGCAACTTATGGAACAACCCCTGAAGGTGATGGTGATCGACGATTCCCGCACGATCCGCCGCACCGCACAGATGTTGCTCGGCGAAGCGGGCTGCGAGGTGATCACCGCCAGTGACGGCTTCGATGCCCTGGCCAAGATCATCGACCACCAGCCACAGATCATCTTTGTCGACGTGCTGATGCCCCGCCTGGACGGCTATCAGACCTGTGCGGTGATCAAGCACAACAGCACCTTCAAGGACATCCCGGTGATTCTCCTGTCGTCTCGCGATGGCCTGTTCGACAAGGCCCGCGGCCGGGTGGTCGGTTCCGACCAGTTCCTGACCAAACCATTCAGCAAGGAAGAACTGCTCGACGCGATCAGGGCCCATGTGCCCGGTTTCGCCGTGCCCGAACAACCCACACCCTGACCGCGCCGCGCTGGCGCGGCCTTCAATTTCCTGATGGGGAAACAGCATGGCCCGCGTTCTGATTGTCGATGACTCGCCGACAGAGATGTACAGATTGACCGAATGGCTGGAAAAGCATGGTCACCAGGTGCTCAAGGCCAGCAACGGTGCCGACGGTGTGGCCCTGGCCCGCCAGGAAAAGCCGGATGCGGTGCTGATGGACATCGTCATGCCTGGCATGAACGGCTTCCAGGCTACCCGCCAGTTGAGCAAAGACCCGGAAACCAGCGCCATCCCCGTGGTGGTGGTGACCACCAAGGACCAGGAAACCGACCGTATCTGGGCCACGCGCCAGGGCGCCCGCGACTTTCTGACCAAACCGGTGGAAGAAGATGCGTTGATCGCCAAGCTCAAAGAAGTACTGGGCGCTTGACCACCCGCCCGCAGGGGGCGTCGCTGACCGCCTTCGAGCTGTTGCTGGACATCGACCGGCGCTGCCGCCTGCTGGTGGCCGACCAGCCGCCACAGGACACGCGCCTGCAACAATGGAGCGGCATCGGTTTTCGCATTGCCGGGCAGTGGTTCGTCGCCCCCATGGGGGAGGTCGCCGAAGTGCTGCGCGAGCCGCGCAGCAGCCGCGTGCCTGGCGTACAGCCGTGGGTGTGTGGCGTGGCGAACCTGCGCGGCCGGCTGTTGCCGGTAATGGATTTGAGCAGTTTCTTCGGCCTTGGCCCGGTTGCGCCAGGCAAGCAACGGCGGGTGCTGGTGCTGGACCATGAAGACCTGTTCGTGGGCCTGCTGGTCGACGAGGTGCTGGGCCTTCAGCACTTCGCCCTGAGCAGCCTGGAACTGTCGCCACCGCAGCCGCTGCTGCGTGCCGCTGCCCGCTTCGTGCAGGGGCATTTTGCGCGTGAACGCAACTGGGCGATCTTCAGCCCCTTCGCCCTGGCCCAGGCGCCGGGCTTTCTTGACGTGGCGCTATAGGACTTTCGAACGTGAACAAGCCGGCCACCCCAGTCGTCCCCGCCAGCATGACCCCACGCACGCGCAGCATCGTGCAGATCACCGTCTTGTTCGTGATCCTGATCCTGTCGATCATCCTGTTGTTCGCCAACTTCGCGTACCTCAATACCCAGGCCAATCACGACAAGCAGTACATCGGCCATGCCGGCGAGCTGCGGGTGTTGTCCCAGCGTATCGCCAAGAACGCCACCGAGGCGGCAGCGGGCAAGGCCCTGGCATTCAAGCTGCTGTCGGACGCGCGCAACGATTTCGAGCGGCGTTGGAGCTACCTGCGCGAAGGCGACAAGTCCACCGGCCTGCCTGCGGCGCCGGCCGCGGTGCGTGATGAAATGGAAGCGGTGCGCCAGGACTGGGAAAACCTGCGCAAGAACACCGATACCATTCTGGCCAGCGAACAGACCGTGCTGTCGTTGCACCAGGTGGCGGCGACCCTGGCCGAAACCGTGCCGCAGCTCCAGGTCGAGTATGAAAAGGTTGTCGAGATCCTGCTGCAGAGCGGTGCCCCGGCCAACCAGGTAGTAGTAGCCCAGCGCCAGTTGCTGCTGGCCGAGCGCATTCTGGGGTCGGTCAATACCGTACTGGCCGGTGATGACACGGCGGCGCAGGCCGCCGATACCTTCGGCCGCGATGCCAGCCGCTTTGGCCAGGTGCTCGAAGGCATGCTGGGCGGCAACCCGGCCATCCAGGTAACCCGCGTCGAGGACGCTGATGCCCGCGCCCGCCTGGCGGAAATCGCCGAACTGTTCCAGTTCGTGGCCGGTTCGGTCGATGAAATCCTCGAGACCTCGCCCGAACTGTTCCGGGTACGCGAAGCGGCCGGCAACATCTTCAGCCTGTCGCAGACCCTGCTCGATGAAGCCTCGCATCTGGCCAACGGTTTCGAAAACCTGGCCAGCGGCCGCACCCTCGATACCGTCGGGGGTTATGCGCTGGGTATGCTGGCATTGGCGTCGATCATCCTGATCGGCCTGGTGATGGTCCGCACCACCCACCGGCAGTTACATGAGACCGCCGAGAAGAACGAACGCAACCAGCAGGCGATCATGCGCCTGCTCGATGAAATCGAAGAGCTGGCCGACGGTGACCTGACCGTCACCGTGTCGGTGACCGAAGACTTCACCGGCGCCATCGCCGACTCGATCAACTACTCCGTCGACCAGCTCCGTGACCTGGTGGCCACCATCAACCATAGCGCCGAGCAGGTTGCCGCTGCCGTGCAGGACACGCAGAACACCGCGCGCCAGCTGGCCAAGGCCTCGGAGCATCAGGCCGAGCAGATCAGCGAAGCGTCCGAGGCAGTCGGTGACATGGTCGAGTCGATCGACCGGGTTTCCGCGCATGCCTATGAGTCGGCCAAGGTCGCCGAGCGCTCGGTGGCGATCGCCAACAAGGGCAACGAGGTGGTGCACAACACCATCAATGGCATGGACAACATCCGCGAGCAGATTCAGGACACCGCCAAACGGATCAAGCGCCTGGGTGAGTCGTCCCAGGAAATCGGCGACATCGTCAGCCTGATCGACGATATTGCCGACCAGACCAACATCCTAGCCCTCAATGCCGCCATTCAGGCCTCGCTGGCGGGTGAAGCCGGCCGCGGCTTTGCCGTGGTCGCCGACGAGGTGCAGCGCCTGGCCGAGCGGTCGTCCTCGGCGACCCGGCAGATCGAAGCGCTGGTGCGGACCATCCAGGCTGACACCAACGAGGCGGTGATCTCCATGGAACAGACCACCGCCGAAGTGGTGCGCGGTGCGCGCCTGGCCCAGGATGCCGGCGTGGCATTGGCCGAGATCGAAGGTGTATCGCAGAACCTTGCCGAACTGATCCACAGCATCTCCGATGCAGCCCAGTTGCAGACCTCTTCGGCGGGGCAGATTTCCCACACCATGGCGGTGATCCAGCAGATCACCGCGCAGACTTCCGCCGGCTCCGGCGCCACCGCCGACAGCATTCGCCACCTGGCGCGCATGGCCAGCGAGATGCGCCGCTCTGTCTCCGGTTTCACCCTGCCGGCCCCTGCCGAGCGACGCTGAGGAACGCTGCATGGCATCTGCCACTTTGAGCCCCGAGCGCCACGATACCGTGGCCCTGGCCTGGACCCGCGCCGCCATCCTCGACTGCCTGGGCCAGGCCCGTCAGGCTCTGGAGCGTTTTGCCGGCGAAACCGACGACTTGTCGATGCTGGCCTTCGTTGTGGATAACCTGCATCAGGTACACGGCTGCCTGCGCATGCTCGAGCTGCGCGGCGCCATGCGCCTGGCCGAAGAACTGGAGCTGCTGGCCCAGGCCATGGCCGACGGCCAGGTAAGCCCGCGCGGTGATTGCCTGGGGCCGCTGTTCCGCGGTCTGGAGCAATTGCCGTCCTACCTGGAGCGGCTGCGCGGCGCACGCCATGACCTGCCGCTGGTGATGCTGCCGCTGCTCAACCAGCTGCGTGCCTGCCGTGGCGTCGAACCCTTGGCCCAGGCCAGCCTGATCAGTGGCGCCGCGCAGCGCTTTGCAGGTTCCGATGACCTGGCCAACCTCGACCTGTCGCTGGGCAACTGGCGCGAGCAGATTCAGGCCGGGCCGGGGCGCGATGCCCTGCGCTCGGTGGTCACCGCATTGTGTGACGACCTGGTACGGATCAAGGAGCGGCTGGACCCGTTCGTGCGCGGTGACCGCCAGCACAGCGAAGACCTGGAAGCGCTGCTCGCGCCTTTACGCCACGTGGCCGACACCCTGGCGGTGCTGGGCTTCCAGCAGCCCCGGCGGGTGATCATCGACCAGGTGCTGGCGCTGCAGGCCCTGGCCCAGGGCGAACGCACGGTGGACGACGCGGTATTGATGGATGTGGCCGGTGCCCTGCTGTACGTGGAGGCCACGCTTGACGGCATGGTCCTGCCGCTGGAAGAAGGCGGGCAGGGCGGCCTGCCGGGTTCTGACCTGGCCGAAATTCGTCAGCTGGTGCTGAACGAGTCGCTGTCGGTGCTGCAACAGGCCAAGGACCTGATCGGCGATTGCCTGGAGTCCGGCTGGCCAAGGCAACGTCTGCAGCCACTGCCGGGCCTCTTGCAGCAGGTGCGCGGCGCCCTGGCGATGCTGATGCTGCCAGCCGTCGCCGAAGTGTTCGCCGGTTGCGCGGGCTATGTGCAAGCCTGGCTGCAGCACCTGGACGTGGAGCCACCAGCGGACGAGCTGGTACACCTGGCTGAGGCCCTGAGCGCCGCCGAGTGCTACTTGCAATGGCGGGTCGCCGACCCGTTGGCCGATGCTCAGCCGTTCCTCGACATGGCCTGCGCCAGCCTGACGGCACTGGGCGTGCAATGCACCCATGCTGGCCAGCCCGAGGCGCAGGACGGCAGCGATGGCATCGATGATGAATTGCGTGAGGTGTTCCTCGAAGAAGCCGGCGAATTGTTGCCGGAGATCGAACGGCACTGGTTGCGCTGGCGCGCCGACAACAGCCGCCGCGACGCCCTGAACGAGGTACGTCGTGATCTGCATACGCTCAAGGGCAGCGGGCGCATGGTGCATGCCGAGGCGGTGGCCGAGCTGGCCTGGGGCGGTGAGCACCTGCTCAACCGGGTGCTGGAAGGGCGCATCGCCTTGACCCCGGAGGGCGCGGTGGCGCTGCAACAGGTGTTTGTCCATCTGCCTGACCTGCTGGCCGACTTCGCCGCTGGCCAGCTGCCGCAATTGACCGAGATCGAACAGCTGGCCAGTCACCTGCACGCCCTGGCCGAGAACGACACGCCGGTCAGCGCCGATATCGATGGCCTCGACCCGCAGCTGCTGGACATCTTCCGCAACGAAGCTAAAGGCCACCTGGCCAGCCTTGAAGGCTTTCTGCAAAGCGCCAACGGCCAGGGCAGCGAAGTCAGTGACAGCCTGCAGCGCGCCTTGCACACCCTCAAGGGCAGCGCGGCCATGGCCGGCGTCATGCCGATCGCCGAGCTGGCCACTGCCTTCGACCGCCTGGTGCGCGAATATCGGGGCCACCAGCTACCGTTGCAGGCGCCGGAGATGCAATGGCTGCAAATTGCCCATGGTCAGTTCCAGCAAGGTTTAGGGCAACTGGGCAGCACGCCGCTGGCTGCCATCCCGGGTGCCGCCCAATTGATCGAGCAGGTCGGTGAAGCCGTGGACCTGCGCCTGGCCAGCCTGCATGCCGAACCCCAGCACACCCGTCATGGCAAGCGCGACCCGCAGCTGATCGCCAGCTTCCTGGCCCAGGCCATGGATATCCTGCTGGACGCCGAGTCATTGTTGTCGCGCTGGCAGCAACAGCCAGGGCAGCGCGAACCTCTGGATACCTTGCTCGATGAGCTGACCAGCCTTGGCCACGCCGCACACCTGGCCGACCTGTGGCAGATGGATGCAGTCTGCGAAGCGCTGCTCGACCTTTATGGCGCCGTGGAAGAGGGCAGCCTGGGTGCCAGCCCGCACTTCTTCGCGGTTGCCCGGCAAGCCCATGAGGCGCTGCTGGACATGCTCGACGAAGTGGCTGCCGGGCAGCAAGTCAGCCCGCGGCCTGACTGCGTCGATACCCTGCGCGGCATGCTCGACGGTGCCTTGGCGCCGGATGCCACCGGCCTGGTGAGCCGCGACGCCGTGACGCCGCTGTCCGATCTGTCGGAGCTGGCCGATGAAGCCGAAAGCCCGGGCGACCAGGAGTTGCTGGACGTCTTCCTCGAGGAAAGCTCGGACATCGTCGAAAGCGCCGCTGCTGCCCTGGCCCGCTGGCAAGCTGACCCGCGCAGCAGCGTCGAGGTGGAGAACCTGTTGCGTGACCTGCACACCCTCAAGGGAGGCGCGCGCATGGTGGAGATCACAGCCATCGGCGACCTGGCCCATGAACTGGAATTCCTTTACGAACTGCTTGCCGCCGGGCGCCTGCCGCCGAGCGGGGCGCTGTTCGCGCTGCTGCAGAACTGCCATGACCGGCTGGCGCACATGCTCGATGCCGTGCGCCTGGGCCAGCCGTTGCATGCCGCCACCGCGCTGATCGACTACATCCGCAACTTCAGCAGCGCCGCGCTGACCGACAGTGCGGCCGGGCAGGCCCCGGCTGAAGCCGCACCGGCCGAAATACCGGCCGCGGCCCCGGAGCGGGCACCTGGCGACATGGTCAAGGTCGACGCCGAACTGCTTGATGACCTAGGTAACCTTGCCGGCGAGCATTCGGTCATTCGCGGCCGTATCGAACAGCAGGTGAACGACGCCCAGTTCGCCCTCAACGAGATGGAAACCACCCTGGAGCGCATGCGCGACCAGCTGCTGCGCCTGGACATCGAGACCCAGGGGCGGATCAGCAGCCGTCAGGCGTTCGAGGGGGATGCCTACGAAGACTTCGACCCGCTGGAAATGGACCGCCATTCGCAGTTGCAGCAGTTGTCGCGGGCGCTGTTCGAGTCGGCCTCCGACCTGCTCGACCTCAAGGAAACCCTGACCCAGCGTGCCCAGGAGGCGTACAGCCTGCTGCAGCAACAGGCGCGGGTTAACAGCCAGCTGCAGGAAGGCCTGACCGCCACCCTGATGGTGCCATTCGAACGCCTGGTGCCGCGCTTGCAGCGGGTGGTCCGCCAGGTGGCCAGCGAATTGGGCAAGCAAGTCGAGCTGGTGGTCGGCAACGCCGAGGGCGAGCTGGACCGCAGCGTGCTCGAACGTATGGTCGCGCCACTGGAGCACATGCTGCGCAACGCTGTCGACCATGGCCTGGAAGCGCGCGAGGCGCGCCTGGCCGCAGGCAAGCCCGAGCAGGGCACCATTCACCTGAACCTTCTGCATGAAGGTGCCGACATCGTCATCGAGATGACCGACGACGGTGCCGGCGTGCCGCTGGAGGCAGTGCGGCGCAAGGCGATCAAGCGCGGCCTGCTGGACCCGCAGGCTCAGCTGAGCGACCACGAGATCCTGCAGTTCATCCTGCGCCCGGGCTTTTCCACGGCAGAGAAGATCACCCAGATTTCAGGGCGCGGTCTGGGCATGGATGTGGTGCACGAAGAGGTCAAGCAGCTGGGCGGCTCGATGACCATCGAGTCCGCCCAGGGCAAGGGCGCACGCTTCCTGATCCGCCTGCCGTTCACCGTGTCGATCAACCGGGCGTTAATGGTGCATCTGGGGGAGGAGCAGTACGCCATCCCACTCAACACCATCGAAGGCATCGTGCGTGTGCCACCGGCCGAACTGGCCGCCTGTTACGAGTTGAATGCTCCACGTTACGTGTATGGCGGCCATGAGTATGCGTTGCGTTACCTCGGTGAGTTGCTGCAGGGGCTGCCGCGCCCCGTGCTGTTGGGGCAGAGCGTGCCGTTGCCGGTGTTGCTGGTGCACTCCCATGAGCAGTCGTTCGCCATCCAGGTGGACAGCCTGTCGCCGAGCCGCGAGATCGTGGTGAAGAGCCTCGGCCCGCAGTTTGCCGCCGTGGCGGGGCTGTCGGGGGCGACCTTGCTCGGTGATGGCCGGGTGGTGCTGATCCTGGACCTGCTGGGCCAGCTGCGTGGCCAGCAGCGGCGGCTGGCACGGCTGCCCGGTGGCAGCGGGGTGCAGCGCACCTTGTTCGGCCCGGCATCGCGGCGGGCAACGCTGGTAATGGTGGTGGACGACTCGGTCACCGTGCGCAAGGTCACCAGCCGCCTGCTGGAGCGCCATGGCATGAGCGTGCTGACCGCCAAGGATGGGGTCGATGCCATGGCCCTGCTGGAAGAGCACCGCCCGGACGTGCTGTTGCTGGATATCGAGATGCCGCGCATGGACGGTTTTGAAGTGGCCACCCGCGTTCGCCGCGACGAGCGCCTGAAAGACCTGCCGATCATCATGATCACCTCGCGTACCGGGCAGAAGCACCGCGACCGGGCCATGGCCATTGGCGTCAACGACTACCTGGGCAAACCCTATCAGGAGTCGGTGCTGCTGCAGAGCATCGCCCACTGGAGCCAGACCCATGCTTGAACTGATTGCAGGGCAACGCAGCAGCCTGACTGGCCTGCTGCTGCCGCTGGGCGACCGTATCCTGGTGTTGCCCAACGTTGCCGTGGTCGAGCTGATCGGCCAGCGCAACCTGGTGTGTGAACCCGGCGATCCCGCCTGGCACCTGGGGTGGATCGACTGGCGGCAGCAGCAATTGCCGCTGATAGGTTTCGAGGCAGCCTGTGGTGGTGAGACGCCGTGTGGCGAGCGGGCGCGGATCGTGGTGCTCAACGCACTGGGGGATACCGGCCTGCGCTATCTGGCGGTGTTGCTGCAGGACATTCCTCGCTCGTGCAAGCTGGACAGCCAGCTCAATTATGTGGATGTGCCGCTTGGTAGTCTGGAGCTGGCCGCCGTGCAGGTGGGCGAGCAGGTGGCGCGGGTGCCGGACCTGGCTGGGCTGGAAAGGCTGGTGCGTGACGCGGAACTGCAACCTGCCCTTGGGTAGGATGTTCGGGCTGATGGCTCTTCCGCGGGGCAAGCCCGCTCCTACACGGGTCTCGCATTACCTGTAGGAGCGGGCTTGCCCGCGAAAGGGCCGGAACAGGCTGGCTCAGGAACCTGAGCCAACTCAGGAGGTCTGTGTCTGCATGTATTACGGTGAACGCTTCAATGCCTGGACCCATTTGGTCGGTGCCGTCCTGGCCTGTATCGGTGCCATCTGGCTGATCGTCGTCGCGGGCCTGCAGGGCGACCCCTGGAAGATCGTCAGTTTCTCCATCTACGGCAGCACCTTGCTGCTACTCTACAGCATATCCACCCTCTACCACAGCACCCGTGGGCGGGCGAAGGTGATCATGCGCAAGCTCGATCACCTGTCGATCTACTTGCTGATCGCAGGCAGCTACACCCCGTTCTGCCTGGTCAGCCTGCGCGGGCCATGGGGCTGGAGCCTGTTCGGGATAGTCTGGGGGCTGGCGGTGATCGGCATGCTGCAGGAGATCAAGCCACGCTCCGAAGCGCGCATCCTGTCGATCATCATCTATGCGGTGATGGGCTGGATCGTGCTGGTGGCGGTCAAGCCCTTGCTGCAGAGCCTGGGCACAGCCGGCTTCGCGTGGCTGGCGGCCGGCGGCGTGTTCTATACCGTCGGCATCATCTTCTTCGCCCTCGATAGCCGGTTGCGCCATGCACACGGCATCTGGCACCTGTTCGTGATCGTCGGCAGCCTCATGCACTTCGTGGCGGTGTCGCTGTACGTGCGCTAGCTTTTTGTTTACGAAAAATCGCCCCACAGCTGCTGGGCCACCGACAGCGCCACCACCGGCGCTGTCTCGGTGCGCAGTACCCGCGGCCCGAGGCGTGCAGCGTGGAAACCTGCGGCCTTGGCCTGTTCGACTTCCGCCTCGCTCAGGCCACCTTCGGGGCCGATCAGGAAGGCCAGGGTTGCCGGCTTGTCATGGCTGGTGAGCGGTTCGGCGACCGGATGCAGGACCAGTTTGAGGTCGGCTTCGGTGCCTTTGAGCCACTCGGCCAGGGTCACTGGCGGATGAATCACCGGCAACGTCGAACGGCCGCATTGTTCACAGGCACTGATCGCCACCTGGCGCCAGTGCGCCAGGCGCTTGTCGGCGCGTTCGTCCTTCAGGCGCACTTCACAGCGTTCGCTGACGATCGGCGTGATTGCATTGGCGCCAAGCTCGGTGGCCTTCTGGATCGCCCAGTCCATGCGCTCGCCGCGGGACAGGCCCTGGCCGAGGTGAACGTGCAGCGCTGAGTCCGGCTGGCCGGCGAGGGCCTGGTCGAGGCTGACGCGCACCGTTTTCTTGCCGACTTCGAGCAGCTGGCCGAGGAATTCCTGGCCGCTGCCGTCGAACAGCTGCACGGCGTCGCCGGGGGCCATGCGCAGGACGCGGCCGATGTAGTGGGCCTGGGCTTCGGGCAGGTCGTGCTCGCCGAGGCTCAAGGGGGCGTCGATGAAGAAGCGGGACAGTCTCATGGAATGCTCGTCAGATAGGATGTACTCGCCCTTTGTGGGAGCGGCCTTGTGTCGCGAAAGGGCCGCGAGGCGGCCCCAACAATTTCTGCTGCGAAGCCAAGAAACTGGGGCCGCTTCGCGCCCCTTTCGCGACACAAGGCCGCTCCCACAAGGTTATGTGTATGGGCGAGTGGGCTTAGCCCGGGTCGCGGAAGTCGGGGTGGAAGTTGGCCGGTACGGCAACGCTGACACTCTCGCGGGTGGCGATGTCGATGCCTTCGCTGGCCACCTCGGCCAGGAAGTCGATCTGCTCCGGGGTAATCACGTACGGCGGCAGGAAGTACACCACACTGCCCAGCGGGCGCAGGAGGGCGCCGCGGGTCAGGGCGTGCTCGAACACTTTCAGGCCTCGACGTTCCTGCCACGGATACGCGGCCTTGGTGGCCTTGTCCTGCACCATCTCGATGGCCAGGGCCATCCCGGTCTGACGAATTTCTGCGACGTGGGCATGATCGGCCAGGTGCGCGGTGGCGCTGGCCATGCGCGTGGCCAGGGCTTTGTTGGCCTCGATCACGTTGTCCTGCTCGAAGATGTCCAGCGTCGCCAGCGCGGCGGCGCAGGCCAGCGGGTTGCCGGTGTAGCTGTGCGAGTGGAGGAACGCGCGCAGGGTCGGGTAGTCGTCGTAGAAGGCCTGGTACACCTTGTTGGTGGTCAGGCAGGCCGCCAGCGGCAGGTAGCCACCGGTCAGGGCCTTGGACAGGCACAGGAAATCCGGACGGATGCCGGCCTGTTCGCAGGCGAACATCGTGCCGGTGCGGCCGAAACCGACGGCGATCTCGTCGTGAATCAGGTGCACGTCATAGCGGTCGCAGGCTTCGCGCAGCAGTTTGAGGTACACAGGGTGGTACATGCGCATGCCACCGGCACCCTGGATCAGCGGTTCGATGATCACCGCCGAGAGGGTTTCGTGGTGTTCGGCCAGGGTCTGCTCCATGGCGGCGAACATGTTGCGCGAGTGCGCTTCCCAGCTCATGCCCTCGGGGCGCAGGTAGCAGTCGGGGCTTGGCACCTTGAGGGTGTCGAGCAGCAATGCCTTGTAGGTTTCGGTGAACAGCGGCACGTCGCCCACCGACATCGCGGCAATGGTTTCGCCGTGGTAGCTGTTGGTCAGGGTGACGAAGCGCTTTTTCGCCGGTTTGCCGATGTTCTGCCAATAGTGGAAGCTCATCTTCAGCGCCACTTCGATGCACGACGAGCCGTTGTCGGCGTAGAACACCCGGTCCAGCCCGGCCGGGGTCATGGCCACCAGGCGCTCGGACAGTTCGATCACTGGCTGGTGGCTGAAGCCGGCGAGGATCACGTGCTCCAGCTGGTCGACCTGGTCCTTGATACGCTGGTTGATGCGCGGGTTGGCGTGGCCGAACACATTGACCCACCAGCTGCTCACGGCATCCAGGTAGCGCTTGCCGTCGAAATCCTCGAGCCACACGCCATCGCCCCGCTTGATCGGGATCAGCGGTACCTGCTCGTGGTCTTTCATCTGGGTGCAGGGGTGCCACAGGACCTTGAGGTCGCGTTGCATCCACTGATCGTTGAGGCCCATGGGCGCTTCTCCTGGCTTACTGCCTGCTTTGACCGCGTAAGCCTAAGCAAAGCCGGGGGGCAGGACAACCGCTAGTGGTCAATGGCGGTAGGTGCGGGTCCATTCCAGCTTGCGGATATGCACGGTGCCAGCCTGTGAAGTGGAAATGGTCAGGCGGCGAAAGGGCCCGTCTATGACCTGGTGATAGGGTTGCGTGGAGACCGGGCCGGGCCTGAAATCGGTATAGCCGCTGCCGGAAAGGGTCAGCCAGTAGAAGTTGCGCGGGAGCGGGGCGATCAGGTCCATGTCGTAGCCATCGGTATCCAGGAGCATCTGCACATCGTCGAAGTTCTGGTCGCTGACCACGTAATACTCCAGCCGCAGACATTCGACTTCCTGGCTGAAGGTGATCTCCACGTCGCTGTGCTCACCTATCACCAGCTCTGTGCCGTCATTGCCTTTGAAGGCTTCATGCAGGCCGGTCCAGGACGTGCCATTGGAGCGGATTTGCAGGCCTGAGGGCGTCATGACCGTCTGGTTGTGCCACAAGAATTGTCTTTCTACCTGTGCGAAGTGCTCCTCGTAGGTCATCGTGCAGCTCCTTTTGTCGGTTTTTTAGCCACCTTGGCCAGCTTTACCTAAAGGCCAAAGGCCTGGCTACTGACAAAAATGCCAGTTGCCAAAGGCACTTGATATCGCCGTGCTGGCAGGGTCCCCATACCTGACGTATTCTTAACGCATCATCTCTGGGGGCATTCCCGCCCTCTTCCCATTCCTGTATTTACAACTCGGAGTTCGCCGACATGGCTGCTGCTTGGGTGCGCCTGTGCGCGTTGGTATTGATCGGTGTGTCCAGCGGCGCCGCGCTGGCAAAGGACAAGACACCGTCGGCAATCGTGGTGGGTGGCGGCATGGCAGGCCTGACCGCAGCCTACGAGCTGCAGAACAAAGGCTGGCAGGTCACCTTGCTGGAAGCCAAGTCAGGCATGGGTGGTCGTTCGGGCCTGGCCACCAGCGAGTGGATCGGCAACGCCAAGGCTCAGCCTGTGCTCAACCAGTACATCGACCGTTTCAAGCTTGAAACGCTGCCTGCGCCTGAATTCGTGCGCACCCCGGGTTACCTGATCGACGGCGAGTACTTCAGCGCAACCGACCTGGCCACCAAGCAACCGGCCACCGCCGAGGCGCTCAAGCGTTACGAGAAGACCCTCGACGACCTGGCCCGCTCGATCGACGACCCGCTCAAGCCGCAGGCGACCAGCACCCTGTTCGCACTCGACCAGATCAACGTGTCCAGCTGGCTCGACAAGCTGCAGCTGCCAACCACCGCGCGCCAGCTGATCAACCAGCAGATCCGTACCCGCTACGACGAGCCGTCGCGCCTGTCGCTGCTCTACTTCGCCCAGCAGAACCGCGTATACCGTGGCGTCAGCGACCGTGACCTGCGTGCTGCGCGACTGCCAGGTGGCAGCCCGGTACTGGCCCAGGCTTTCGTCAAGCAGCTGAAAACCATCAAGACCAGTTCGCCGGTCACGGCAATCGTCCAGGACAAGGACGGTGTCACCGTCAAGGCGGGTAGCACGGACTACAAGGCCGATTACGTGGTAATGGCGGTGCCATTGCGAGCGTTGGCCAAGATCCAGATCACCCCTGGCCTGGACACGCAGCACGTGGCAGCGCTCAGAGGCACCAACTATGGCTGGCGTGACCAGCTGATGCTCAAGTTCAAGCAGCCTGTATGGGAAAGCCGTGCGCGCATGTCGGGCGAGATCTTCAGTAACGCTGGCCTCGGCATGCTGTGGATCGAGCCGGCGCTCAAGGGTGGCGCCAACGTGGTGATCAACCTGTCGGGTGACAATGCGCGCCTGCTGCAGGCCTTTGGCGACAAACAGATGGTCGACCAGGTGCTGATCCGCCTGCATGCGTTCTATCCACAGGCCCGTGGTGCGTTCACCGGTTACGAGGTCAAGCGCTACAGCGTCGACGCCGGTACCGGTGGCGCCTATCTGGCCTATGGCCCGGGGCAGATCAGCAAGTACTGGCGCCTGTGGGAGCGCCCGGTTCAGCGCATCACCTTTGCCGGTGAGCACACCGATGCGCTCTACCCGGGCACCCTCGAAGGCGCCCTGCGCAGCGGCCAGCGCGCTGCCAGCCAGGCCCAGGACCTCCTCGCGGGCAAGTCGTTCGACCCGGCCAAGGCCGCCACTGTCGCGGCAGCAGCGACGGCGGGCGCAGCAGTGGCTGCGAAGAAGGATGGCGGCGGGTTCTTCTCGCGCCTGTTCGGGGGTGATGACAAGCCTGAAGTGAAGGCTGCGCCGGTTGCCAAGGTCGAGGAAGTGGCACCGGCTCCTTCTGCTGCAGCTGCGCCCGCTACTCCCGCACCTGCAGCAGTCGCCAAGGAAGAGCCGGCCAAGCCCGCTGCAATCAAGGCAGCACCGGCCAAGCATGCCCCGGCGCACAAACCTGTAGCCAAGCAGGCTAAAAAGCCGGTGGCCAATACTCAGGCCAAAGCCAACTGATAGTTGTGCCGGCCTCTTCGCGGGTTTACCCGCGATGAGGCCGGCACTGGAAACCCTTAACTCTCCGACTATTGTTAATGTTTCCTTAATAGGAAACTCACACACTAATCATCGTATTTATCGATAATCCAAAGCAGTTTTTTAAGCTTTTATTCGATACGTTAGGCGTTAGTCTGTGCACAGCTTTCACGGGGAACCACGTCAACATGCAACTGCGCAATTCACCTTCTCGCTATGGCGTGGTCAGCATCGTCCTGCACTGGGGCGTTGCACTGGCAGTGTTCGGCCTGTTCGGCCTCGGTTTGTGGATGGTCGGTCTCGACTATTACGACCCTTGGCGCAAGGCTGGCCCGGACCTGCACAAGAGCATCGGCCTGGTGCTGTTGGCGGTGATGTTGCTGCGCGTGGTCTGGCGTTTCATGAGCCCGCCACCCCCTGCACCGGCCAACCACGGAGCATTTACCCGCATGGCAGCCAAGTTGGGGCACCTGGCCCTGTACCTGGGGCTCTTCGCCGTGATGATTGCCGGTTACCTGATCTCCACCGCCGACGGTGTCGGCATTCCGGTGTTCGGCCTGTTCGACGTGCCGGCGCTAATCAGCGACCTGCCTGATCAGGCGGACGTGGCCGGCGTGATTCATCTGTGGTTGGCGTGGGGCCTGGTGATCTTTGCCGTGCTGCACGCCCTGGCCGCCCTGAAACACCATTTCATCGACCGTGACGCGACCCTGACTCGCATGCTGGGCCGCAAAGCTTGACTCTCAACCTCAATTGCATAGGAAGGAAGTAAGGATGTTGAAAAAGACTTTTGCCGCTCTGGCGCTCGGTACCGCACTGTTCTCCGCCGGCCAGGCCATGGCTGCCGAGTACAAGATCGACAAGGAAGGCCAGCACGCGTTCGTCGACTGGAAGATCAGCCACCTGGGCTACAGCTTCATCCACGGCACCTTCAAGGACTTCGATGGCAAGTTCACCTGGGATAGCGCCAAGCCTGAGGCCAGCAAGATCGAAGTCGATGTGAAAACCGCCAGTCTGTGGTCGAACCACGCCGAGCGTGATAAGCACATCGCCAGCAAGGACTTCCTGAACGTAGGCAAGTTCGCCGACGCCAAATTCGTCTCCACCGCCGTCAAGTCGACCGGTGAAAAGACTGCCGATGTGACCGGTGACCTGACCCTGCACGGTGTGACCAAGCCCGTCACCTTCAAGGCCACCTTCAATGGTGAGGGCAAAGACCCGTGGGGCGGCGAGCGCGCTGGCTTCAACGCCACCACCACCCTGAACCTCAACGACTTTGGCATCAAAGGCCCAGGCCCGACTTCGCAGACCGTCGACCTGGATATCAGCCTCGAAGGCGTGAAGCAGAAGTAAGCCCTTTCAGGCACAAAAAAACGCCGCCCATCGGGCGGCGTTTTTTATTGTGCCATGGGCGGCTCAGCCCTTGCGGGTGAGTAATGCCGGGCGTTCACCACGTGGACGGCTTGGCAGCTCGTCCAGCTGCTCGGGCGTCGGGTAACGGTCGAGCTTGGACTCCTTGCGGATGATCACCGGCTGGTGCTGTTCGCGGGAGCTGCGTACTGTCGGCTCCTGGCGCGCTGCATCGTCACGCCCGGCTGAACGGTTGCGGCCACCGCCATTGTTGTCACGACGCGCGCCGCCAGCGTTGTTGTTGCGTGGGCGCTTGTCGCCGCTGGTGCCGCGCTGCTGACCGCCTGCATTGCGGCCTGCGCCCTGGCCACCACCGTTGTTGCTGCGTGGGGCACTGCCCTGGCTTTGGCCCTGGCCTTGACCTGCACCACCCGGGCGGCGGTTGCGGCCCTGTCCCTTACTCTGGTACGGGCTGACGTAATCGGCGCGGTTACCGAAGTTGTCGACATCATCGTCCAGGAATTCTTCCGGATCACGGTCGGCAGGCGCTTTTGGTATAGGGCTGTTGCTGGCCTGTTGCTGCTGGCGCGGCTTCTTGTCACGCGGCTTGCGCTGTTGCTGTTGCTTGTCGCCAGACTTTTCCTTGTCGGCCGGCTTGTCCGCAGCCTGTTGCTTGGCCTTGCCTTTGTCCTTGCCTTTGTCCTTGCGGCCGCCGTTGGCGTCTTTGCCGCCTTCGCCGCGGGCCTGCTGCTGGTTGCGGCCACCGCGGCCGGTATTCTGCTGGCGCTCGCGCACTTCAGGCTTTTCAGCTTCTACCTGGCTGGCATCGAAGCCCATCAGGTCGCCATCCGGGATCCTCTGTCGAGTGACCCGTTCGATGCTCTTGAGCAGCTTTTCTTCATCCGGCGCGACCATGGAGATGGCCTCACCCGACCGCCCGGCACGGCCGGTACGGCCAATGCGGTGCACGTAGTCTTCCTCGACGTTTGGCAGTTCGAAGTTGACCACATGGGGCAACTGGTCGATATCCAGGCCACGGGCAGCGATATCGGTGGCCACCAGCACGCGCACGCTGTTGGCCTTGAAGTCGGCCAGTGCCTTGGTACGGGCATTCTGGCTCTTGTTGCCATGGATCGCGGCGGCGGTCAGGCCGTGCTTTTCAAGGTACTCGGCCAGGCGGTTGGCGCCGTGCTTGGTGCGGGTGAACACCAGCACCTGCTCCCAGGCCCCGAGGGTGATCAAGTGCGCCAGCAGTGCACGCTTGTGGCTGGCGGGCAGGCGATAGACGCGCTGCTCGATACGCTCGACGGTGGTGTTCGGCGGGGTGACCTCGATGCGCTCCGGGTTGTGCAGGAGCTTGTCGGCCAGGTCAGTGATGTCCTTGGAGAAGGTTGCCGAGAACAGCAGGTTCTGGCGCTTGGCCGGCAGGCGGGCGAGTACCTTCTTCACGTCATGGATGAAGCCCATGTCGAGCATGCGGTCGGCTTCATCGAGGACCAGAATTTCTACATGGGCCAGGTCGACCTTGCCTTGGCCGGCCAGGTCGAGCAGGCGGCCCGGGCAGGCGACGAGCACGTCGACACCCTTGGCAATGGCCTGGATCTGCGGGTTCATGCCGACGCCGCCGAAGATGCAGGCGCTGACCAGTGGCAGGTCGCGGGCATATACCTTGAAGCTGTCGTGTACCTGGGCGGCGAGTTCGCGGGTCGGGGTCAGGACCAGTACGCGCGGCTGGCGTGGGCCATGACGCTGCGATTTGTCGGGGTGGCCGGCCGGGAACAGGCGCTCGAGGATCGGCAAGGCGAAGCCGCCGGTTTTACCAGTACCCGTCTGTGCGGCAACCATCAGGTCGCGGCCTTGCAACACGGCGGGAATGGCCCGCTGTTGCACTGGGGTCGGCTGGGTGTAGCCCGCTGCCTCGATAGCGCGGACAAGTGCCTCGGAGAGACCGAGGGAAGCAAAGGACATGGGCAATCCTGTTCTCGTGGGGGCTGGGCCCGTTGGGATATTCTGCCTGGCGCGACGGGCATCGAAGGGATGCGATCGCGTCCGGTCCAGCTGGGCTTTCACTGCACATCCGGGAAACGGAGGGTGGACGCCAGAAAGCGTCAATGCCGATCGGGATGCCTGTTGCGAGGCCGAGCGTCCGGGCGTGAGCCGGGCGGGAAGGCCCGAGTATAACAGAGCTAACGCAGCGTGCTGCTTTCCTGCTGCTCAACGGCGCCGACAAGATCGCCAGCGTCGCCGATGTAGCGTTCGATAATCGCCTCGAATGCCGGTTCCTGCTTGAAGCGGCGCAGCGCTTCGGCAAACGCCTCCGCCAATTGCTCGTGCCCGGGTTTGCGTGCCAGGCCCAGGTATTGCGCCTGACGGCTGATGACCAGCGGCAGCTCTTCGACCCGTTGTTCGAGGCCAAGCTGCCGGCGCAGGTAACGCCCGACCAGGCGGTCGGTGACCAGCAGATCGATGCGCCCGCGTATGAGTTTGCCGAAATTGGCTTCGTGACTTGGCGCGGTTTCGCGGCGGAAGTCGGCGGATTCGCTGAACGCCGTGTCGTAGGCGTAGCCCGGCGAAGTGCCGATGGTCAGGCCGGCAAGGTCATCCAGCTGGCGGATCGCATGGCGCCGGTCGCTCGCCTGAAACAGCACGAACTCGACATCGGACATGGGCTCTGCAGGGTAGACCAGAAACGTTTTGCGCGACTCGACCTGAAAGATATCCATCACCCCGTCAGCCTGACCCTGCTCCACCAAGGCCAGGCAGCGCTTCCAGGGCAGGAACTGCCAATCCACCTCGACCCCCAGGCGCCGGAACACCTCGGTGGTGACTTCGTAGTCGATCCCCTTTACCTGGCCACCATCGCGATACACATACGGCGCCCAGTCGTCGCTGACCAGGCGCAGCCGCTCGCCCAGCGCCATCGGGCTCAGGCAGGCGAGCAGCAAGATGCACAGCAGTTGAGCGATGTGGGGCATGGCGCGAGATTACGCGCTCACCAAGGGCAAGGCCAGTGAAGATGAATGCCCCGATGCCGGCTCAGCGATGTGAAGAACGCAGCAGGTGCGCTTCGATATCCTTGCGACGGCCACCCAGTGACAGGCGCAGGCTGGGGTGACGCAAGCACTGGCGCAACTGCTCGGGCTCGACGCGCCCGTTCCGTTCGTTGAGGTTCTCCAGCGCTTTGTCCCACCAGGCCGATGCACACGCGCGATCGAACTCATTGGGGTAGGGGTAGCAGCCATACAGCAGTTCGCGGACGAATTGGCGTTCGCGGCTGGGCATGGTCAGGCTCAAAGCCTTGTAGCCCAGGCGTTGCAGGGTCGGTGGCCGGGGCAGCTGGTCGTTGACCAACGCCACATCTGCAAGCGCAGCGGCACTCAGTGGGTTGTCGCCATGTTTACGCAGCCAGGCCTGGATCTTGGCGCGGAACTGGGCTTTTCGGCTCCAGTAGTGGTGGATCACGTCGGTACATTCGGCCAGATCCATCGTGCGGTAAGCAGCCACCGCCAGGCAGAACTCTTCGAGGGTGTAGGCGCTGCGGGCCAGCGGATAGAACTCGTCCATCATGGCAATGGAGCGGTCCAGCACATCGGTGTCCTCGGCGCACAGGCCGATCACGCCCGAATTGACCAGCGGCATCTGGCAGTCGCTCAGGCCGCGAGACTGCAGAATGCTCAGCAGGTTCGTGTACAGCAGGCACTTCTGATTCTCGCCGTAGCGCGCGCCGATGGCGTTGCACAGCAGCTTGCCGGGTTTGACCCGCCGGAACAGTTGCAGGGGCGACTTGCGAAAGAAGGTATCGGTGTCGATCAGCACGGCCTGGGGATGTTGCTGCAGCACGCGGCGCAACAGCACATGCTTGCTGCGAAAGTGATAGCCATGGGGCTCGTTCCAGGCTTTGCGGGTAGCCTCGTCGAGCAGATGAACGGTCACCGGCAACTTGCCGTAAGGTTCGGCATTGTCGGTGTAGACCTGGATATCGATGGCAGGGCTGGCACTGTGCCCCAGATGAGCGAGGGCGCTGACGATGCTGAAACAGGCTTCCTGGTGATAGGTGGCCGGGCCAAACGCCAGATACACGAGCTGAGGACGTGATGGCAGGAAATGTTGCATCGCAGATGACACCTGTCAGAGCCAGAATAAATCAAGGCCTCAGTCTACGACTAAAGCCTTAATTGAATCTGAATCAGATGGTGCCAAAAAGTTTCAGCGCGGCAGCTTCAGATTGTTCCAGATCGCCAGGCTCGCCTCGGCCTGGTTGAGGGTGTAGAAGTGCAGACCGGGCGCGCCACCTTGCAGCAGTTGCTCGCACATGCGGGTGATGACTTCTTCGCCAAACGCCTGGATGCTCGCAGTATCGTCGGCGTAGGCTTCCAGTTGCTTGCGGATCCAGCGCGGGATCTCGGCGCCGCAGGCGTCCGAAAAGCGCGCCAGCTTGCTGTAGTTGGTGATCGGCATGATGCCGGGCACTACCGGGATGTCCACGCCCATCTTCTGCGCACGCTCGACGAAGTAGAAGTAACTGTCGGCGTTGAAGAAGTACTGGGTGATGGCGCTGTCGGCACCGGCCTTGACCTTGTGCACGAAATTGCCCAGGTCGGCCTCGAAGTTGCGTGCCTGTGGGTGCATTTCCGGATAGGCGGCTACTTCCAGGTGGAAGTGGTCGCCGGTTTCCTGGCGGATGAACGCGACCAGGTCGCTGGCATACCGCAGCTCACCACTGGCCATGCCCATGCCCGACGGCAGGTCGCCACGCAGGGCGACGATGCGTTTGATGCCGGCCGCCTTGTACTCGGCCAGCAGGGCGCGCAGCTCGTCCTTGGTGTCGCCGACACACGAAAGGTGCGGCGCGGCAGGAACCTTCACTTCGCTTTCCAGCTGTAGCACGGTGTTCAGGGTGCGATCGCGGGTGGAACCACCGGCACCATAGGTGCAAGAGAAGAAGTCCGGGTTGTAGGCGGCCAGCTGGCGGGCAACGCCCATCAGTTTTTCGTGACCGGCATCGGTCTTGGTCGGGAAAAATTCGAAGCTGTAGCGGCGTTCTTGTGACATCTCTGTTTCCTCAGCTGCAAGCCGTGGGCCGCAAGCTGCAAGTAAAAGCCAGGGCGGTGTGGGCCGGCCTGGCTTGGGCATCGATCAAGATTCAACGACTACAAGCGCCAGCGGGCATGCCCGCTGGCGCTTGCCGCTTAGTAGCGGTAAGCGTGAGGCTTGAACGGGCCTTCGACGGTCACACCGATGTAGTCGGCCTGTTGCTTGGTCAGCTGGGTGACCACGCCGCCGAAGCCGCGGACCATTTCCAGGGCCACTTCTTCGTCGAGCTTCTTGGGCAGTACTTCAACGGTCAGGCGCTCGGCTTTCTTCTCGGCCGACAGGTCGGCGTATTTCTGCTCGAACAGGAAGATCTGGGCCAGCACCTGGTTGGCGAACGAGCCGTCCATGATGCGGCTTGGGTGGCCGGTGGCGTTGCCCAGGTTGACCAGGCGGCCTTCGGCCAGCAGGATCAGGTAGTCGTCATTCTGCGGGTCGAAGTCGCCAGCGCCGGTGCGGTGGATCTTGTGGACCTGCGGCTTGACCTCTTCCCATGCCCAGTTCTTGCGCATGAAGGCGGTGTCGATCTCGTTGTCGAAGTGGCCGATGTTGCAGACCACGGCACGCTTTTTCAGGGCCTTGAGCATGTTGGCATCGCAGACGTTGACGTTGCCGGTGGTGGTCACGATCAGGTCGATCTTGCCCAGCAGGGCCTTGTCGATGCTGGCTTCGGTGCCATCGTTGATACCGTCGATGAACGGCGAGACCAGCTCGAAGCCGTCCATGCAGGCCTGCATGGCGCAGATCGGGTCGACTTCGGTGACCTTGACGATCATGCCTTCCTGACGCAGCGACTGGGCCGAACCCTTGCCCACGTCACCGTAACCGATCACCAGGGCCTGCTTGCCCGACAGCAGGTGGTCGGTGCCGCGCTTGATGGCGTCGTTCAGGCTGTGACGGCAGCCGTACTTGTTGTCGTTCTTGCTCTTGGTGACCGAGTCGTTGACGTTGATCGCCGGGACTTTCAGCTCGCCCTTGGCCAGCATGTCGAGCAGGCGGTGCACGCCGGTGGTGGTCTCTTCGGTCACGCCATGAACGCGGTCCAGAACGGCCGGGTACTTCTTGTGCAGCAGTTCGGTCAGGTCGCCGCCGTCGTCGAGGATCATGTTGGCGTCCCATGGCTGGCCATCCTTGAGGATGGTCTGCTCCAGGCACCACTCGTACTCTTCCTCGGTTTCACCTTTCCAGGCGAACACCGGGATACCGGCGGCGGCGATGGAGGCAGCGGCCTGGTCCTGGGTGGAGAAGATGTTGCAGGACGACCAGCGCACTTCGGCACCCAGGGCAACCAGGGTTTCGATCAGCACGGCAGTCTGAATGGTCATGTGGATGCAGCCCAGGATCTTGGCACCCTTGAGCGGCTGCTCTGCGAGGTACTTGCGACGCAGGCCCATCAGGGCAGGCATTTCCGATTCGGCGATGATGGTTTCGCGACGGCCCCAGGCGGCCAGGGAAATGTCAGCGACTTTGAAATCGGTAAAACCAGCAGGCGTGTTTACAGCGCTCATTGAGAGCCTCCATTCGTAGTGTGCGAATGGGCGCCGTTGTGCGTTAAGCGCCCGCGGGAGCGGACAACGCCCCATCCGAGCCTGACAGGTCGAACCTGCTGCAGCGCCCCTCGGACAGGTGGCGGGCATGGCGCCGCTGGGGGCCGCCATGTAAAACGGCAAGGATTATAGCCTCGGCGGGAGTCATCGCCCAAGGTTTTCTGTCGATTAATCGAGACGATAGTCGATGTTCAATGGAGAGCTGCAGAACGCTCTGCCATCATTACTGCACGTTAGCCAAGCCGGTCAGGAGTAAAGATGAATTTTCACACCCGCAAATGGGTAAAGCCCGAAGACCTCAACCCCAACGGCACGCTGTTCGGTGGCAGCCTGCTGCGCTGGATCGACGAAGAAGCGGCGATCTATGCCATCGTCCAGCTGGGCAACCAGCGCGTGGTGACAAAGTACATGTCGGAGATCAACTTCGTCAGTGCCTCGCGCCAGGGCGACATCATCGAGCTGGGCATCACTGCCACCGAGTTTGGCCGTACCTCGATCACCCTCAAGTGCGAAGTGCGCAACAAGATCACCCGCAAGAGCATCCTGACGGTCGACAAGATGGTATTCGTCAACCTCGGTGAAGACGGCTTGCCGGCAGCCCATGGGCGGACCGAGATCAAGTATGTCCAGGACCAGTTCCCGGACTCTGCGGTCGAGTGATGTTCCGGGGCCGCATGGCGGCCCCGGCATTTTCAAGGTTGTGCGCTGACCTTGCGTACCACGCCCCCGATGCTCAACCCCTGCACCAGAATCGAAGACAGCACTACGATGTAGGTGATCGACAGCAGCAGGTCACGCTCCTCGCCCAGTGGCAGCGATAGCGCCAAGGCCACTGAAACCCCACCGCGCAAGCCACCCCAGGTCAGCACCCGCACTGTGCCTTTCGGCACCGGCCGCCAGCGCCGCAGCAGCACGATCGCCGGGGCCACCGTCAGCAGGCGCGACAACAGTACCGCCAGTGCCAGCACGCCACCAGCCGCCAGGTGCAGCCAGTTGAACGGCAGCAGCAAAAGCTCCAGGCCGATCAGGGCGAACAGCAGGGCATTGAGCATGTCGTCGATGAGTTCCCAGAAACCGTCCATGTAGCGGCGGGTCATGTCGTTCATCGCCAGGTTGCGGCCCAGGTTGCCGATGATCAGGCCGGCGACCACCATGGCGATCGGCGCCGAAACGTGCAGCTCGTAGCACATTGCCGAGCCACCGATCACCAGCGCCAGGGTCAGCATGACCTCGACCTGGTACTGCTCGACGCTCTTGATCATGCGGTAGGTGGCGTAGCCGATCACGCCGCCGAACAGCACGCCGCCGACCGCTTCGCGGGCGAACAGGAGGGCGGTGTCGGAGACGCTCGGCGTTTCGCCCAGCTGGATGATGCCCAGCAGCACGGTGAACACCACGACTGCGGTGCCGTCGTTGAACAACGATTCGCCGACGATGGTGGTTTTCAGCGGCTTGGGGGCGTTGGCGGTACGTAGCGCGCCGAGCACGGCGATCGGGTCGGTCGGGGAGATCAGTGCACCGAACAGCAGGCAGTAGATCAGCGGCACCTGCCAGCCGAACATCGCGAACACCCAGTGCGACAGGTAGCCGATCACCACGGTGGCGATCAGCACGCCCAGGGTGGCCAGCAGGCCGATTGGCCAGCGGTAGCTGCGCAGGTCGCTGAGGTTGACATGCAGTGCGCCTGCGAACAGCAGGAAGGCCAGCATCCAGTGCATCAGCAGGTCGTTGAAATCGATCTGGTTCATCAAACCTTCGACGCGTTCTTCCAGGCCAGGGAAGCCGATCAGGCTCAGGCCCTGCAGCATCAGGGAGAACAGCAATGCGGTGACCATTACGCCGATGGCGGGTGGCAGGCCGATGAAGCGGTAATTTACATAGGTGAGGAGGGTGGTGAGGCAGATAAACGCGGCAACTAGTTCAAGCATCCCGAATCCTGTGACAGTGGCTTCCAAGTCGTTACCCGAATGGCTCGGGCAGTTCTTTGATGATCTGGCGAGGGGGTGGGGCACACTTTTTGACTGTACAGGCAGACAGCGTATCCACTGCAAGGTTTCATGCCTGCAGCTTCAGGCTTCTGTACTCGCTATGGGGTGATTGCCGATCAGCGGCTTGACTGGATGGCGCTGCAGGCCGGAGCCCGGCAGGGCGACTTCGGCAATGCGTGCTGAGAAATACCTGTCGAAAGGCTCCCAGTCCGGATACTCCTCAGGCGAAACAGACAGTGCCATCAAGCGACCCACAAGGCCGCAGATCCAGTCTGCGCATTGCAGCGTCTGGAAGAGGTGGCTTTCGCCCTGCAGGGGTGGCTCTATCAAGCTTCGGCATTTTTCTGTGGCATCTTCGAACATCGCCAGGGTGCAGGCTTCTACATTTCGTTCACGCCACTCATTGCCGGCGCGCTGCTCATCCAGAAGGAGCATGAAGGTCGAAGCGGACGGGGCGCAGTACCGATCGATCGTTCTTGTCGCGTGCAGCAGTTGGCGTTTGAATGTATCGGTCGCGTCGTGCTGCCTGGCTGGGCATGTCTTGTGTTCACCCGCATAGATCACATGCCCACCAATCTTCCTGATGTGGTTGAGCAGGCGAAACGTTGCTTGTCTCAATGATCGGTATTGCGTGACGTTGCGTGTCGTGAAAAGTTTGGAACCTTTCTTTTCCCACTGATAGGCGGGAAGGCTCCTGGGATTTTCATGGGTTATGTCCCAGGCAAGCAATTGGCATTTCAACTGGTAGAAGAAAATGGCGAACTCTCGTACTTCTTCAGCTGGAAGAAGTATCCCAGCCAAGCCGAACACGGGGCTGGTCTTGAACTGGCTGTGTGTTCGCGAGACGTATTGCCCGACATGGCCGAATTCGTCGAGGTAGGCCACAAAGTGAGTCATGGATTCCGGGTGTCCTTGCCCCAGAAACACGAAAGCCCGTTTGCTTGCGCATCACGGGCCTCGGAAGGTAGGCACGGGTCACCCCATGCGTTACGGCGATCCTAAGCCTGCGAGCGTTGAAGCGTCAACCGTGTTTCGTAAGTGAGTGTGAATACATACGGCTGGGCTGCGTTCAGGTGCGCACGAGCCCTCAGCTACATGTAGTGCATTTCGTGATGAGTGTATTGGGTAATGCGATCAGAAATGGCCGTCTGTGCATGCCGAAACCTCTACACGACTTGTAGTCTTTTTCCGTGGCCGCACATTGCCACGAGGTATAGTGCTGCGACCTAATTGAATCCAAGGCAAGGACTCTCTCGCGTGCTGGCAACTTCCCTGGTTTTGGTCGCCGCCCTGCTCCACGCGACCTGGAACACCCTGATCAAATTCAGCGCCGAGCGCCTGCTGGTGATCGCCAGCATGGACGTCGTGGCGTTGCTGTTCGCCGTGTGCGCCGTGGCCTTCACCGATTTCCCGCCCGCCGAAATCTGGCCATGGCTGTTGGCCTCGGCGCTGGCCGAGCAGCTTTACCGGTTTCTGCTGATCCAGGCCTATCGGGTCGGCGACCTGGGTCTGGTCTATCCTCTGATGCGCGGCCTGTCGCCGCTGGTGGTGCTGGGGCTGACGCTGGCGTTCGCCGGCGAATCGCTCAGCCAGCAGCAGATCATCGGCATCCTGCTGATACCGTGCGGCATGGCGTGCCTGTTGTGGCAGGGCGGCGGGGGCGACCGGTTGCCCTGGTCGATGTTGCCGGTGGTTGCGCTGATCGGGCTGTGTATCGGTTGCTACACCTGGTTCGACGGCCAGGCGGTGCGGTTGTGGGGCAAGCCCTGGGACTACCTGGTGTGGCTGACGCTGCTCAGTGCCTGGCCCTTCCCGTTGCTGGCCAGCGTGGCACGCCGGGCGCCTTTCGTGCTGTTCTGGCGCACTCAATGGCGGCTTGGGTTGGCGGTGGGCTTTTGCGTGCTGTTCAGTTACGCACTGGTGTTGTGGGCCATGCACCTGGGCTCAGTGGCCGAAGCGGCGGCGCTGCGCGAGTTGAGCGTGATCCTGGTGGTGCTGTTTGGCATGCGCTATCTCAAAGAACCTTTTGGCGGGCCGAGACTCCTAGCTTGCGGGCTGGTGCTGGCAGGCATGCTGGTGATGAAGCTCTGACCTGAACATTGAACAAGGAGTCCTGTGCATGACCGTTGCCCTGTGGTGCATCCTGATCGCGCTGTTTCTGGCGCCGCTGTGTGCGTTGATCGCCAAGGTATCGAGTGGCCGTTTCGGCCTGAAGGACAACCACGACCCGCGGGCCTTCCTCGATACGCTGTCGGGCTTGCCGCGCCGTGCGCATGCCGCTCAGCAGAATAGTTACGAGGCTTTTCCCGCGTTTGCGGCGGCGGTACTGGTGGCCGATATCGTCGGTAATGCCGAGCAGGTGACCCAGGATGTGCTGGGGGTGATGTATATCACCAGCCGGCTGTTGTACATCATCTGCTACCTGGCGGACTGGGCGGCGCTGCGGTCGCTGGTGTGGTTCGCCGGGCTGGCCTTGATCGTGTCGTTCTTCGTGGTTTCCGTCTGACACCGCGTCGCTCTTTTCGCGGGTAAACCCGCTCCCACAGGAGATGTGCTGCACGTGTGGAAGCGGGTTCACCCGCGAAGAATCCAGCTCCGATCAGAGGGTTTTAGGCACCTCTGGCAGTGGCTTGCCCTTGGGCCAAAGCATCCAGATCTGACCTTGCTGCTTCATGTTCCCCGCCAGTTCGCCGGCCTGCGGCCCGGTGCCCCAGAACAAGTCCGCGCGCACCTCGCCAGCGATTGCCCCGCCGGTGTCCTGAGCACCTACCGGGCGCACCACCGGCGTTCCATCGGGGCGCGTGGTCGACAGCCACAACAAGCTGCCCAGCGGGATCACCTTGCGGTCGATGGCCACGCTGTAGCCCGCTGTCAGCGGCACGTTCAACGAGCCGCGTGGCCCTTCGTTGCTGTCCGGGCGAGTACTGAAGAACACGTAGCTAGGGTTGCTGGCCAGCAGTTCTGGCACTCGCTGCGGGTTGGCCATGGCCCAGGCATGGATGCTGCCCATGGTCACGTCTTCTTTTTTCAACTGGCCTTGCTCCACCAGCCAGCGGCCGATTGGCCGGTACGGGTGGCCGTTCTGGTCGGCATAGCCCAGGCGCAGTTGGCGGCCATCTTCCAGCTGCACCCGGCCTGAGCCCTGGATCTGCAGGAACTGCAGGTCCATCGGGTCGGTCAGCCAGGCCAGCACGGGTGCCTTCACGCCATCGCGGCTGATCACCTCGGCGGTGTCGTAGGGCTTGAGCACGCGACCGTCCAGGCGGCCACGCAAGCGCTTGCCCTTGAGTTCGGGATATACGCTGGCGAGGTCGACCACGATCATGTCATCGGGTACGCCATACACCGCCACATGTGCCGTTTCTGTGCGCTTCAGGCTGCCGGGGTAGACCGGTTCGTAATAGCCGGTGATCAGGCCGTTGGCGTTGTTGTCGGCGGAACGCAGGCCATAAACCTGCAGGTTCTGTTCGAGAAAGGTACGTACCTGGGCGGCGCTCGCCGTGTCGCTGCCGGCCGCTTCGCAGGTAGCGGCCCACACCGGGTCGCGTTTGAGTTTCTCGCAGCCGCTGCGCCAGGCGTAGAAGCCAGCCAGCAGGTCTTCATCGCTGACCGCAGGCAGGTCTTGCCAGGTGGCCGGTGCGTAGGTGGCGATGGCGTGAGGCTCGGGCTTGGCAGTCTCGCCGCCATTGCAGCCGGCCAGCAGGGCCAGGGCCGGTAGCGTCCAGGCCAGGTGGCGCAGGGCAGATTTCATCAGCGTGATCCTGTATGAAGCGAACATGAAGATTCGCCCCTGTAAATTATGTGGCTATTGGTCTTTGCCCACTTGGCAGCGATACTGGCCGCCCATTTGCGAGGCTTGAGTGACCGTGATGTTCAAGCGTTTGACTGTTGTACTGCTTGCTGCCCTTGCCCTTGCTGCCTGCGACCGGGTCGACCCGAACTCGCCGTTGGGCAAGCGCAAGGCCATTTTCAAAGACATGCTCAAGACCAGCGAAGACATGGGTGGAATGTTGCGCGGCCGGTTGCCGTTCGACGGGGTGAAGTTCGCTGATGGCGCGTTGAAGCTTGATGGCCTGGCCCACGCGCCGTGGCAGCATTTTCCGCAGGTGCGGGATGAGGGCGACAGCAGCGCGCGACCGGACGTGTGGGAACGACAGGCGCGTTTTCATGACCTTGCCCGGCAACTGGAGGGCGTGACCGGTGAGTTGGCCGACGTGACACGGGCACAGCCGTTGGACGCGGCACAGTTGAAGGCACCGATGGACAAGGTCGAGGCGGCGTGCAAGGCGTGCCATAACGAATTCCGCAATCATTGATCGCCTGCGTCGGCAGGCGATCGGGCATGATCAGCGGTCCAGTTCGTCCACTGCTTCCTGCAGCTCTTTACGGGATTCGGCAAGCTTGTCCTTGCGCTTGTTGATCTTTTCCGCGTCGCCTTTTTTCTCGGCCTTCTTCAGGTCCTTCTCGCGCTGCGCCACCTCGTGACGAGCATCGAGCACTTTCTGCTCGCGCTCTTTGCGCAGGCTGGCGTCGGTGCAATTGTCTACGCCACGCAGTGCCTCTTCGAGCCCTGCCACCTGATCGCTGTTGCCCTTGTCGCGGGCGATTTTCAGCTGGTTCTCGATGGCACTGCGCTTGGCTGCGCAACCGGTCAGGCCTTCTTCGGGCTGGGCGGCTTGGGCAACGCCGGTAGCGAGTGCAAGCGTGGTCAGCAATGCCAGGGTGGAAATCAATTTCATCAAAGCCTCCTTGTGGGGGCGGGGCAGCAAAAGATGGAGCAAATCCTGCCTTGCTTTTGACGATTTAGAAACCCTTGTTGGATATTTCCGGAACAATCATGGCGTTTTCCTACAACGGAATTTGTTAAAACTCATTGCCTCTCACGGGTTGCAACGTCAGTAAAACCGTGTATGCCGCTTTCACTCAGCTGTTGTGCCAAGGCCTGCACGTGCTCCGTCGCGAAAAAAGCCTGTAGCTGGAGGGCACGGGCCTCGCCAATACCGGGCAAGGTTTGCCACTCGACGTTCGAGCGCTTGGCCAAGGTTGCCCAGTTGCCTTCCAGTTGCATGTTGCGTGGCACCGGCACGCCAAGGCCGCTGACCCACTGGGCGAACGGCCGGGCGCGGCCAGCCTCGAAGCTTTGCTGCAGGCGCCTGGCGCTGGTGTCGCTGATGCCGGATAGCTGGGCCAGTTGCTCGGCGTCCAGCGCCAGCCAGTCTGCCAGCGATGTCACCAGCCCGGCCTGTACCAGCCGTCGCCAGGTACCGGGCCCGGTGCCCGGCATGGCCAGGCCTTGTTTGCCGCTGAGCCAGGTGAGACGGGCAATGAACTGTTCTTCGCAACGTTCGCCCGCTTGCCAGCACGTCAGGGTGCCGTATTGATCCAAGGCAGGCGCAGTGATGCTGTGGCGCTCGGTGGCCCGATGCACGACCTGCTCGAACCGCGGAATGGTCAGCCCCGCCAGACTGATTGCCACCTGATCACCCGGGCGAATGTCGAGGGCCTGCCAGCGAGCCAGGGAACCCAGGCTCACCTGGGCAACGCGACGGTCGTCGAGCTGTACCGGCTGCAGCTTCAGGATGGGCGTGATCCGGCCCGTGCGGCCGATGCGAAAGTGCACGTCACGGACCACGCTCAACGCCTGGGCAAAGGGGTATTTCCAGGCTGCAATCCAGTAAGGCGCATTGGTCTGCCAGCGGTCGGCGGATGGCCGTGCGTTCTGCCGCAGGATCACCCCGTCAGTGGCGAAGGGCAGGGCCGTGCGGTACCAGTGCATACGCCAGTGTGCAGCTTCCTCGGGGCTGTCGATGGCCACGCTGAAGCGTTGGCTGTCGGTGAAACCCAATGCAGCCAGCCGAGCCATGCGCTCGCCTTGGTCGCGTGGCCCGTGCGGCCAGTCCCAGACGAACAGGGCAATATCTGCGCCTTGTTCACGGCCCAGCTGTTTGCGCGCCAGCAGCCCCGCGACTGTAGTGCGTGCGTTGACGCTGCCGGCCTGGGCCTGCACATGGTCACCCAGGCGCATGTAGAGCTCCCCCTGCAGGGTCAGGTCCAGCGGGCTGGGCAGGTGCCGATTTATGCCCTCGAGCATCTCGATATGCCGGCTCCAGTCATGCCCCTGGTTACCGTCGCCTCGACTCAGCAGCTGGACCAGCCTGCCTTGGCGATAGACCAGGGTCACTGCGACGCCATCGACCTTCGGTTGCAGCCAGACGCCGGTCTTGCCGTCCATCCACTTCGTCACGGCCGGTTCATCCGGCAGCTTGTCGACGCCCGTATGGGGGGTCGGGTGGGCAATCGGTCCGCGTGCACTGGCCAGTGAGTCCAGGGCTTTTTCCAGTGCGAAGCAGCTTTGCAGATTCAGCAGACGTTGTCGGCTCTGGTCATAGACCTCGTCGGGCACCAGGGACTGGCCCAGGCGATGGTAATGGTCATCCCATTGGCGAACCGTCGCGTGGAGGCTGGCGATTTCTGCGCGTGCCCGTTCGGGCGACCAGGTCGGGCAGCCATCGGCTTGCGTGTTGAACGATAGAAAGAGCAGGAACAGTAGTAACGACGGCATGGCCAGCATCCTTGCTTGGCGGAAGGGAAGCCTCAGCCTAGGTAAAAGGAGCGAGCGTTGCGTCCTGCAGTTGTCAGCCGATATTTCACAAAAAAGCCCCTGCCGATCACTCGGCAGGGGCTTTGATTTACCGCTGCAGGAGAATTACAAGCCGGCAGCGTCACGCAGCGCCTGGGCGCGGTCGGTGCGTTCCCAGGTGAAGGTGGTGAAGGTGTCGTCGCCGACGGTCTTCTGCTGCGGCTCGCGGCCGAAGTGGCCGTAGGCCGCAGTTTCCTGATACATCGGGTGCAGCAGGTCGAGCATCTTGGTGATGGCGTACGGGCGCAGGTCGAAGCACTCGCGCACGATCTGGATGATCTTGTCGTCGGAAACCTTGCCGGTGCCGAAGGTGTTGATCGAGATGGAGGTCGGCTGGGCCACGCCGATGGCGTAGGACACCTGGATCTCGCAGCGCTCGGCCAGGCCCGCGGCAACGATGTTCTTGGCCACGTAGCGGCCGGCGTAGGCGGCGGAACGGTCGACCTTGGACGGGTCCTTGCCGGAGAACGCGCCACCACCGTGGCGGGCCATGCCGCCGTAGGAGTCGACGATGATCTTGCGGCCGGTCAGGCCACAGTCGCCCACCGGGCCACCGATGATGAAGTTGCCGGTCGGGTTGATGTGGAACTGGGTGCCTTTGTGCAGCAGCTCGGCCGGCAGGGTGTGCTTGACGATCAGCTCCATCACGGCTTCCTGCAGGTCTTTCTGCGAGACCTCAGGGTTGTGCTGGGTCGACAGCACTACCGCGTCGATACCGACGACCTTACCGTTCTCGTAACGGCAGGTGACCTGCGACTTGGCATCCGGGCGCAGCCACGGCAGCAGGCCGGACTTGCGCGCTTCGGCCTGGCGCTCGACCAGGCGGTGCGAGAAGCAGATCGGCGCTGGCATCAGCACGTCAGTTTCGTTGCTGGCGTAGCCGAACATCAGGCCCTGGTCACCCGCGCCCTGGTCTTCCGGCTTGGAGCGGTCGACGCCCTGGGCGATATCCACCGACTGCTTGCCGATGATGTTCATCACGGCGCAGGTGGCGCCGTCGAAGCCGACGTCGGAGCTGTTGTAGCCAATGTCGATGATGACCTTGCGCACCAGGTCTTCCAGGTCGACCCAAGCGGAGGTGGTGACTTCGCCGGCGATGATGGCGACACCGGTCTTGACCAGGGTTTCGCACGCGACGCGGGCGTACTTGTCCTGGGTGATGATGGCATCAAGGACCGCGTCCGAAATCTGGTCGGCGATCTTGTCCGGATGCCCTTCGGACACGGACTCGGAGGTGAAAAGGGAGTATTCGCTCATCTCGAAGGTTCCTGAAATTTACCGATGGTGTATGTCGCCAGCCGTCCGCTGAAAATGGCGGACCTGGATCTGGAAACCGTTACGCAAGCCCACATAGAGGCTGTCCCCGGGGGCCAGCCCGGCTGCTGTGGCCCAACGGGCCAGGTCGTCCTGCTCGAAGCCGAGCCAGAGGTCGCCGCAGGCTTCCCGCGCCCAACCCTGGTCATGGCTGCACAGTTCGGTGACCAGCAGGCTACCGCCTGCCTTCACCCGTTTGGCCAGCTGGCGCAGGGCCAGGGCCGGGTCGCTGAAATGGTGCAGGACCATGTTCAGCACTACGCAGTCGGCTTCCACATCCGTTGCACCCAGTGCATCGGCCAACTGCAGGTTTACATTACCCAGGTGTTCGCGTTCGCAGACCTGGCGCGCCAGCTCGAGCATGGTCGGGCTGTTGTCCAGGGCCGTGACCTGGGCGAAGCGCCGTGCCAGGTCTGGCAGGAAGCCGCCATCGCCGGGGCCGACTTCCAGCGCGCTGGCGGTCGGCGCGAAGTTCAGCTTGTCGAGCATCGCCAACAGGCTCTCGCGGTACTGCGGCAAGCCGGCGATCAGGTCTTGCTGGGCGCGAAATTTTTCTTCCACGCGCAGGAAGAAGTCCTGGCTGGTGGCGGCGCGGCGTTGCTGCACCTGGGCGATGCGGGCCTGGACATCTTCCGGCAGGGTCAGGTCGTCGACCTCATCGAGCAGGGCCATGTGCAGGCGCCCGCCGAAGCGTTGGCCGTCGGGCAGGGCGCGGCGGTAGAAGATCGCATTGCCCTCGCGCCGCGTGGCCACCAGTTCGGCCTGGGCCAGCACCTTGAGATGGTGGCTCATGCCCGATTGGCCGACGTCGAAGATCTGCGCCAGCTCCAGCACCCCGAACGAATCACTGGCCAAGGCGCGCAACACGTTCAGGCGCAGCTCATCGCCACTGGCCTTGCACAGGGCGGCCAGTGTGTCGCTTTGCTGGGGGATCGGTTGCGCACGGAGGTTCATGGTGCGGCAGTCTAGACAGGCAAGGCTGCCCCCGCAAGATCAATATCAAAAAGTTTTGATATTGCCGGATGGGTGGATGGCCCCGGCGTTTTTTTCGCCGTTATGGAGGCCAATCACAGGAAAATCCCCCAACTGCGACCATCCGTCATTGCCCCCGGCCCCCGCAGTGGGCGAAAATGGTCGCCTTTTTTCGTAACACCACCTCTTTCAAGCCTCAGGAGATAAGCGATGCCCAGCCGTCGTGAACGTGCCAACGCCATTCGTGCCCTCAGCATGGATGCCGTGCAAAAGGCCAACAGCGGCCACCCAGGTGCCCCGATGGGCATGGCGGATATCGCCGAAGTGCTGTGGCGCGACTACATGAAGCACAACCCGAGCAACCCGGATTTCGCCGATCGCGACCGTTTCGTGCTGTCCAACGGCCACGGCTCGATGCTGATCTACTCGTTGCTGCACCTGACCGGATACGATGTCACCATCGATGACATCAAAGGCTTCCGTCAACTGCACAGCCGCACCCCGGGCCACCCGGAATATGGCTACACCCCTGGCGTCGAGACCACCACCGGTCCGCTGGGTCAAGGCCTGGCCAATGCCGTCGGCTTCGCCCTGGCGGAGAAAGTGCTGGGTGCCCAGTTCAACCGTGATGGCCACAACATCGTCGACCACAACACCTACGTGTTCCTCGGCGACGGCTGCATGATGGAAGGCATCTCCCACGAAGTGGCCTCGCTGGCCGGCACCCTGGGCCTGAACAAGCTGATCGCCTTCTACGACGACAACGGCATTTCCATCGACGGCGAAGTGCACGGCTGGTTCACCGACAACACCCCGGCACGCTTCGAAGCGTACAACTGGCAGGTGATCCGCAACGTCGACGGCCATGACGCCGACGAGATCAAGATGGCCATCGAGACGGCGCGCAAAAGCGACCGTCCGACCCTGATCTGCTGCAAGACCATCATCGGTTTCGGCTCGCCGAACAAGCAGGGCAAGGAAGATTGCCACGGCGCACCGCTGGGCAACGACGAAATCGCCTTGGCCCGCAAAGAGCTGAACTGGAACCACGGTCCGTTCGAAATCCCGGCCGACATCTACGCCGAGTGGGATGCCAAGGCTGCCGGTGCCACGGCCGAAGCCGACTGGAACCAGCGTTTCGACGCGTACGCCAAGGCCTTCCCGGAGCTGGCTGCCGAGTTCAAGCGCCGTGACAGCGGCGAGCTGCCGGCGGACTTCAGCGCTAAGGCCCAGGCCTACATCAATGAAGTGGCTGCCAAAGGCGAAACCATCGCCAGCCGCAAGGCCAGCCAGAACGCCCTGAACGCTTTTGGCCCGATGCTGCCTGAGTTCCTCGGCGGTTCGGCTGACCTGGCCGGCTCCAACCTGACCCTGTGGAAAGGTTGCAAGGGCGTCGAAGCCAATGATGCCAGCGGCAACTACGTGTTCTACGGCGTGCGTGAGTTCGGCATGACCGCGATCATGAACGGCGTCGCCCTGCACGGTGGCCTGGTACCTTACGGTGCGACCTTCCTGATGTTCATGGAATACGCCCGCAATGCCGTGCGCATGTCGGCACTGATGAAGCAGCGTGTGATCCACGTCTACACCCACGACTCCATCGGCCTGGGCGAAGACGGCCCGACTCACCAGCCGATCGAGCAGCTGACCAGCCTGCGCAGCACCCCGAACCTGGACACCTGGCGCCCAGCCGACGCGGTCGAATCGGCCGTTTCCTGGAAAAACGCCCTGGAGCGCAAGGACGGCCCATCGGCGCTGATCTTCTCGCGCCAGAACCTGCAGCACCAGGAACGCGACGCCCAGCAGATCGCCGACATCAGCCGCGGTGGCTACGTGCTCAAGGACTGCGCCGGCGAGCCTGAGCTGATCCTGATCGCGACCGGTTCGGAAGTGGGCCTGGCCGTTCAGGCGCAAGCCAAGCTGACCGAACAGGGCCGCAAGGTGCGCGTGGTCTCCATGCCTTGCACCAGCGTGTTCGATGCCCAGGACGCTGCCTACAAGCAGTCGGTACTGCCGGTCGAAGTCGCTGCGCGCATCGCCATCGAAGCCGCCCACGCTGACTTCTGGTACAAGTACGTCGGTTTGGAAGGTCGTATCATCGGCATGACCACCTACGGTGAGTCGGCGCCGGCCGCTGCACTGTTCGAGGAATTCGGTTTCACCCTGGAAAACATCCTGGGCACCGCCGAAGAGCTGCTGGAAGACTGATACAGGCGTAAAGCGAGGGCTCGCCCTCGTTTCGCGACCGGTCCGACGCCTCGGCAAGGCCGCTCCTACAGGGTATTGCGCACGCCGTCCCCTGTAGGAGCGGCCTTGCCGAGGCGTCGGACCGGTCGCGATGGGCCGCAAGGCGGCCCCAACAGCCATCATGCGTTAGCGAGCCATCGAATGCCCCACCCGCGTCCCTACAAAGTTGCACTCAACGGTTACGGCCGCATCGGCCGCTGTGTCCTGCGCGCACTGTTCGAGCGGGGGGCAAAGGCCGGTTTCGAGATCGTTGCGCTGAACGACCTGGCCGATCAGGCCAGCATCGAATACCTGACACGCTTCGACTCCACCCACGGGCGTTTCCCCGGCGAGGTGAAGGTCGACGGCGACTGTCTGCATATCAATGGCGACTGCGTGAAAGTCATGCGCAGCGCCACCCCCGAAGGCATCGACTGGGCTGCCCTGGGTGTCGACCTGGTGCTGGAGTGCTCCGGCGTCTACCACACCCGCGCCGATGGCCAGCGTTTCCTCGATGCCGGCGCGCCGCGCGTACTGTTCTCGCAGCCCATGGCCAGCGAGGCGGATGTCGACGCCACCGTGGTCTATGGCATCAACCAGGACTGCCTGACGGGCAATGAACGCCTGGTGTCCAACGCCTCCTGCACCACCAACTGCGGCGTGCCGCTACTGCGCGTGCTGGACCAGGCATTCGGCATCGAGTACGTGCAGATCACCACCATCCACTCGGCGATGAACGACCAGCCGGTGATCGACGCCTATCACCATGAAGACCTGCGCCGCACGCGCTCGGCCTTCCAGTCGGTGATCCCGGTGTCCACTGGTCTGGCACGTGGCATCGAGCGCCTGCTTCCGGAACTTGCCGGGCGAATTCAGGCCAAAGCGGTACGTGTGCCGACCGTCAACGTCTCGTGCCTGGACATCACCCTGCAGACTGCCCGCGACACCAGCGCGGCCGAGGTCAACCGGGTGTTGCGCGAGGCGGCGCAGAGCGGCCCGCTCAAAGGCCTGCTGGCCTATACCGAGCTGCCTCACGCCAGCTGTGATTTCAACCATGACCCGCATTCGGCCATCGTCGATGCCAGCCAGACCCGCGTTTCAGGCCCACGCCTGGTGAACCTGCTGGCCTGGTTCGACAACGAATGGGGGTTCGCCAACCGTATGCTCGACGTTGCCGAACATTATCTGCACGTCGTCCACCCAACCCGCAGCAAACAGCCCTGAAGGACTGCATTCATGACCGTGTTGAAGATGACCGACCTCGACCTGCAAGGTAAGCGCGTACTGATCCGCGAAGACCTCAACGTACCTGTGAAGGACGGTGTGGTAACCAGCGATGCGCGTATCCTGGCAGCGCTGCCGACCATCAAGCTGGCCCTGGAAAAGGGTGCGGCGGTAATGGTCTGCTCGCACCTGGGCCGCCCGACCGAAGGCGAGTTCTCTGCCGAGAACAGCCTCAAGCCGGTTGCCGACTACCTGAGCAAGGCTCTGGGCCGCGAAGTACCGCTGGTTGCCGACTACCTGGCCGGCGTTCAGGTGAACGCGGGTGACCTGGTGCTGTTCGAGAACGTGCGCTTCAACAAGGGCGAGAAGAAAAACGCCGACGAGCTGGCCCAGCAGTACGCCGCCCTGTGCGACGTGTTCGTCATGGACGCTTTCGGCACCGCTCACCGCGCCGAAGGTTCCACCCATGGCGTCGCCAAGTTCGCCAAGATCGCTGCCGCCGGCCCGCTGCTGGCAGCCGAGCTGGATGCGTTGGGCAAGGCCCTGAAGGCTCCGGCCAAGCCGATGGCGGCCATCGTTGCCGGCTCCAAGGTATCGACCAAACTGGACGTGCTGAACAGCCTGAGCAGCGTCTGCGACCAGCTGATCGTCGGCGGCGGCATCGCCAACACCTTCCTGGCCGCTGCCGGCCACCCGGTGGGCAAGTCGTTGTACGAACCTGACCTGGTCGACACTGCAAAAGCCATTGCCGCCAAGGTCAGCGTACCGCTGCCGGTCGACGTGGTGGTTGCCAAGGCGTTCGCCGAGGACGCCGAAGCCACCGTCAAGGCAATCGCCGACGTTGCTGCCGACGACATGATCCTGGATATCGGCCCGCAGACCGCTGCCAATTTCGCCGAGCTGCTGAAGTCGTCGAAGACCATTCTGTGGAACGGCCCGGTCGGCGTATTCGAGTTCGATCAATTCGGTAACGGCACCAAGGTGCTGGCCAAGGCCATCGCTGATAGTGCTGCTTTCTCCATTGCCGGTGGTGGCGATACCCTGGCTGCCATCGACAAATATGGCGTCAGCAAGGATATCTCCTACATTTCTACCGGTGGCGGTGCGTTCCTCGAATTCGTAGAAGGCAAGGTGCTGCCAGCCGTGGCGATCCTGGAAGAGCGGGCAAAAGCCTGACAATGGCGGCGCCTGGCAAAGGGAGCGACCTGATGGTCAAGCAATTGCCTGTGATGATTCTGGCCGGCCTGCTGGGCGCTTGTTCCAGTGGCCCGTCCGCGGATGCCGACCCGGCGCAGCCGCCCAAGGGCGGCTGCTACCAGTCCGAGTGGCAGGCCGAGACCGTGCCGGTCATCAACAAGCGCGTCGGCCCGGAAGGCCTGGAAAAGTACGACGAAGAACACCAGCGCAAGGCGCCGGGTTGCCCTTGAAGGGAACAACCGCACCGGGCGTTCGTCGGTGCAGGCAACCAAGCGACCGCTCTGTGGTCATCTAGAGGATATGTAATGAAAGCGCTGATGGCCTCGATGGCCCTGGCGACACTGGCAGGATGCTCGCTATTGCAGCCTGCACCTTCTGCTCCGGCGGACGACTGGACCCGCTGGGTCTGCGATACCCAGACTGACGTGTTGTGGCGTTACGCCGATGCACAACGGGACCAGGTTGACGTACGCCTCGGTGGCGGTGACCAGGTCTACCGGCTCAAATCCGAGCCGGGCGCTTCGGGCGCGCTGTACAGCGATGGCGTGCTGGCCTTCCACACCAAGGGCGAGGAAGGCCTGGTGTACTGGGTGGCGACCAACGATCTGATTGGGCGGGGCTGCAAGGCACCGTGACTGGCCGGGCCGCACAGGCGGCCCACACTACTTGAACAGCAACCGCCCCTGCGGCAGGCTTGCACGAAACAATCGACGCTTGTCGGGAGAGAGATACACAATGGCACTCATTAGCATGCGCCAGATGCTGGACCACGCCGCCGAGTTCGGTTACGGCGTTCCGGCTTTCAACGTCAACAACCTCGAGCAGATGCGCGCCATCATGGAAGCGGCCGACAAGACCGACTCCCCGGTGATCGTCCAGGCTTCGGCCGGCGCCCGCAAATACGCCGGTGCCCCGTTCCTGCGCCACCTGATCCTGGCTGCCATCGAAGAATTCCCGCACATCCCGGTGTGCATGCACCAGGACCACGGCACCAGCCCTGACGTGTGCCAGCGTTCCATCCAGCTGGGCTTCAGCTCGGTGATGATGGACGGCTCGCTGGGTGAAGACGGCAAGACCCCGACCGACTACGAGTACAACGTCCGCGTCACCCAGCAGACCGTGGCCATGGCCCACGCCTGCGGCGTATCGGTGGAAGGCGAACTGGGCTGCCTGGGTTCGCTGGAAACCGGCATGGCCGGTGAAGAAGACGGCATCGGCGCCGAAGGCGTGCTGGACCACAGCCAGATGCTGACCGACCCGGAAGAAGCCGCCGACTTCGTCAAGAAGACCCAGGTGGATGCCCTGGCCATCGCCATCGGTACCAGCCACGGTGCCTACAAGTTCACCAAGCCGCCTACCGGCGACGTGCTGGCCATCGACCGCATCAAGGAAATCCACAAGCGCATCCCTAACACCCACCTGGTGATGCACGGTTCTTCCTCGGTACCGCAAGAATGGCTGGCGATCATCAACCAGTACGGCGGCGACATCAAAGAGACCTACGGCGTACCGGTCGAAGAGATCGTCGAAGGCATCAAGCACGGCGTGCGCAAGGTCAATATCGACACCGACCTGCGTCTGGCGTCCACCGGTGCCATGCGCCGCCTGATGGCTCAGAACCCAAGCGAGTTCGACCCGCGCAAGTTCTTCGGTGAAACCGTCAAGGCCATGCGTGACGTGTGCATCGCCCGTTACGAAGCGTTCGGTACCGCCGGCAATGCCTCGAAGATCAAGCCGATCTCCCTGGAAGGCATGTTCCAGCGCTACCTGAAGGGTGAGCTGGCCGCCAAGGTCAACTGATTCACAGGCGCAGTCATGAAAAACCCGCAGCGATGCGGGTTTTTTTATGCGTCGAAAATGCTGCAAGGCTACCGTTAGTCGGCTAACGTGAAACTTGTTCACTGATAGCGATCTGATTGCATTGCTTGTCGCAATCGCAGGTCTAGAGTATTAATCGGATCCAATAGCGAGCCGAAATCGATCAAACAAGAGAAGCAGCATGGATGGCGCTTACCCTCAACCACTGGATGGAAAATCTGTTCTTCTGGTGGTAGACGATTACCCGGAAAACCTCATCAGCATGCGGGCCTTGCTGGCGCGCAACGATTGGCACGTGTTGACGGCAAGCTCAGGGATGGAAGCTTTGGGTACGTTGCTTGAACACGAAGTTGATCTGGTACTGCTCGATGTGCAGATGCCCGAAATGGACGGCTTCGAGGTTGCCCGCCTGATGCGCGGCAGCCAGCGTACCCGCCTGACCCCGATCATCTTTCTCACGGCCAACGAGCAGTCCGATGCCGCCGTGCTCAAGGGCTACGCCAGCGGCGCAGTGGATTACCTGTTCAAGCCGTTCGATCCACAGATCCTCAAGCCCAAGGTGCAGGCGCAGCTGGATCAGCAGCGCAACCGGCGCATGTTGCAGCGCCTGACCCGCGAGCTGGAGGCGGCCCGGGCGTTCAATGCCTCGATCCTCGAGAACGCTGCCGAAGGCATACTGGTGGTCGATGCCGAGGGTGTCATCAGCTTCGCCAACCCGGCGATCTCGCGCTTGATGAATACCCCGGTCGAGCAATTGCAGGGTGTGCATCTGCTCGATCTGCTGCAATTGGCCAGCGCCACCCTGTGGAGCGAGTCCGAGTTCCACAACGCCTATCTCGCGCGGCAGATCGTGCGGGTCCATGATGCCCACCTGCGCATTCCGGGAAGTCAGCTGGTGCCTGTGGCCCTTTCGTGCGCGCCGTTGCCGGCGGAGCAGCAGGCCATGGTGGTGACGGTGCTGGACATGTCGGTAGAGCGCAACCTGCACCAGCAGCTTGAGTACCAGGCGGTAACCGACCCCTTGACCGGCCTGCTCAACCGCCGTGGTTTCTACCAGGCTGCCGAAGGCGTATTGCTGCGCGGCGAGCGCTCGAACAAGGTCCAGGCCCTGATGTATATGGACCTGGATGGCTTCAAACGGATCAATGACTCGCTAGGCCATGAGGCTGGAGACCGGGTGCTGCGCTGGGTGGCCGAGCAGATCAAGGACTGCCTTGGCAGCGAGGCGCTGCTGGCGCGCATGGGAGGCGACGAATTCACTGCGCTGTTCGATGGTTTGCCCTACCCGGAACAGGCCGGGCGCCATGCCGAGAAGCTGCTCGAGCGGGTGTCGATCCAGCAGCAGGTGGAAGGGCTGGATGTGTGCCTGGGTGTCAGCATCGGCATCGCCACCTTTCCCGACTGTGGCAGCAATGTCGAAGGCCTGCTGCGCGCTGCCGATACTGCGATGTACGCGGCCAAGCAGGCCGGTCGCCAGCAATATCGCTTCTATGATCAGGAACTCAACGGCCGCGCCCGCTCGCGGCTGATGCTCGAAGACAGCGTGCGCAATGCCATCGAGGCTCAGGATTTCAGCCTCGTCTACCAACCTCAGGTGGCCTTTGCCGATGGCCAGCTGCGGGGCTTCGAGGCCCTGCTGCGCTGGCAGCATCCCAGTGTCGGCGATGTGCCGCCCGGGCTGTTCATCCCCTTGCTGGAGGAGGCAAGGCTGATCAACCGCCTGGCCAGCTGGATCTACCGCCAGGGGGCCGCCCAGCGTCAGGCCTGGTGCCAGTGCTTTGCCCCGGAGCTGGTGCTGGGTATCAGCCTGAGCCGGGCGCAGTTCACCATGCCCAGCCTGGTCGATGAACTGCAACGGGTAATCCAGGACTACCAGCTCGACCCGGCGCAATTGGAAGTCGAGGTGGCCGAGACCTCGCTGATGTACAACATCGACACGGCGATCAAGCAGATTCACCGCCTGCGCGAGCTGGGCGTGCGCGTGGCGCTGGACGATTTCGGTGCGGGCGACTGCTCGCTGCGCATGTTGCGCGACCTGCCCATCGACACATTGAAGCTGGACCGTCACCTGGTGGCACGGCTGCCGGATTCGACGGCGGATGGCGCATTGGTGCGCAGTGTCATCGGGCTGTGCGCGGACTACGGTATCACCGTGATCGCAGAGGGTGTTGAAACACCAGCCCAGGCTGCGTGGCTGAAAGCAAACGGTTGCGCCTATGTGCAGGGTTTTCTGGTAGCGCGCCCGATGACGGCGGCCGATGCCAGCGGCTTTCCGGCGAATTTTCCCTGGCCGCGGCCGTGATTGGCTAGAATCGCCATTCGTTACGCCGAATGCCGTGCCATGACCGTATTACGCTATTTGCAAGCCTACCCACCGCACCTGCAGGAGCAGGTGCGGCAGATGATCGACAGCGACCGCCTGGGCGAATACCTGCAGCGCCGCTACCCCGGCCGCCATGACGTGCAGAGCGACAAGGCGCTGTACGGCTACGCCCAGGACTTGCGCCAGCAATACCTGCGCAGTGCGCCAAACCTGGACAAGGTGCTGTTCGACAACCGCCTGGACCTGACCCATCGGGCCCTGGGGCTCAATACTGCGGTTTCGCGGGTGCAGGGCGGCAAGCTCAAGGCAAAGAAGGAAATCCGTATCGCCTCGCTGTTCAAGGAGGCGGCGCCGGAGTTCCTGCGCATGATCGTGGTGCACGAGCTGGCGCACTTGCGCGAGCGCGACCACAACAAGGCGTTCTACCAGCTTTGCCAGCACATGGAACCGGCCTACCATCAACTGGAATTCGACCTGCGCGTCTACCTGACCTATCGGGAGTTGCCGGGCAACCTGTAAGGATCACGCAGCATGGATGTGAGCAAGACCAAGAGCAGCTTCTACCGCCGCCTGTACGTGGCCTGGTTGATCGACAGCCACACCGCCACCAGCGTGCCGGCGCTGATGGAGGCCACCGGCATGCCGCGCCGCACGGCACAGGACACGATCGCCGCACTCGCCGACCTGGACATCGTCTGCGAGTTCGAGCAGCAGCAAGGTGCGCGCAACCATGCCGGGCATTACCGCATCCATGACTGGGGGGCGATCGACAAACAGTGGATCATCCAGCACCTGCGCCAGATCAGGGAAGTGCTGGGCTATCCATGACCTTGCGCATGCCGATATGGGGTATGTCGTCCTCCAGGTATTGCTCACCCACCGCCTCGAAACCGTGCCGGGCGTAGAAACCCTGCAGGTGTGCCTGGGCCGACAGGTACACGGGCGTCCCATGCCAGCAGTGACCGGCCGCTTCCAGCCCTTTCATCAGCAACGGATGCCCGAGTTTCAGCTCACGCGCCTCGGGAGAGGTCACCACGCGCCCGATGACTACATCGCCACCCTGGGACTGCGGGTCGAGCAGGCGCAGGTAGGCCACCAGCTTGTCATCCTGCCAGCCCATAAGGTGCAGGGTGTCGCCCGTCAGGTCCTGGCCGTCGACTTCCTGGTAGGCGCAGCGCTGCTCGACCACGAACACGGCCGTACGCAGTTGCAGGATGGCGTAGAGCTCCTGCTTGTCGAGGTCGGTGTGATGCTTGCAAAGCCAGTGGGTGGGCATGGTGGCAGCTCCTGAAAATGATCGCCGATCATCGCAAATTTTCTCAGTTCGGCCAAAATAGAGGCTAAATGACATTATTGGCCGCTGCCTGACGCAGCGGCCATTGTGTACCCTGATCTGCGATTTGCCTTCCACAGCGTGTGCCTCCCACTGCAAAAGGACTTCTGCATGCGGCCACTGCTTTGCGCGTTGGGCTTGCTGGGCGTGCTCCTGGCAGCACCTGCAGCCGGCCAGGACAGGCTACGGCTGGTGGCCGACCATTGGCCGCCCTTTACCGACAGCAGCATGCCAGGTGGCGGCCTGGCCACTAGCCTGGTCACTACGGCCCTGGCCCGTGCCGGGTATGCCAGCGGCTACGAAGAGGTGCCGTGGGCGCGGGCCTTGATGGGCGTTGGCGAAGGGCGCTACGACGTGCTCATCAGCGCTTGGTACAACGACGCGCGCAAACAGATCGGGCAATTTTCCAAGGGCTACCTGAGCAACCGCATTCGCCTGCTCCAGCGCAAGGGCGACACGTTCCGCTACGAGCACCAGACCGACCTTTACCCCTACAGCATTGCGGTGGTGCGCGACTATGCCTATTCACCGCAGTTCGATGGCGATACACGCCTGCACAAAGTGGAGGTGCGCGACTTCTCCACCGCCGTGCGCATGCTCGCAGCCGGGAGAGTCAACCTGGCAGTGGAGGACGAATACGTGGCGCGCTATAACCTGCAGCGCGAGCCGCAGGCCGTGCGCGATGCGGTGATGGTGATGGAGCCGCTGCTGGGGGAGAACAGCCTGCATATTCTGGTCAGCCTGAAGCATCCCGATCACCAGCAGATCGTCGAACGGTTCGATCAGGCCATCGCAGCAATGAAGGCCGATGGCAGCTATGCGAGGCTGATGCGCCAGCATGGCTTCTGATCTCGGTTGCCAGCACAGGAAAAACTCAGGCCGCCGGTGCCTCTTTGATCAGGTGTGCCGCCAAGGTCCGCAACGGTCCCAACTGCCTGCAGATCAGCGCCAACTGGGTCTGCACCAACCGCTGGTGCTCATCCAGCTCCTCCGGCATCTGCTCCAGGGCATTGGCCAGCGCCTCTTCCTCATCACTGTGTATCGCCACCGGCAGCCGCGCCGCCAGGCCGTTGGCAATTTCGTCCAGGCTATTGGCCAGCCGCTGCGCGGCGCCATCAATCAACTGCTCCTGCACCTCTGCCGGCAAGGCGGTATCGCGGTGCGCGCCCAGCCCTGACAGGTAACTGAGCAAGGTGTGCGACAGCACCAGGAAGCGGAACCCGACATCGGCTTCCTTGCGGAAATGCCCCGGCTCCATGAGCATGTTGGCCAGTGTGGTCGACAGCGCTGCATCAGCGTTGTGGGCGTTGCGCCGGGCCAGGCGGTAGGCGAGGTCGTCACGCTTGCCGTGGGCGTACTGTTGCATGATCTGGCGCAGGTACACGCTGGCGCAGGCCAGGGTGTTGGCCAGCGCCTTGTTCAACCGTCGGCCCTGCCAGTCAGGCAGGAACAGGAATACCGCGAGGATGGCGATCAGGCTGCCGACCAAGGTATCGAACAGGCGCGGCAGGAACAGGCCGTAACCGTCGCCGATCTGGTTGAAGCAGAACAGCACCATCAGCGTGATCGCCGCCGTGGCCAGGGTGTAGCGGGTGGTGCGGTTGACGAAGAACACCACCCCCGCAGCCACGGCGAACAGCGACTGGATGACCGGGTTGGGGAACAGGTCGAACAGCGCCCAACCGACAGTCAGGCCGATCGCGGTGCCGAAGATCCGCTGCACCAGCTTGCGCCGGGTGGCGCCATAGTTGGGCTGGCAGACGAACAGCGTGGTGAGGATGATCCAGTAGCCCTGGGTCGGGTGGATCAGGTGCACCATGCCGTAACCGATCGACAGAGCCAGCGGCAGGCGCAGGGCGTGGCGGAACAGCAGCGAGGTCGGCGTCAGCTGGGTGCGCAGGCGCGTCCACACGTCTTTCAGAGTGCGGGGCGAGCGGTCGAGCAGGCTGCTGTCGCTGGCGTCGGCCAGGCTGTCGGGGTTGCTGGCGGCGCTGAGCAGGCGGTCGAGGGTCGCGAGGTTGGCGGCCAGGGCGCGCAACGAGCGCAGCAGGCCACGCCAGGCCGGGTTGTTCTGGGTGCGCAGGTGTTCGAGCGAGGCGTTGAGGTCTTCCAGTGCCTCGGTGAAGCCCGTGGCCAGCACGAAGGGTTGGCGCAGGCGGATCGAGCGGGCCAGCTCCTGGCAGGAGGCACCCTGTTTGCGCAGCAGCCGTTGGCAGCGGAACATGACATCGCTGTGGAAGAACGCTTCGTTCAGGGCATTGTAAGGGTAGTGCGAGGCGCTGACCCGTTCGTGGATGTCCTGGGCCAGGAAGTACAGCTTGAGGTAGCGGCTGACCTTGGAGTTCGGCTGGCTGTTGCCGACCCGGTGCAGAATGATCTCCTTGGCCGCATTGAGCGCCGCCACCACTTTGCCATTCTGCCGGGCCAGGTCCAGGCGCTGGGCTTCGACATCAAGGTTGCGGATCGGCTCGAACAGGCTGGCCTTGAGCTTGAGGTAGCTGCCAAGTTCGAAGAACAGCTTGGCCAGGCTCTGCTGCACCGGCTGGTTGGCAAACAGCGCCTGCCACAGCACCGAGAGCAGCCCGTACCAGGCTGCGCCCGCCACCAGCAGCATGGGTTCGTGCCAGAAATCCGTGACCTGTCCGCCACGCTGGTCCACGCCGATCATGGTGTACACCGAGGTGATCAGGGTCGCCGAAGCAATCGCGCCATAGCGCTCGCCCAAGGCGCCGAGCATGGTCAGGCCAAACGCTGCCAGGGCCAGGGCGATGGCGAAGACCCACGGGTAGGGGAACAGCAACTCCACTGCCAGCGCGGCAATGGCAAAGCAGGTGAGGGTAACGGCCAGGGCGCTGAGGCGGCCCTGCCAGCTGTCATCGGTCTCGGCCAGGGCGCTGGCGATGATGCCGAGGAACAGCGGAATCAGCAGGGCCATCTCGTTCTGGTACCAGCACAGGGCCAGGCTGCCGGTCAGGGCGATGGTGACCCGGATGCTGTAGCTGAACTTGTCTTGACCCCACAGGCGACGCAGTGACTGACGGAACGAGCTCGATGGCATGATGGCCTGCTGGGCAGTGATCGAATGAATGCATTGCAGCACGGCCAGCAAGAAGCGTTCCGTGCTGCTGAATGGATTCTACTCTACACGAACTGCGCAGCGGCGTTGGCCGATGCCCAGGCCCACTGGAAGTTGAAACCGCCCAGATGGCCGGTGACGTCGAGCACTTCGCCGATGAAGTACAGGCCGGGGCTTTTCAGCGATTCCATGGTCTTGGACGACACTTCACGGGTGTCCACGCCACCGAGGGTGACTTCCGCAGTGCGGTAGCCTTCGGTACCGGCCGGTACCACCTGCCAGTTCGACAGTTTCTCGGCGATCTGCGCCAGTTCCGCCGGGGTGTACTGTTTCATCGGCCGGGACTCGAACCACTGCTCGGCCAGCAGGTTGGCCAGCTTGCGGGTGAACACCTCGCCCAGCACGGTCTTCAGTTCGGCGTTGGCACGCTCGGCTTGCATCTGCTGCAGCCAGGTCAAGGCATCGCGATCGGGAAGCAGGTTCAATTCCACCGTGTCACCGGCTTCCCAGAACGACGAGATCTGCAGAATTGCCGGGCCACTGAGACCGCGGTGAGTGAACAGCAGGTTTTCGCGGAAGCTGGTGCCATTGCAACTGGCGGTGCAGTCGAGCGACGTGCCTGACAACTCGGTGCACAGTGCCTTGAGTTGGGGCTCGGTGATGGTGAATGGCACCAATCCGGCGCGGGTTGGCAGCAGCGTGTGGCCGAACTGGCGGGCCACCTGGTAACCGAAGCCGGAGGCGCCCAGGGTCGGGATCGACAGGCCGCCGGTGGCGATCACCAGCGACTGGCAGGCGAACTGGCCGCCGCTGGTTTGCAGCAGGTAGCCGGCTTCGGTCTTCTCGATGTGTTCGATGCTGGTGTGCATGCGGATTTCGGCGCCGGCGTCGTCGCATTCGGCCAGCAGCATGTCGAGGATGTCGCTGGCCTTGTTGTCGCAGAACAGCTGGCCGAGTTTCTTCTCGTGGTATGGCACGCCATGCTTGCTCACCAGCTCGATGAAGTCCCACTGGGTGTAGCGGGCCAGGGCCGACTTGCAGAAGTGGGCGTTGTGCGAGAGGAAGTTGGCCGGCTCGGTGTACATGTTGGTGAAGTTGCAGCGCCCGCCGCCGGACATGAGGATCTTCTTGCCAGGCTTGTTGGCGTGGTCGAGCAGCAGCACCCGGCGGCCACGGCGGGCGCTGAGCTGGGCGCACATCAGGCCGGCGGCGCCGGCGCCGAGGATGATCACGTCGGTGGAGTGCACGGTGTTACCTCATAGAATGCCGGGGCTGCTTCGCAGCCCTTTCGCGACACAAGGCCGCTCCTACAGGAGCATGCGATCCCCTGTAGGAGCGGCCTTGTGTCGCGAAAGGGCCGCAAAGCGGCCCCAAAATAGGTCAGACGATACGGACTTTCAGGGATCGGCCCTTGATCTTGCCGCTGTTCAGGCGCTGCATGGCCTGCTTGGCCAGCGGCCTTTCGACTGCCACAAACGCCTGGAAGTCGAAGATGGCGATCTTGCCCACCTGTTTGCCCGGAATTCCGGCATCCCCGGTCAACGCGCCCAGAATGTCACCCGGGCGCAGCTTGTCCTTGCGCCCGGCAGCAATGCACAGCGTGCTCATCAGCGGCAGCAGCGGCGCGCCGCCCTGGTTCTTCAGGCTGTCCAGCTGGTCCCAGCGCAGCGGGCTTTTCTGCAGGTCTTCGATGGCCTGGGCGCGGTGGCCTTCGGCTGGTGCGACCAGGCTGACCGCGATGCCTTTCTCCCCGGCACGGCCGGTACGGCCAACACGGTGCACATGAATCTCGGCATCACGGGCCAGTTCGACGTTGATGACCATGTCCAGACCATCGATATCCAGGCCACGGGCCGCCACGTCGGTGGCCACCAGTACCGAGCTGCTGCGGTTGGCGAACATAGTCAGCACCTGGTCGCGGTCACGCTGCTCCAGGTCGCCGTGCAGGGCCTGGGCGACGATACCCTTGGCGGTCAGGTGGGCAACCACATCCTCGCACTGCTGCTTGGTAAAGCAGAACGCCACGCACGATTGCGGGCGGTAGTGGCCCAGCACACGGGTGACGGCTTCCAGGCGTTGCTGCGGGTCGATCTCGATGAAACGCTGCTCGATCTGGTTGTCGGCGTGCAGGCTTTCGACCTTGACCTGCTGCGGCTTGCGCATGAAGTCGGCGGCCAGCTGCTCGATGCCGGCCGGGTAGGTGGCCGAAAACAGCAGGGTCTGGCGGCGTGACGGGGTCTTGCCGATGATGCTGGCGATGGCGTCGAAGAAGCCCATGTCGAGCATGCGGTCGGCTTCGTCCAGCACCAGCGTGTTCAGGCCGTCGAGCACCAGGGTGCCTTTGTCCAGGTGCTGCTGGATACGCCCCGGGGTGCCAACGATGATGTGCGCACCGTGCTCCAGCGAGGCAATCTGCGGGCCCAGCGACACGCCGCCGCAGAGGGTGAGGATCTTGATGTTGTCCTCGGCGCGGGCCAGGCGGCGCAGTTCCTTGGCCACCTGGTCGGCGAGCTCGCGGGTTGGGCACAGCACCAGCGCCTGGCAGCCGAAGTAGCGCGGGTTGATCGGGTTGAGCAGGCCGATGCCGAAGGCGGCGGTCTTGCCGCTGCCGGTCTTGGCCTGGGCGATCAGGTCCTGGCCGCGCAGGATGACGGGCAGGCTCTGGGCCTGGATCGGCGTCATCGAGGCGTAGCCGAGGGCGTCCAGGTTGGCCAGCATGGCGGTGGACAGCGGCAAGGTGGCAAAGGCGGTGGATTCGGTGGTCACGAGGCGGGCCTGCGTTGCGAAGCGAAAAATGCCGCACAGTCTACCAGCCTCATGGCCATTCGCCCTACGACTCCATGTGTTGTTCCGGACGACGGGCACGCCTTCCGTCCGTCGGCGACAGTTGCAGGAAGATCGCCGCCGCCAGCATGGCCATCACCCCGATGGTGAAGAAGGTCAGCTGGAACGCCCCCAGGGTGGTCTCCACGCCCTCTGCGCTACCCGCTGCGGTAAAGCCGCCGAGCAAGGCGCCAGCGCAGGCCACGCCGAGGCTCAGCGACAGCTGCGCGACCACCGACAGCAGGCTGTTGCCGCTGCTGGCGCTGGCATCGTCGAGGTCGATCAGGGTTACCGTGTTCATGGCCGTGAACTGCATCGAGTTGACCGCGCCGAGCAGGGCCAGCTGCACCAGCAGCACGGCGTAAGGGGTCTGCTCGTCGACCAGGCCCAGGCTGGCCAGGAGGATGCCCAGCAGCAAGGTGTTGCCGGTCAGCACGATGCGGTAGCCCAGCCGCTCGATCAGTGGCCGGGCGACAGACTTGGCGACCATCGCCGAAGCAGCCAGCGGAATCATGCTCATGCCGGCCTGGGACGGTGAATAGCCCAGCGCGACCTGCAGCAACAACGGCACCAGGAAGGGCAGGGCGCCGCTGCCCAGGCGCGAGAACAGGTTGCCAAGGATACCGATGGCGAAGGTGCGCACGCGAAACAGGCTGGGCGAGAACAGCGGCTCCGGGTCACGCCCGGCGCGCAGCCAGTAGGCGGCAAGGCAAGCCATGCCGGCGAACAGCAGCAACATCACCCGCAGGTGCGGCAGGTGCAGCTCGCCCAAACCTTCCATGGCGATGGTGATCAGCACCATCGCTGCGCCGAACAGCAGGAAGCCTGGGGTGTCGAAGCGGGTACGCTCGAGCCCGCGCAGGTCGGGAATGAACTTCCACACGGCATAGCAGCCCAGCGCACCGACCGGCAGATTGAGCAGGAAGATCCAGTGCCAGCTGAGGATTTCCACCAACCAGCCGCCAAGGGTCGGGCCCAGCAGCGGGCCGAGCAGGCCGGGGATGGTGATGAAGCTCATGATCCTCACCAGTTCGGTGCGCGGGTAGGCGCGCAGCACCACCAGGCGCCCGACCGGCAGCATCAGCGCGCCGCCCAGGCCCTGCACGATGCGGGCGCCGATCAGAAAACCGAGGCTGTTGGCCATGGCACACAGCAGCGAGCCGAAGCTGAACAGCAGGATGGCGCTGAAGAAAATACGCTTGGTGCCGAAGCGGTCGGCGATCCAGCCAGAGGCGGGAATCAACAGCGCCACGGTGAGCATGTAGGCGATGATCACCCCCTGCATGCGCAGCGGGTCTTCGGCCAGCGAGCGGGCCATGGCCGGCAGCGCGGTATTGAGGATGGTGCCGTCCAGGGACTGCATGAAGAAGGCGATGGCCACCACCCACGGGATCCAGCGAGCGGTGGTGGGGTCCAGGGGGATGCGTTCGGGCATGGCTTGCTCTTCCGTCAGTGCCGGCCCTATTGCGGCTAAAGCCGCTCCTACAGGGATTGCATATTCCCTGCAGGAGCGGCTTTAGCCGCAATAGGGCCGGTAAGGCCAATCACAATGTCAGGGTCAATCCCTTGACCAGCGCTCCCGGCAGATGACTCGACCCGGTACTGCGCTGCCCATAGGTACTGGTAGACAGGATCATCTCGCGCTCGCGGGTCAGATCCTCCAGCTGGCTGCCAAGCAGGCTGTACAGGCTGTCATCGAAGCGCATGGTGCTAACCGGCCCCTGGATCTCGCCGTTTTTCACCCAGAACGTGGCAAAACGGGTCAGCCCGGTCATGCGTGCCGCTGGCAAGTCAGAGTAGTTCAGGTACCACAGGTTGCTGATGTACAGCCCGGTCCCAAGCCGCTCCAGAATCTGCTCGCTGGGCAAATTGCCCGGCGCTAGGCTCAACGCGCACGGCGACTCGTAGCTGTCGGCGCCGTTGGCCAGCAACTCGAACTCCGCTGCGCTGCGGGCACTGACCAGCCGCTGCAATGCTTTACCCTGCTGAATCAGCGGAACATCCAGGCGCGGTGAGCCTTCGTCGGAGAATGCCGGGCTCAGCGAGCCGCTGACCTGCTCGCTGAAACTCACCATCGGATGCAGTTGCGCATCGCCGTTGTACAGGCGTTGCAGGGCACTGTTGCCGGTGGCCAGCGCCTGCGCGGAGAAGCCGCCCCAGCAGAGCATGCCGGCGATTTCGTCCATGGCCGCAGGCGCCAGGTAAGCGCGGTAGCTGCCAGGTTCGATCGTCACGGCCGGGCGGCCGAGGAAGCCCAGCTGCTCCCGTGCCTGGCGCAGGCGGGCGCTGAAGTCGTCAGCGTCCCAGCACTGGCCGGCATAGTTGGCCTTCACCGCCTGGCCATTGCCGTGGAACAGGCTCCAGTCGAAGTTGAAGCTGTTGGCCTGATGCCAGCCGAACGCCCCGAACGAGCTGGCAAAGCCCCGGCAGATCGGGCCGGCAGCGTAGATGCCGACCAAGTCCAGGTCGCCGGCTTCGCGGTCGAGCAGTGTCAGGACCTGGTCAAGCCCGGGTAGCGGTTGTGCCTGCTCGCTGAGGCTGTGCCAGGCGCTCTGGTCCAGCTGCAGGTATGGGTCCACGGCCAGCAGTGGCAGGGTCTGGCGCAACTGCTCCAGCGCTGAGATCAGGCGTTGCCGGTCAAGTGGCGTGTCGCCGCTCAGGGTCACCTGCTGTTCCGCCTGGCGGCCCTCACGGATCAACCGCAGTTGCGCGCTGGCCTGGCTCACCTCGCCGGCCTGGCGCACCTTGGCGTGGTTGAAACGCACGAATTGCGACTGTTCGGCGCTGAAGCCAAGGGTGAACTGCTCGCCAGGTTGCAGGGCATCCTGCATTGCGGCGACCAGGGTCTGGAAAAGTGGCTTCATCAGGCTTCACCTCCGAATACGTCTATCTGGCGGAAGACGCAGGCGGGCGAGGCATGCCCGACCCGTACCACCTGGTTGGGTTCGCCCTTGCCGCAGTTGGGTGTGCCCAGTACCTGGAAGGTGCTGCGATCACCGACGGCCGCCAGGTTGCGCCAGAACTGTGCGGAGATGCCGCGGTAACTGGGGTTCTTGACGATGCCCTTGAGCTCGCCGTTTTCGATCAGTTGGCCCCATTCGCAGCCGAACTGGAATTTGTTGCGTGCATCGTCGATCGACCAGGAGCGGTTGGTACGCATCAGGATGCCGTGCTCGATGCCCTGGATCAGCTGGTCGAGGGGCTGGTCGCCGGGTTCGATGTTGAGGTTGGCCATGCGGTCGATTGGCGCGCGGTTCCAGCCGCAGGCGCGGCTGTTGGCCACGCCACTCAGGCCCGAGCGGAACTGCGACAGTGCCCCGCCCAGCGGGCGCAGCAGCAGGCCATTGCGGATCAGGAACTGCTTGCTGGCCTCGCTGCCATCATCATCGAAGCTGTAGCTGGCCAGTTCTTCGCCGATGGTCGGGTCGAAGGTCACGTTGAGCAGGCTGGAGCCGTATTGAAGGTGGCCGAAGTCGCTGGCTTTGACGAAGCTGGTGCCGGCGTAATTGCGCTCGTCGCCGAGGATGCGGTCCATCTCCAGCGGGTGGCCGATGGATTCGTGTATCTGCAGCATCATCTGGTCGGGCATCAGCAGCAGGTCACGCGGGCCGCTGGGTGTGTTCGGCGCCAGCAGCAGCTGCAGCGCCTGGTCGGCGACCTGGCGGGCAGCGCCGACCAGGCCGCAGCGCTCGATGATCTCGAAGCCGCCCTGCTGGCCGAAGTTGTCACGGCCCAGGCTGCGGCTCTGGCTGTCCTGGCCGTCGCTGGCGGTGACGCTCAGGCCCGGGAACAGGAAGCGCTGGGCATGGCGCAGCTCGGCGCCGGCCGAGTTCAGGTAGGTCTGCTCCACCAGGCTCAGCCCCAGGCTGGCCTGCCAGTCCACCAGGCGGCTGTCCCTGGGCACGCTGGCCGATTCGGCGGCGAGCAGGCCAAGGCAGTCGGCCAGGCTTGGCACGGGTCGCTCGAAGTTGGGTGAAATGTGGTCGTGCCGGGCGCTGGTCACCGGCTGCTCGCGAAGGTCGAGCAGACTGTGCCGGGCGACCTGTCGAGCCAGCGCCTCAGCCTGCTCCAGTGCCCGTTGCAGGCCAGCCTGTGACAGGTCGGCGGTGGCCGCATAGGCCTCTACGCCGTTGACTCGCACGGTCAGCATGGCGCCCTCGTCCTGGCTGAAGTGGGGCGGCTCGGCCACATTGCGACGAACCGACAGCGCTTGGTGCGACTGTTTCACATGACGCAGAGAAAACAACTCGGCCGTACTGCGCAGCGCGGCAAAACGCTGGCGCAGCAGGGCGCTGGAATCGAACATCTGGAAGCCTCCGTTTTAACGGCGGCTCCCCCTAGAACCACCCATCTTGCATGGCCAGGCACGTATCGTCGCGCGCCTCGAGCAATGCCAGGTCATTATGGCAGGCGGGAATTTCCCAGGTCAGGAAAAAACGCGCGGCCTGCAGTTTGCCGAGGTAGAAGTCGCGGTCGGCGAGGTTGCCCTTGAGCAGCCCAAGTTCGGCATGGATCGCCTGCTCCAGCCAGCGCCAGCCGATCACGCAGTGGCCGAAGGCGTTCAGGTAGAGGGCTGAATTGGCCAATGCGCCAGCGATTTTGCCCTCGGCCAGGTCGCCGAGCAGCGCCAGGGTCACCGATTGCAGGCGATTGACCAACTGCTCCAGCGGCTGGCGCAGGGTATCCAGGCCCGGGTGATGGCTGGCGCGTTCGGCAGTGCTGGCGATCAGGCGGATCAGTTGCTTGAGGCCTGCGCCGTTGTTCTGCGCCAGCTTGCGGCCCAGCAAGTCGAGCGACTGGATGCCCTCGGTGCCTTCATGGATCGGGTTAAGGCGGTTGTCGCGGTAGTACTGCTCCACCGGGTACTCGCGTGTGTAGCCGTGGCCGCCGAGAATTTGGATTGCCAGTTCGTTGGCCTTGAGGCAGAAAGTCGAAGGCCAGGATTTGACGATAGGGGTCAGCAGGTCGAGCAGTTCCTGGGCTTGCCTGCGTGTGCTTTCGTCGCTGGCGGTGTGGGTGTCATCGAACAGGCGCGCTGCGTACAGGCCGAGGTCGAAGGCGCCCTCCACGTAGGCCTTCTGTGCCAGCAGCATGCGTTTTATGTCGGTGTGTTCGATGATCGGCACAGCCGGGCTTTGCGGATCCTTGTTGTCCGCCAGGCGACCCTGGGGCCGCTGGCGGGCGTATTCCAGCGAGTACAGATAGCCGGCGTAGCCGAGCATCACCGCGCCCATGCCGACCCCGATACGCGCTTCGTTCATCATCTGGAACATGCAGGCCAGGCCCTGATGCGGCTGGCCGACCAGGTAGCCGATGCACTGGCCGTTGTCGCCGAAGTTCAGCGCGGTGGAGGTGGTGCCGCGCCAGCCCATCTTGTGGAACAGCCCCGCCAACAACACGTCGTTGCGCGGACCACGGCTGCCATCTTGGTTGACCCGATACTTCGGCACGATGAACAGCGAAATACCCTTCACGCCGGGCGGCGCGTCCGGCAGCTTGGCCAGCACCATGTGCACGATGTTTTCCGACAGCTCGTGGTCGCCGCCGGAGATGAAGATCTTGTTGCCCTTGAGCCGGTAGGTGCCATCGCCGGCGGGTTCGGCGCGGGTGCGGATATCGGCCAGCGACGAGCCGGCATGGGGTTCGGTCAGCGCCATGGTGCCGAAGTAGCGGCCGTCGATCATTGGCTGTAGGTACAGGCGCTTCTGTTGCTCGGTGCCGAAGCTTTCGATCAGGTTGGCGGCGCCCATGGTCAGGAACGGGTAGGCCGTGGTGCCGGCGTTGGCTGCCTGGAAGTGGGCGAAGCAGGCCTGCGAGACCAGGCTGGGCAGTTGCATGCCGCCTGCTTCGAAATCGCGGTTGGCGTTGAGGAAGCCGGCTTGGAGGAAGGCATCGACGGCGGGCTTCACCTCGGGGATCAGCTCGGCACGGCCGTCCACGTAACGCGGCTCGTTTTCGTCGGCCTTGCGGTTGTGCGGGGCGAAGAACTTCTCGGCGATGGTGCGCGCAGTGGTCAGGGCAGCGTCGAACGTCTCGCGGCTGTGCTCGGCGAAGCGCGGGCGCTGGGTCAGGGCTTCGGCGTCGAGGACTTCGTAGAGTTCGAAGGCTAGGTTGCGGAGGCTGAGCAGGGTCTCGGGCATGGGGGCGGTCCTTGAGCGGGCATGAGCCGAGTCTAGGAGTCGCTTCAGGTGGATGACTACCATGATTGATTCAGTTGATAGCACGAAACACACGTAAACGTTGTGGGGTAGCTATCCCTTCATGGCCACAGGGGGTAGATGGCATTTACGCATCTGGCGATATTTAGACGTTTCCTGCGCAATCTTCAGAATCAGCCTGGTGAAGTTAAGGCACCGACTGGCCTTGAATGCTTGCTTTGGTGTTCGCTCAAGGAAATTGTTTTAATGGCCAGTGATCGTGTAAGTGGCTCCGGATCTAACGAAGCACCGTTTTTTGTGGTCTCACCCTCCAAGTTAGTAGTGATGACCTTATTTACTTTGGGCCTTTACTGGTGGTACTGCTTTTATCAAAGTTGGAGGTTGCACAAGGTCCGAACCGGTGAGCCCGTGATCCCTATGCTGCGTAGTGCGTTCGGAATGTTTTACATTTATCCGCTGCTAAAGCGCGTGGATGATGTCACCCGGTCTTCCGGCAAAGAATACCCTTGGTCCATTCTGAAGTTAACCTTGAGCTACTACGCCCTGATGATCGCAGCGTTTGTTGGATCATTCATATTAGAGGGCTTGCCGTGGGTGGCATTGGTGGTGGTCATTGCCTTGCAAGCACTCTCGCTTTACCTTCTCGCGGTCATGCAGAAAGGGATCAATTTCAGTGCGGGCGATGTGACAGGCAAGTCAAATAGCAAGTTCAGTTTTGCTAATCGGTTTTGGATGTATCTAGGTTTTGCAATGGAGCTGTCTCGTATTTATGTGTTGTTCATAGGCCCAGCGTCGAGTTGATCTTCGATTTAGATCTGGATGATAGGGGTACAGAAAGGGTGGGGCATACAGGTGTATGCTATGAGGCTTGCAGCGCCTGTGAGATCGAGCGCCGCGCGGGCGGCGCTCGATCTTATAGGCGCCGAAAGAATCAAGGCATGCTCCTGCCAGCCTTGAAACTCCCTCATGGCATGCACCCCAAAAAAAAGGAGAGCCGAAGCTCTCCTTTTCCATCAACGACCTTAGTCGTCAGCCAATGGTCATCAAGCTGGCGTTACCACCCGCAGCAGCAGTATTCACACTCACCGCCCGCTCGATCACCAAGCGCTCCAGCGCAATCTGATGGTCCCCGCTGGACAGCCCGTGCACACCCACGATCGCCCCGGCACGCTTGGCCACCTGCTGGCACACGCCACGCAGCTGGTCCGAGTCGCCATGGTGGATCACGGCGTCGAACGCCACTTCATCCTTGTTCCAGTCCGCCACCAGCTTGACCTTGGCTTGCAGTTCCTTCGGCAGGCGGCCGCGCAGGGCCTTGCCTGGCTCGCCGTCAGCCCACACCGCCGAGCTACCCACCGCCAGCACGGCAGCGAACTGCGCCAGCAGGTCGGCTTCGTTGTCCGCCAGGCACAGCACGTGCTCGCGTGGCAGGATGGTGTAGGTGTTGCGCTCGCCGGTCGGGCCTGGCAGCAGGCGGGCGATGCCGCTCTGCGACTGGCCGGCGAACTGGCTGCACAGGGCCGCCAGTTCAGCCTGCTGGTTGCTCTCGGCCCAGGCCTTGAGCACGTGCAGCGGCTTGATCAGATGGTCGTGCAGGGTGCGGTCCGGCTGGCCTTCGCCATCTTGCTGCTCGAAGTGGCGGCCAATCGCGTCGGCCGGACGGGTCGACAGCAGGCGGTACAGGTACAGCGGGCCACCGGCTTTCGGGCCGGTGCCGGACAGGCCTTCACCGCCGAACGGCTGCACGCCTACCACAGCGCCAACGATGTTGCGGTTGACGTACATGTTGCCGGCGTTGGCGGTTTCCACCACTTTGGCAATGGTCTCGTCGATGCGGGTGTGCACGCCGAGGGTCAGGCCATAGCCGGAAGCGTTGATCTGCTCGATCAGCTGGTCCAGGTTGCGACGGTTGTAACGCACCACGTGCAGCACCGGGCCGAAGATTTCACGCTTCAGTTCGTCGAAGCTGTCCAGCTCGATCAGGGTTGGCATCACGAAGGTGCCGCGCTTGATTTCGGCAGTATCGGCGATTGCCACCTGGTAGACCGTGCGGCCTTTTTCGCGCATGCCCTGGATGTGCTTCTCGATGCCTGCCTTGGCCTCGGCGTCGATTACCGGGCCAATGTCCACGGCCAGGCGGTCCGGGCAGCCCAGACGGCTTTCGGCCATGGCACCCTTGAGCATTTCGATCACGCGGTCGGCAGAGTCCTCCTGCAGGCACAGCACGCGCAGTGCCGAGCAACGCTGGCCGGCGCTGTCGAAGGCCGAGGACACCACGTCGATCACTACCTGCTCGGTCAGCGCCGAGGAGTCGACGATCATCGCGTTCTGGCCACCGGTTTCGGCGATCAGCGGGATTGGCCGGCCCTGGTTGTCCAGGCGGCCAGCGACATTGCGCTGCAGCAGGCGGGCGACCTCGGTGGAGCCGGTGAACATCACACCTTTGACGCGCTCGTCACCGACCAGGCCGGCACCGACGGTTTCGCCGCGACCTGGCAGCAGTTGCAGCACGCCTTCCGGAATGCCGGCTTCCAGCAGCAGGCGCACGGCCTGTGCTGCGATCAGCGGGGTCTGTTCGGCAGGCTTGGCCAGTACCGGGTTGCCGGCAGCCAGTGCTGCGGCCACCTGGCCGGAGAAGATCGCCAGCGGGAAGTTCCACGGGCTGATGCACACTACCGGGCCCAGTGGGCGGTGGGCGTCGTTGCTGAAATCGTTGCGTGCCTGTACCGCGTAGTAGCGCAGGAAGTCCACGGCTTCACGCACTTCTGCGATGGCGTTGGCGAAGGTCTTGCCGGCTTCGCGAATGAGCAGGCCCATCAGTGGCTGGATTTCGGCTTCCATCAGGTCGGCGCTGCGCTCGAGGATCGCGGCACGTTCGGCGGGCGGGGTGGCCTGCCAGATCGGCGCCGCGTTCAGCGCACACTGGATGGCATTGTCGACGTCGGCGACGGTGGCTTCCTGCACATGGCCGACCACATCGCGGTGGTCCGCCGGGTTCAGTACCGGCACGGCAGCGGCTTCGCTGGCGGCGCAGGCCAGCAGCGGGGTGGCTTTCCAGTCATTGTTGGCGGTGGCCAGCATGGCGCAGGACAGCGATGCCAGGCGGTGTTCGTTGGCCATGTCGATACCGGCCGAGTTGGCGCGGTCGCTGCCATACAGCTCACGCGGCAGCGGGATGCGTGGGTGCGGCAGGCCGATGTTGCCTTCCTGGGTGCCCATGCGCTCGATGCTGGCGACCGGGTCGGCGACCAGTTCCTGGATGGAGATCGAATGGTCGGCAATGCGGTTGACGAACGAGGTGTTGGCGCCGTTTTCCAGCAGGCGGCGGACCAGGTAGGCCAGCAGGGTTTCGTGGGTGCCGACCGGTGCATACACGCGGCACGGGCGGTTCAGCTTGCCGTCGGCGACCTTGCCTACAACCTGCTCGTACAGCGGTTCACCCATGCCGTGCAGGCACTGGAACTCGTACTGGCCTGGGTAATAGTTCTGGCCGGCGATATGGTAGATGGCCGACAGGGTGTGGGCGTTGTGGGTAGCGAACTGCGGGTAGATGGCCTCCGGTACGGCCAGCAGCTTGCGGGCACAGGCGACATAGGAGACGTCGGTGTACACCTTGCGGGTGTACACCGGGTAGCCTTCCAGGCCTTCGACCTGGGCGCGCTTGATCTCGCTGTCCCAGTAGGCGCCTTTTACCAGGCGGATCATCAGGCGGTGGCGGCTGCGCTTGGCCAGGTCGATGACGTAGTCGATCACGTACGGGCAGCGCTTCTGGTAGGCCTGGATAACGAAGCCGATACCGTTCCAGCCCGCCAGGGCCGGCTCGAAGCACAGGCGCTCGAGCAGGTCGAGGGACAGTTCGAGGCGGTCGGCCTCTTCGGCGTCGATGTTCAGGCCGATGTCATATTGCTTGGCCAGCAGGGTCAGCGACAGGAGGCGCGGGTACAGCTCTTCCATCACGCGCTCGTACTGGGCGCGGCTATAGCGTGGGTGCAGTGCCGACAGCTTGATCGAGATGCCCGGGCCTTCATAGATGCCGCGGCCGTGGGAAGCCTTGCCGATCGAGTGGATCGCCTGCTCGTACGAGGCCAGGTACTTCTGCGCGTCGTGTTCGGTCAGTGCGGCTTCGCCAAGCATGTCGTAGGAATAGCGGAAGCCTTTGGCTTCGAAGCGGCTGGCGTTGGCCAGGGCTTCGGCGATGGTTTCGCCGGTGACGAACTGCTCGCCCATCAGGCGCATGGCCATGTCGACGCCCTTGCGGATCATCGGCTCGCCGCTTTTGCCGATGATGCGGGTGAGCGAGGAGGTGAGGCCGGCTTCGTTGTGGGTGGAGACCAGTTTGCCGGTCAGCAGCAGGCCCCAGGTAGCGGCGTTGACGAACAGCGACGGGCTGTTGCCCAGGTGCGGTTGCCAGTTGCCGTTGCTGATCTTGTCGCGGATCAGGGCGTCACGGGTGCCCTTGTCAGGGATACGCAGCAGGGCTTCGGCCAGGCACATCAACGCAACGCCTTCCTGGGACGACAGGGAAAACTCCTGCAGCAGCCCCTGGACAATGCCTGCACGGCCGCCAGCGCTCTTCTGGTTGCGCAGCTTTTCCGCGATACCGGCGGCAAGCTTGTTGGTGGCCTCGGCCAGCGGGGCGCTCAGGCGCGCCTGCTCCAGCAGCATCGGCACCACTTCCTGCTCGGGGCGGCGGTAGGCGGCGGTGATGGCTGAACGCAGTACTGACTGCGGCAGGATGCTCTCGGCAAATTCGAGGAAGCACTGGTGGGCATGGTCTGGCTGCACTTCGCCAGCGTCATCGGCCTGGTTGCTGGTATGACCATTGAGTTCGGTCAGGGTAGCGCCACCCTCGAGCTTCTCCAGGTAATTGAAGATCGCTTGCTTGATCAACCAGTGCGGCGTACGGTCGATGGACTGCGCAGCAGCTTTGAGTCGCTCACGGGTCGGGTCGTCGAGTTTGACCCCAAGGGTGGTCGTCGCCAATTTCTTATCCTCATTATTGCCACGGTTGTGGCTTAAGCTGGGGCCAAGATTAGCTGTAGGCGTTTCCGGGTGCAACCAGGTGCAACCCTAAATTTGCGAAGAACAGGTGCAACTCGTCTGGTGGCTTTTCCTACGGCCTAAAAAGACGTTCTTACAGTGCATTTTCTTCTGAAAAATGTGGTTTTTGCTCCGAAGTGAAGCAAGAAATACGTTTTTTCAGAAAACCGACAGGAAGGTGCAACTTGCCAATGAAAAGTGGTTGCACCGACTTTGCGTTGTTGCATAGCATTCGCCGCCTGGGTGCAACCTTCTTCAGGGCGGTTGCGCATGACATAAAAACAAACGCCAGGGCACACGCATGGGCAATCCACTAACGATCACCTTCGTGATCTACATCGCGGTAATGGTGCTGATCGGTTTCGCAGCCTATCGCTCCACCAAGAACCTTTCCGACTACATCCTCGGTGGTCGCAGCCTGGGTAGCGTGGTAACTGCGCTCTCCGCCGGCGCTTCCGACATGAGCGGCTGGTTGCTGATGGGCCTGCCGGGCGCCATCTACTTCTCCGGCCTGTCCGAAGCCTGGATCGCCATCGGCCTGACCGTCGGTGCCTATCTCAACTGGCTGTTCGTTGCCGGCCGCCTGCGCGTGCAGACCGAACATAACGGTGACGCACTGACCCTGCCGGACTACTTCGCCAGCCGCTTCGAAGACCAGAGCGGGTTGCTGCGGATCATCTCGGCGATCGTCATCCTGGTGTTCTTCACCATCTACTGTGCCTCGGGCATCGTCGCCGGTGCGCGCCTGTTCGAAAGCACCTTCGGCATGTCGTATGAAACCGCCCTGTGGGCCGGTGCTGCGGCAACCATCGCCTATACCTTCATCGGTGGCTTCCTGGCAGTCAGCTGGACTGACACCGTGCAGGCCTCGCTGATGATCTTCGCACTGATCCTCACGCCAATCATCGTGCTGATCTCGACAGGTGGCTTCGACACCACCTTCCTGGCCATCGAAGCGCAAAATCCTGCCCACTTCGACATGTTCAAGGGTGCAACCTTCATCGGCATCATTTCGCTGATGGGCTGGGGCCTGGGTTATTTCGGCCAGCCACACATCCTGGCGCGCTTCATGGCCGCCGACTCGGTCAAGTCCATCGCCAAGGCGCGTCGCATCTCCATGACCTGGATGATCCTGTGCCTGGCCGGTACCTGCGCCGTTGGCTTCTTCGGTATCGCCTACTTCTCGGCGCACCCTGAGCTGGCTGGTCCGGTCACCGAGAACCACGAGCGCGTCTTCATCGAGCTGGCCAAGATCCTGTTCAACCCGTGGGTCGCTGGTGTGCTGCTGTCGGCCATCCTGGCGGCGGTGATGAGTACCCTCAGCTGCCAGCTGCTGGTCTGCTCCAGCGCCCTGACTGAAGACTTCTACAAGGCCTTCCTGCGCAAGAACGCTTCGCAGCGCGAGCTGGTGTGGGTCGGCCGCCTGATGGTGCTGGCCGTGGCCCTGATCGCCATTTTCATGGCCGCCAACCCGGAAAACCGCGTACTGGGCCTGGTGTCCTACGCCTGGGCCGGTTTCGGTGCCGCCTTTGGCCCGGTGGTGCTGATCTCGGTGCTGTGGAAGGGCATGACCCGTAACGGCGCGCTGGCCGGTATCGTGGTCGGTGCGGTGACCGTGATCCTGTGGAAGCACTTCGACACCCTCGGGCTGTACGAAATCATCCCGGGCTTCCTGTTCGCCAGCATCGCCATCATCCTGGTGAGCAAGCTGGGCAGCCCTTCGCCGGTGATGCTGCAGCGCTTCGAAACTGCAGATGCGGCGTATCACGCTGACAAGTAATACCCGTTGAATCGGCGGCGCCTGCCTCCCAGGCGCCGCCAATCAGCAGTCAGGCCTGACTCCGCCTGCAAGGCAAGGTAAACTTGCCACCCCCGCAGGAGTTGCCATGAACTATCGTCACGCCTTCCACGCCGGCAACCACGCCGACGTCCTCAAACATATCGTGCTGACCCGCCTCATCGCCCTGATGTCGCGCAAGGAGCAGCCGTTCGCCTACATCGACACCCATGCCGGCCTCGGTCTTTACGACCTGCAAGGCGATCAGGCGACCCGCACCGGCGAGTACCTGGAAGGCGTCGCCCGCCTGTGGAACCGCGATGACCTGCCGGCCATGGCTGCAGACTACCTGCGTATCATCAAGCGCCTGAACGCTGACGGCGAGCTGCGCTACTACCCGGGTTCACCCGAGCTGGCGCGTCGGCTGATGCGCGAGCAGGACCGTGCATTGCTCAACGAAAAGCACCCGGAAGACGGCCCGCTGCTCAAAGAGAACATGAAGAAAGACCCGCGTGTCGTGGTGCACCTGGGCGAAGGCTGGCATGTGCCGCGGGCACTGCTGCCGGTGCAGGAAAAGCGCGCCATCATGCTGATCGACCCGCCATTCGAGCAGGCTGATGAACTCAAGCGCTGCACCACCTCGATGAAGGAAGCGATCAGCCGCATGCGCCAGACCGTCGCAGCCATCTGGTACCCAATCAAGGACCAGCGCTCGCTGACCCGCTTTTACCAGGACCTGACCAGCACCGGTGCACCGAAGCTGCTGCGCGTCGAACTGTATGTGCACCACCAGGACAGCCCGCAGGGCCTGAACGGTTCTGGTCTTGCCATCGCCAACCCGCCATGGGGGCTGGAAGAAGAGCTGCGCGAGCTGCTGCCGTGGCTGGCCAGGGAGCTGGCGCAGACTGCCGGCAGCTTCCGCATGGACTGGCTGATCGCTGAGTAAGCGGTGCTGAGTTCCCCTGTAGGAGCGGCCTTGCGTCGCAAAAGGGCAGCGAAGCGGCCCCAGTTTTTCAGCTTCGCAGCAGAAATTGCCGGGGCCGCTTCGCAGCCCTTTCGCGACGCAAGGCCGCTCCTACAACGACCGCGCAGTCGGTGATGTTTGCGTTATAATCTCGCCCTTTAGCCGCCACCCGCCCATGAGGCCGCTGGCGCATCTCTACCGAATGAAGAGGCTAATCCCTTGGCATTGACGATTCTTGGCCTGTCCGGCGCCCTTAGCCATGACCCTTCCGCGGCCCTGTATATCGACGGCAAACTGATTGCCGCCGCCGAAGAAGAGCGCTTCGTGCGTGACAAGCATGCGAAAAACCGCATGCCCTACGAGTCGGCGAAATTCTGCCTGGAACAAGCCGGCATCAAGCCGTCCGACGTCGACGTGGTGGCCATCCCGTTCGCCCCGATCAGCCTGTTCGGCAAGGCCCGCTGGCACTATGCCAAGCGCTACTGGTACGCCCCGGACCGCGCACTCGATGCGATCCTGATGGGCAATCGTCGCTACAAGCGCTACCGCAAGAAGATCGTCTGGTGCCTGGAGCAGCTGGGCTTCGACCCGAAGAAGGTCAAGATCGAACCGGTCGAGCACCACCTGGCCCACGCTTCCAGCGCCTACCACTGCTCGGGCTTCAAGGAAAAGACCGCGATCCTCGGCATCGACGGCAAGGGTGAATACGCCACCACCTTCTTCGGCTATGGCGAAAACGGCAAGATCCACAAGATCAAAGAGTTCTTCGATCCGGACTCGCTGGGTGGCCTGTATGGCGCGATCACCGAATTCCTCGGTTTCGAGATGCTCGACGGCGAGTTCAAGGTCATGGGCATGGCGCCGTACGGCGATGCCAGCAAATACGACTTCTCCCGCCTGGCCAGCTTCGAGAACGGCGAACTGGTGATCAACACCGAGTATGCCAATGTCATCGGCCTGCGCCGCCATAAAGAGAAGGGCAAAGGCTTCTACTTCTCGCCGAAGCTGATCGAATGGCTGGGCCCCAAGCGCGAAGGCGACATCGCCGACGAGCCGTACATCCACTACGCGGCCAGCATGCAGGCGCTGTTCGAAAAGCTCGCCCTGCAGATGATCGACCATTACCTGGGCGACACCCTGCGTGAAACCGGCAAACTGGCCTTCGCTGGCGGCTGTGCGCTGAACGTCAAGCTCAACCAGAAGATCATCGCCCGTCCAGACGTCAAGGAACTGTTCGTCCAGCCGGCTTCCGGCGACGCCGGTACCGCCGTCGGTGCTGCGGCCTACGTTTCCCACGCCCGTGGCGTGCCAGTCGAGAAGATGGAGCACGTCTACCTCGGCCCGTCGTATTCCAACGAAGACGTGATCGCTGCCTGCGCTCGTCACCCGAATGCACCGAAGTGGCGCAAGCTGGACAACATGCCTGAACAGATTGCCAAGATCATGGTCGACGGCAACCCGGTGGCCTGGTTCCAGGGTCGCATGGAATTCGGTCCGCGCGCCCTGGGTGGTCGTTCGATCATTGGCTGCCCGAGCGTAGAAGGCGTGGCTGACCGCATCAACCACCAGATCAAGTTCCGCGAACGCTGGAGACCTTTCTGCCCGTCGATGCTCGACACCGTCGCCCCGCAGATGATCAAGGTCGACCACCCAGCGCCGTTCATGACCTTCACCTTCGAAGTGGCTGAAGAGTGGAAGACCCGTGTACCGGAAGTGGTCCACGAGGACGGTACCTCGCGTGCCCAGGTGCTCAAGCGCGAATACAACCCGCGCTATTACGACATGATGAAGGCGCTGGAAGACCTGACCGGCAACGGCGTATCGCTGAACACCTCGCTGAACCGCCGTGGCGAGCCGATGATCTGCTCGCCGACCGATGCGCTGAACATGTTCTTCGGTTCGGACCTGCAGTACCTGATCATGGAAGACATCCTGGTCGTGAAGGACGGCGCCGCCGCCTATGACCAGCCGCTCTGAAGCGCGGATCCTGCAGTTCTGCCATGGCTATGACGGGCCGTTCCTCGATTGTGCCCGTCAGTACGCCAGCCTGTTCCAGGGCAGCGGCTACAAGGTCACCACCGTGTTCCTCACTGGCGCTGCCGACCCGCAGGTTGCCGCGGGTTGTGCGTCGGACGAGGTGCTGTTCCTCGAATTCAGCTCCAAGGCCGTGCGTGGCCTGAAGCTTGGTGCCATTCGTGCCCTGCGACGCATTGCGGCCGAGCGCAATTTCAGCTTCTGCATCGCTCACCGTTTCAAACCGATCTATATCGCGCTGCTGGGTACCGGCTTGCCGGTGATTGGTGTGCACCATGCGTTTGGCGACTATGTGCGCAAGGGGCGGCGTATCTTCGCCAACCTGTTCAGCAAGCGCCTGAGCTTGCTGGGCGTGTCGGATGCGGTGCGTGACGACATGCGCCGTTGCCTGCCGCAGTGGCCGGCCGAGCGTATCCAGACGCTGTACAACCGTATCGACATCGATGCCCTGCAAGCTGCCCTGGTGCCCCGTGCCGAGGCACGTGAGGCACTGGGCCTGGATGCCCAGGCGTGGGTGGTTGGCAATGTCGGCCGCCTGCACCCTGACAAGGATCAGGCCACCTTGCTGCGTGGTTTTGCCGAGGCGCTGCCTGGGCTGCCGGCCGGGGCACGCCTGGCAATCCTCGGCAAGGGCCGCCTGGAGGCCGAACTCAAGGCCCTGGCTACCGAGCTGGGCATCGCCGGGCAGGTGGATTTCCTCGGTCAGGTGGCGGATGCCCGCCGCTATTTTCAGGCCTTCGACGTGTTTGCTTTGAGCTCCGATCACGAGCCATTCGGTATGGTCCTGCTCGAAGCCATGGTCGCCGGCGTGCCCGTGCTGGCCACGGCCTGCGGCGGTGCACGTGAGGTGGTCGAGGGGGTTGGCGTGCTGTTTCCGCTGGCCGATGCCGGGCAACTGGCGCAGGGTCTCAAGCACATGGCCGCGCTGGATGATCAGCAGCGTGAAGCCTGCGCCATGCACATGTTGCGGCGCCTGCGAGAGCGTTTTTCCGACCAGGCCGTGCGCGAGGCATTTTGGCAGTTGCCGCAGGTTGGTGTGCTGGTGGGGAAGGGTTGATGTTCAATCATATCCAGGCTTTGCGCGAGCGCGGTTGGCAGGCAATCGATGCGCCGACCTACGCCGAGGCGTGGGCGCGTTTCGGTGGCAGCGTCGCGACGCACCCGTTGGTGGTCGAGCAACTGGCGGATCTGGCGCAGATTCCAGTGCGTTACCTGGGCTGGTACCAGGCGGGTGAGCTCAAGGCAGCGATCCCGACCTGGGGGCGTCATCTGGCGTTGTCCAAGGACGAGCTCAAGCGTGCCGGCAAAAAAGCCCTGTTCGACCTTGGCAATGCCGAGATCATTCTGCCGGCAGCGGCGGATGCCGGCGCGCCGTTGCGCCATGGCGCACGCTACCTGTCCGAACTAAACCAGGGCCGCTTCAGTGGCCTCAAGGTGCAGAAGGAGCAGCTGGCCATGGCCCGCGCCCACGAAGACCTGTCGAAGAAATTCCGCTACAACCAGCGCCGCGAATTGCGCCTACTGGAGGAAGCGGGTGGCATTGTGCGCCCGATCAGCGACTTCAGTGCGCAGCAGATCGCAGCCATGTACTGCGACCTGTTCCAGCGCCGCTGGGGCTTCCCGGCCACGGGTGCCGAGCGCATGGCCGATGTGCTGGAGCGCCTGCGCGAGCTGCTGATCGGTTCGGTGCTGATGCTGGACGACAAGCCAATCGCTATCCAGCTGGTGTATCGCGTCGAAGCGCCCGGGTGGATCAGCGTCGAATACATCAACGGCGGCGTCGACCCTGAAACCAAGGCCTTCAGCCCGGGTAGCGTGCTGAGCTTCCTCAATACCCAGGCCGCCTGGGAAGATGCTCGTGCGCGCAACAAGCCCCTGCGTTTCTCGTTCGGCCGTGCCGACCGGGAGTACAAGGACCGTTGGTGCAACCCTGTGCCGGTATTCCAGGCATGAGCCGCAAGCAGCAATTGCTCAAGCGCCATCGGCGCAACAAGCGCCTGGGGTTGCTGGCAAGCCTGGCCGTGCTGGTGGCGCTGGGGGTGTGCACCTGGTGGTGGCTGCCGCTGTTGCTGCTGCCGCTGCTCTGGGCCGCTCACGAAGCCTGGTTTGCCGATCACCTGTTCTATGCCCCTGGCGAGGATTATGCCTACCGCTTCGGCGAACTGAGCCATGAAGCGCCGGTCGTGCTGCGTGACGGGCTGCTCAAAGTGGATACGGCGTTGCAGGGTGATGAAACGCTGGTGCTCGAGGTCCGGCTGAAAAGTCATTGGCTGGGGCGCTTCCTCGACCCACGGGTCGAGCTGCACGGCAGCGAAGATACCGACCGGCAAACCTTCGAGCGCGGAGTCGATGGGCTTCGTTTCCTCAACCTCACCGGGCTGGCTGAACCTCTGCAGGCCGGCACGCTGCGTTTGCGCGGCAAGTATTGCCGGTTGCTGGGTGAGCCACGCCTGTGGATAACCCCCGGCGCCGAGTTTCAGCGCCGCCGCGTGATGGTCATCGCGCCGCATGCCGATGATGCCGAACTGGCGGCTTATGGGTTGTACAGCCAGGCGGACGAGACCTGGGTGGTGACCCTGACTGCGGGTGAGATCGAGGCCGAGCATTATCAGCAAATGGGCCTGGGCAAGTCGGAGGCTGCCCGTCTGAAAGGCCGCCTGCGCGCCTGGGACAGCATCGCCGTACCGCGCTGGGCAGGCGTACCGGAGTCGCATTGCGTGCAGTTGGGCTATTTCTGCCTGCAGCTGCCCGCCATGCAGGCAGCCCCCCATCAGCCTGTCGCATCCCGTGAAGCCGACATGGCCGATATCCGCCCGTTCCGTCAGTTCAACCCGTTCCCGCTACCCGCTGACCGCGATGGTGCGCCAACCTGGCACAACTTGCTGGCCGACCTGCGGGCCCTGCTGGAAATGGCCAAGCCTGAAGTGCTGGTCATGCCGCATCCGCAACTTGACCCGCACCCCGACCATATCTGCGCCCAGGCGGCCGTCATGGAGGCACTGCAAGGCCTGGCCTGGCAGCCGCAGACTCTGCTGTGCTACGCCAACCACCTGCATGACAACGACCGTTGGCCAATGGGTGACAGTGGCGATGGCGTAGCTCTGCCGCCGCAACTGAGCGCCGAGCAAGCCTGGGCGCCATGCACCTTGATGCTGGATGTCGCTACCCAGCGTGACAAGGCCATGGCCTTGGGCATGATGCACGACCTGCAGCCCCCGGCACCGTTCAAGCGCCGCCTGCGTCGCTTGCTGCAGCGCTGGCTGGCGGGGCGCCGGCCGTCGCCTTACGGGGAGAACGAATTCTTCCGCAAGGCCGTGCGCCGGCATGAGCTGTTCTGGCGGCGTGAGCTGTAAACCTGACCGCGATGGCGCAGAGCGCCCAAGGAAAGCAATGAAAGTCCTATTTCTGGTACAGAAGGAACAGCGTGCGATCCTCGATCGCCTGTACGATGGCGTCGCGGCCAACTGTGAATGCGACCTGCGCTGGCTGACCAGCGAAGACCAGCGCAACCTGCGCCGTTATTTCAAGCGTGAAGTGCAGGCAGAGCGTTATGACCGCATTGTCTTTTTCCTGCGCTTCAAGCAAGAGATCCGTCAGGCCGCCTTCATCCGCACGGTGCCGAACCTGGTCATTCTCGAGCACGACGCCTACCAGAACTACATCCCCTGCAAGTACACCGGCAAGTTCAGTGCGCATTACCGCAAACTTCCCTGGGCGCGGGTGATAAGTTCGGGGTTCATGGTCAGCGAGCGCCTGCGTCAGGAAGGCTTCGACGCGGTGTTCGTGCCCAAGGGCTACGATGAGCAACTGCTGGCCGACCAAGGCCGCGAGCGCGATATCGAACTGGCATTCGTCGGCAGCACCAACAGTGTCGCCTACAGCGGGCGCAAGGCGCTGCTGGACGAACTGGGGCAGGTCGAGAACCTGGTGGTGACCCGCACCAAGTCAGGTGAAGACTACTGCAACACACTGAACCGCATTCAGTACTTTGTCAGTGCCGATGTCGGCATGGGTGAGTACATGATCAAGAATTTCGAGGCCATGGCCTGTGGCTGCGTGCTGCTGGCCTATGACCAGGGCGAAGCGGAAAACCGTGCGCTGGGCCTGCAGGACATGGTCAACGTTGTCTTCTATGGTGACATCCCGACGCTGCAGGCGAAGCTGCGCATCTTGCGCGATGATCCTGCACTGGCACGGCAGATAGCCGAAAATGGCCGTGAGCTGGCCGTGTCACGTTTCAGTTTTGCTGCCGTCGGGCAGAGCATCGTGGAGCACATGCGCCCACCGCTCAGGCCTCATCCTCCGTTGTCTGCCTGGCAACGCTTGCGGCTCAAGCTGGGCCTCTGATCTGAATATTACGGCCTATGCTGGAGGGAGGGCGCCTTCCCGGCATTGCGTCGGGACAAGGCGGGCATTGACGCGGTTCTTGGGCGCCCTTGTCAGCATGGGATCATCTTTTTCTGCCAATGACGTTGCAGTCCCACCTGGCTTGCACGGGAGAGGGGCGCTATCCCCATGAATATTGTCAACATGATGTGGGCAGGCGGTTCGCCGTACATGTCCATCCACAAAGTCCATCAACAGGTGCTCTCGCACGCGGGGGCCGACGCCCGTATCAGTAACTGGCTGCTGCTCGGCGGGGAACTCTGCCACGGGCGAGGCTCCACCCGTGTCTGGCATATGCCGCAGCGAGCCTTGAAGGGCAAGCACCTGTGGCGTCTGCTACGGCCTTGGCTGCGCCTGCGCCTGCAGCGGGCGCTGAAGGAGGCGGGTGCCGACGTGATCCTGCTCGACGGCGTTGGTGTCGCGCGGCTGGTGTTGCCGGTGCTGCAGCATATCCCCGAGGTGCGGGCCAAAGTGTTGTTCCATGGCATGACCCGGCTGAACGCCGGCGATGTGAACTTGTTGAACAGGCTGCCCGCCGAGCGTTTGAGCCTCGCGGCGGTCTCGCACACCTTGGCGCGTTCGCTGGAACGGGACATTGGCCGGCCGGTACAGACGCTGCGCATGGCGTTCGACCCGCAAGCCTTTACCGGGCCGCTGCTCAGCCGGGAGCAGGCGCGTCAGGTACTGGCACTGCCGCAAACCACTGGTCAAGTGCTCGGTGCGGTGGGGCGGCTGGTCGAAAGCAAAGGGTTCGAGATGCTCATAGAGGCCTTTGCCAAGGCTGTGGTGCATAGGCCAGACATGCAGCTGGCGATTGTCGGTGATGGCCCTCTGCGCACCAGCCTTCAGGCGCGGATCGATGAGCTGGGCCTGGCAGATAGCGTGCACCTGAGTGGGCATCATGACGAGTTGCAGCGACTGTACCGGGCATTTGACTGGCTGCTGGTGCCTTCGCGTGCCGAAGGCCTGGGCCTGGTGGTGCAAGAGGCGGTCATGGCGGATGTGCCAGTTGTTTGCAGCGACTTGCCGGTATTCCGGGAGCAGTTGCAGGCATCGGGTTGCTACCTGGCGGTAGGCTGTGTAGAAGCCTGGGCGCGGGAGATCGCGCGCTGTGATTCGGCCCGCGCCGTGGCGGTGGCTACCCGGCAGCGGCAGATACTGGCACCCGAGGCGGCATGGCAGGCCTTCTGCGACGGGTCGCACAGCCTGCTGCGTGGTTGAACTCAGCGCGCCAGCAAGGCAGCCTCGAAGTCGGCAAGGGGGAATCGGTCACCCAGGTTTTCCCGCTCGATATAGCGCACCATGTGTTGCACATTGCGGCGGATCATGCGGGCGGACAGGGGCGGGCGCAGGAATCGCATGTCCGCCACGTCGATCAGACCGAGGCGCTGGTCAGGGGTGACGACCACATTGCCAAGGTGCAGGGAGCGAAAGTAGATGCCGCTTCGGTGCAGATGGCGAATCAGTTCGATCAGCCGGGGCAGGTAGTGGTCCCAGCTGAAATCGGCGTCGCGGGACATTTGCAACAAAGTACGTCCCGGTAGTGGTCGATAAAGCACCGCCGTTCTGCCCGGTACATCCAGTTTGTGCTGGCTGATGACTTCGAGGGTAGGGATGCCCAGTTGGGCAAGGCGTGCGGCGTTGTCGACGAAGCGTTGCGAGTAGGGGCGCAGCAGCGCAGATGAAATCAGTCGCTTGCGACGAAATACCTTAAGGAAATTACCATCGCCAAGCAGGTAGACTTTGGCGCCATGGCTGTCAGCCTCCAGTACCTGGGCGCCAAGTATCAGCTGATCGAAGTCGACTTGGGAGAGTCGGGAGCATTGCATGAGTTGGGCCTTGTCGTCTGGCGAACAAATTGACCGGCAATAATGCCGAAAATAATGCTGCAGCACCAACGTATGCTGTCGTTGATTGACCGAGGGGACCTATGGTCTACGAGAAAAACTGGGTTCAGGCCTGGTTGGGGTTTGGTCTGGTGTGGTTCTTCGGGGCAATTGCCTTGGCACCGAGCAACAAGATTTATCAGCAAGGTTTGGTTGTGTTCCTGTGGCTGCCCGCGCTGCTGTTGGCGTGGCCGGCGCGGCGTGTGCTGGTCGAAGCCTGGCGACGCCAGCCGGCGCTGTGGGGCAGTGTGCTGTTGCTGATGGCCTGGGGTGGCGTGAGCCTTGCCTGGACACCCGCCGAGGACCTCGCTCGGGAGGCCAAGCGCCTGCTCTACATCTTCGTGTTCTTGCTGGCGTTTCCACTGCTGGCGCAAGCAGGGGGAGATCGTATACGCAATTTGCTGCAGATCGGCAGTGGGTTGCTGGCGATTGCCGCGCTGATTTCGATCATTCATTTCTATGGGCTACAGGCCCAGCCCCTTGTGGCACGCCTGGCCGGGATCGGGGAAATTTCACACCCGATTCTAGGCGCCTACGTGATCGGCGCCGCAGCTTTGCTGTTGCTTTATCAAATGCCTCGCCGGCGGCTATTTCAGCTCGGCTGGATGCTGGCACTGGCCTGTCTCGGGGCTTTCGTCATCCTCAGCCAGAGCCGCGGCGCGTCACTGGCGCTGCTGGTGACCATGGTGCTTGCGCCGGTATGGCTGCGCGATCGACATAGCCGAATCCTGGCGATGGGAGCGGTGCTCGCCACTGCGTTGGCTTTTTTCGTGATGTATAACTTGATCACGGCCCGTGGCGCGTCATTCCGGCCAGAGATTTTCGAGCAAGTGCTGAAAATGATCGGCGAGCATCCCTGGACCGGCCTGGGTTTGGGCGCTGCCTACAACGTCAAGGTCGCTTCCGTGGGCATGCAGTTCGACCATACGCACAACATGTTCACCCATGTTGCCGTCGAGCTGGGCCTGCCCGGTATGCTGTTGTGGATCTTCGTCTGGCTGTTCGCCCTGGGTGAGATCATCCGCGCACGGCACACCTTGCTCGGCAAGATTCTGCTCGGGTTGTGGGTGTACTCGACAATGGCCATGCAGTTCGATGCCGCCAGTCTCACCGCCACGCCTCGGGCAGAATGGTTCGTCAGCTGGCTGCCAGTCGGTCTGGTCATGTTGTTGCCATGGGTACGTGCCGAAAATGACGCCTGTGGTAAAATTTCCGGTTCAACCTGAACAGCGAGCTCGATGATGGCCGAAACACCGCTACCGGCGGAGCACACCTCCAGCCTGAAGATCTACTTCCGGTTGCTGAGCTACGTGAAACCCTACGCCGGCATTTTCCTGCTGAGCATTGTCGGTTTCGTGATTTTTGCTTCGACCCAGCCCATGCTGGCCGGGATTCTCAAGTATTTCGTCGATGGGCTGAGCAACCCTGAAGCGGTCCTGTTCCCCAATGTCCCCTACCTGCGCGACCTGCAGTTGCTGCAGGCGGTGCCGCTGCTGATCATCCTGATTGCAGCGTGGCAAGGCCTGGGCTCGTTCCTGGGCAACTATTTCCTGGCCAAGGTTTCCCTGTGCCTGGTGCATGACCTGCGCGTGGAACTGTTCAACAAGCTGCTGGTGCTGCCCAACCGCTACTTCGACAACCACAACTCGGGCCACCTGATTTCGCGGATCACCTTCAACGTGACCATGGTCACCGGTGCCGCCACCGATGCGATCAAGGTCGTTATCCGTGAAGGCCTGACGGTGGTGTTCCTGTTCGGTTACCTGTTGTGGATGAACTGGCACCTGACCCTGGTGATGGTCGCTATCCTGCCGGTGATCGCAGTGATGGTCAGCATCGCCAGCAAGAAATTCCGCAAGCAGAGCAAGAAGATCCAGTCCGCCATGGGCGATGTGACGCATGTCGCCTCCGAGACTATCCAGGGTTACCGCGTGGTCCGCAGCTTCGGTGGTGAAGCCTACGAACAGCAGCGCTTCGGCAATGCCAGCCAGAGCAACACCGACAAGCAGCTGCACATGACCAAGACCGGCTCGCTATACACACCGCTGCTGCAACTGGTGATCTACACCGCCATGGCGGCGCTGATGTTCCTGGTGCTGTTCCTGCGGGGTGATTCCACAGCCGGTGACCTGGTGGCTTACATCACGGCGGCAGGCTTGCTGCCCAAGCCGATCCGCCAGTTGTCGGAAGTCAGTTCGACCATCCAGAAGGGCCTGGCCGGTGCCGAGAGCATTTTCGAACAGCTCGACGAAGCACCAGAGATCGATACCGGCACCGTCGAGAAAGACCGTGTGCAAGGCCGCCTCGAAGTGCGCAACCTGAGCTTCACCTACCCCGGCACCGAGCGCGAAGTGCTGAGCGACATCAGCTTCGTCGCCGAGCCTGGGCAGATGATCGCCCTGGTAGGGCGCTCGGGCAGTGGCAAGTCGACCTTGGCGGCCTTGATCCCGCGCTTCTACCACCACGACCAGGGGGAGATCCTGCTCGACGGTGTGGAAATCGAGAACTATCGCCTGCGCAACCTGCGCCGCCATGTTTCCCAGGTGACCCAGCACGTCACCCTGTTCAACGATACCGTGGCCAACAACATCGCCTATGGCGACCTGGCCGGCGCCCCGCGTGCCGATATCGAAGCGGCAGCCGCAGACGCCTACGCCAAGGAGTTCGTCGACCGCCTGCCGAAAGGCTTCGATACCGAAGTCGGTGAGAACGGCGTGCTGCTCTCCGGGGGCCAGCGCCAGCGCCTGGCGATTGCCCGGGCACTGCTGAAGAACGCGCCGCTGCTGATTCTCGACGAAGCCACTTCGGCGCTGGACACCGAGTCCGAGCGGCATATCCAGGCAGCCCTGGATCATGTCATGGAGGGTCGCACCACGCTGGTCATTGCCCACCGTCTGTCGACCATCGAGAAAGCCGACCTGATCCTGGTGATGGACCAGGGCCGTCTGGTCGAGCGCGGCACCCACGCCGAATTGCTCGCGGCCAATGGCCATTATGCCCGCCTGCATGCCATGGGCCTGGATGAGCCGGCCAAGGCCGATATCACCTGACCCACCTTGATCGGGGCCGCATCGGCCCCGATTGTCACGGGGATTTTCCAGGGTGCATCTGGCCGTAAAGCCGTCGCTTACCCTGTGCTAATATCCTGCCCCTGTTCATTATTTCCATATGGGTTGCCCATGAAGTTGTCCATGCCGCGTTTCGATCAAGCTCCGGTACTGGTGGTCGGCGATGTCATGCTCGACCGCTACTGGCATGGCGGTACTTCGCGTATCTCGCCTGAAGCGCCAGTGCCGGTGGTCAAGGTCGACCAGATCGAGGATCGCCCCGGCGGCGCGGCCAACGTTGCCTTGAACATCGCCGCCCTCGGCGCGCCAGCCTCGCTGATCGGTGTCACCGGCCAGGACGAAGCCGCCGACAGCCTCGCCAACAGCTTGCAGGCCGCTGGCGTACGTTCGGTGTTCCAGCGCATCGCGCACCAGCCGACCATCGTCAAGCTGCGGGTCATGAGCCGTCACCAGCAACTGCTGCGCATCGACTTCGAAGAGCCGTTCGCCACCGACCCGCTGTCGCTGGGGGCCGAAGTCGACACGTTGCTCGAAGGTGTCAAGGTCCTGGTCCTGTCCGATTACGGCAAGGGCGCGCTGAAGAACCACCAGAGCCTGATCCAGGCCGCACGTGCCAAGAGCATTCCGGTGCTGGCCGACCCCAAGGGCAAGGATTTTTCCATCTACCGTGGCGCCAGCCTGATCACCCCGAACCTCAGCGAGTTCGAAACCATCGTCGGCCGTTGCGCCGATGAGGCCGAGCTGGTCGCCAAAGGCCTGCAATTGCTGCAGGACCTGGACCTTGGCGCGTTGCTGGTAACCCGTGGCGAGCACGGTATGACCCTGCTGCGCACCGGTCAGCCGGCGCTGCACTTGCCAGCCCGGGCTCGCGAAGTGTTCGATGTGACCGGTGCCGGCGATACCGTGATCTCTACCCTGGCAGCTGCCATTGCCGCAGGCGAAGACCTGCCGCACGCCGTGGCACTGGCCAACCTGGCCGCGGGCATCGTGGTAGGCAAGCTGGGTACTGCGGCGATCAGTGCCCCGGAGCTGCGCCGGGCTATCCAGCGTGAAGAAGGCTCCGAGCGCGGCGTGCTGGGCCTGGAGCAACTGCTGCTGGCCATCGACGACGCGCGGGCACACAAGGAGAAGATCGTCTTCACCAATGGCTGCTTCGATATTCTGCATGCCGGGCATGTCACCTACCTGGAGCAGGCGCGGGCACAGGGTGATCGGCTGATCGTCGCAGTCAATGATGATGCATCGGTCAGCCGCCTGAAGGGGCCTGGCCGCCCGATCAACAGTGTTGACCGGCGCATGGCTGTACTGGCCGGCCTGGGGGCGGTGGACTGGGTAATCAGCTTCCCTGAAGGCACGCCGGAGAACCTGCTGAGTCAGGTCAAACCGGATGTGCTGGTCAAGGGGGGGGACTATGGCATCGACCAGGTGGTGGGTGCCGATATCGTCAAGGGATATGGCGGCACCGTGAAGGTGCTGGGGCTGGTCGAGAACAGCTCGACCACGGCGATCGTCGAGAAGATTCGCAAGCACTGATCGATTGCAGGGGCTGCACAGCAGCCCCAACAGCTATTTATGAAGTGAAGTGCGGGCCCGTTCCAAAAGCGCTCGTGCCTTGTCACCAAAGCGCTGCAGGTGCGAGGCCGGCGTCATCTTGCGCTCCACCAGCCCCTGCTGCTTCACCCAGTCCTTCCAGCGAATCCGCTCATCGGCCACCACCCAGCCTTCCTGCCGGGCAAAGCTCTCGGCCAGGTAAAGCCCCCGTGTGCTCGCCGGCACCAGCTCATCCTTCTTCAGCGTGTACAGCTCGGCCAGCGGTTGCCCATCCTTTACCGGCATCAGGTACAGATCCGGCCGCTTGCGGTTGAGTCGCGCTACCAGCTGGTCGCCTTCCAGGCGTTCATCGACATGAAACAGGCTGAGTTTCTTGGCTTCACGGGGTACCTGCAGGCGCATGTCGTAGATCAGCTGCAGCGAAGCGGTCGGCAGATGCACATAAGCCCGCGGGCGTTCCAGCAGCATCAGGTTGCCGCAATGCACCGGGCGGGCAGCGCCAGACTCTGGTGCCAGCACGAACGGCAAGGCTTCGCGGTAATGCAGTGCAGCGGCGTAAGGGGCCGGCAGCCAGGTGTCGTTGAAGCGCCCGCTCAGCCAGCCTTCCGGGGTTTCCAGCAAGCATTCTTCTGCCACTTCCTGCACGGCTGTATGCAGCGGAAGGTTGAGCTCCTGAGCGGGGACATATCCGGAAATCAATTTCAGAACCACGTCACCGCGGTCCTGGCGGCGTTGCCTGACCAGCACCCAGTAATCACGGTGCTGCCAGTGCAGGGTCAGGCGTACGGATACACCCAGGTTGGCCAGCTCGACCACGAAGCGTTGCTTGTCGGCAAGCTGGATGGTGCGCCGGCGCTGCTGGGTCTGGGCAAAATTGAGAGGCATGCCGATGCTCTGGTAGACCAGGCCTTCGGGGGTGGCTTCGACATGCAGCGGCAGTGTCTTGAAGTTGCTCGGGTTCTTGCGGATCAACGTACGCGCCACGAGGCTCCTCCTTGCGTCGGGTCAGTCTCCAGGCCCAGCTCGGCTGGGTGGCAACTCAATGCTGGCCCAGGATACGGGCAACGGTGGCCACGTTGTGGGCCAGGTGCAACGGATTGATGGTGCCGACGATAGCACTGCTCACGCCTGGGTGGGCGAACAACAGCTCGAAGCTGGCCTGGACCGGATCGACCCCGGGGGCAAGGCAGATATGCCCGCTGGCCAATGCCTTCTTCACCAGAATGGCCTTGCCGTGTTCGGCAGCGTAGTCCAGCACCGGGCGTTCTGCCTGCTCGTTGAGGTTGTAGGTGACCATGGCGCAATCGCCCTTTTCCAGCGCCTTCAGGCCACCGGCGACGGTCTTGCCGGAAAGCCCATAGCCGAGAATCTTGCCTTCCTGCTTGAGTGCGGCGAGGGTCTGGTAGACCTCTTCCTGCTCGAGGATCGCCAGGTCATTGCCATCGGAGTGCACCAGCACCAGTTCGATGTGGTCGGTTTCCAGGCGCCGCAGGCTGCGCTCCACCGAGCGGCGAGTGTGGGCTGCGCTGAAGTCGAAGCTGGACTGGCCCGCTTCGAACTCTTCACCTACCTTGCTGACAATCACCCACTGGTCACGCTGGCCGCGCAACAGCGGCCCCAGGCGCTCTTCACTGTGGCCATAGGCCGGGGCAGTGTCGATCAGGTTGATGCCCAGTTCGCGGGCCTGGGCCAGCAGCAGGCGAGCTTCGTCGTCGCCGGGAATGGTGAAGCCATTGGGGTACTTGACGCCCTGGTCGCGGCCAAGCTTGACCGTGCCCAGGCCCAGTGGCGAAACATTCAAACCGGTGCTGCCCAAGGGGCGGTGCAGGCCATGCAAGGTGGGCAAGGTCATGGCAGCAGTTGCTCCCACGCCGGTACACCCAAGGCCGGGCGTGGCAGGCCGGCAAGGTCGGCCCTGGCTGTCGGGCGCACGCCGTCACGCTCGAGGCTGGCCAGTACACGGTCGCTGAAGTCCGGTGCCAGTGCCAGTTTGGTCGGCCAGCCCACCAACAGGCGCTGCTGCTCGGCGAGGAATGCGTTGTCGGGGCGCACCAGGCCAGACTGCGCGGGCTCGGCGCGGTCGACGCGCAGGGTCGCCCAGCGCACCTGGCCTTGATCGACCCAAGGCAGCAGGTTGGCAATTTCCTTCTGCGCTGCCGCAACCTGTGCGGCGGGCTCGCGGGCAACGCCATCGGCCTCGGCCAGGTCGCCGCCGAGGTACCAGACCCACTGGCCATCGGCGGCCGGGTGGGTGGTGATGGTCACGCGTGGCTTCGGCCCACCGCCCAGGCAGTGGGCGTAAAGCGGCTTGAGGTTCGGCCCTTTGGCCAGGACCATGTGCAACGGCCGGGTCTGCATGGCGGGTTGCTGCAGGCCCAGGGCGTGCAGCAGGTTCTCGGTACCGGCACCGGCGCTGAGAACGATGCGTTGGGCGCGGATTTCGCGGCCGTCGACACGCAGACCGACCAGCTCGTCGCCCTCGTGCAGCGGCTCGATGTGTTCACCTGCAAGCAGGCTGTCGCCGGCGAGTTCGGCCAGGTTGGCGAGCAGGCTGGGTACGTCGATCACCAGCTCCGCAAGGCGGTAGACCTTGCCTTTGAAGGCTCGGTCCTGCAGGGCTGGCGGCAGTTGCTCGCCCTTTACCTGGTCGACCCGGCCACGCACGGCCTTGCTGGCGAAGAAGCTGGTCAGGTTGCCGGCCAGGGTGCCTGGTGACCAAAGGTAATGGGCATCGGACAGCAGGCGGGTGCTGGTCAGGTCAAGCTCGCCGCCGCCACTGATCGCTTCGCGCCAGCGCCGGGGCATGTCGGCGATGGCTTCCGAAGCGCCGGTCAGGGCACCGTGCAAGGCGTACTTGGTACCGCCGTGAATGATGCCCTGCGACTTGATGGTCTGCTCGCCACCGAGGCTGGCGCGCTCCACCAGCACTGTCGAGTAGCCCAGGCGCCGCAGGCGGGCATTGAGCCAGAGGCCTGCGACCCCGGCGCCGACGATCAGCACGTCAGTGGAAATGGCAGATGGCATGGCGGTACCTCGAAGACTGGGACAGCTGGCAAGTATACAGGCTGCCTCAGTGCCCGGCAGTTTTGGAGAACAGCTGAATCACCACCACACCACCCACGATCATCGCCATGCCCAGCATGGCCGGTACATCCAGCTTCTGCCCATAGACCACCAGTGCCGCCACGCTGATCAGCACGATGCCCAGCCCCGACCAGAGCGCATAGGCAACACCCACCGGAATGCTGCGCACCACCAGGGTCAGCATCCAGAACGCGATCCCGTAGCCGACCACCATCAGCAGCAACGGCAACGGCGTGCTCAGCCCCTTGACCGCCTTCATGGAGGCAGTGGCGATGACTTCGGCGCAGATGGCGATGGCGAGATAGGTATAGGCATTCATGGCAGGATTCTCCGGTTACTGGGCGGGCATTCTAGACCTAACCTGGATGCGGTAAAGTCATTACCTATCACCTATGGAGATAGCTGTATGGCGGAGCAGTGGAACCTGGAGCAGTTGCGCACGTTTTTGCGAGTCGCCGATCTGCGCTCGTTCTCTGCCGTCGCGCGCGAGCAGCGCAAGGCTCAGTCGGCAATCAGCAGTGCGATTGCCCTGCTTGAAACCGACCTGGGCGTGACGCTGTTCGAGCGCAGCAGTGGCCGGCAGCCGAAACTGACCGAAAACGGCAGTGCGCTGCTGGAAGATGCTCGCGAACTCCTGCGCCAGTGTGAGCGCCTGGATGGCCGCGCGGCGGCGCTTATGCGCGGGCAAGAAGCCTTGTTGCGGGTGGCTCAGGACGAAGCCATGCCCTACCAGCCAGTGATCGACAGCCTCGACGAACTGGCCAGCCGCTACCCCTACCTGGAGGTGCAGTTGGCCAGCGGCGCCCAGGGCGACGTGGCGCGCAAGTTGGTGGAGCGGCGCGCAGACCTTGGGCTGTTCTTCCATCATGAGAGCATTCCCGATTCGCTTGAGCGGCGGGCATTGGGCAGCGTGGAAATGGTCACGGTCTGCGCCATCGGCCATCCGCTGGCGCATGAAAAGCGTGTCACCTGCCAGCAGCTGGCTCGGCATCGACAGTTGTTGATCACCCCGCAGCAAAGCGGTTACCCCGGCAGCGAGGCGGCTAGCCCTCATGTGTGGCGGGCTGACAGCTTCTATGCCATGGCCGAACTGCTGATGCGCGGCTTGGGCTGGGCGTGGTTGCCGCGGCATGTGGTTCAGTACCCGACCTACCAGGCGCACATGGTCGAGCTCGACAGCGAATGGCGCCCGCCTGCGCTGGTGACGGAACTGGCCTGGCGCCGTGATGAACCGCTGGGTCCGGCCGCGCAATGGTTGGCCGAGCGCTTTGCGGTGCACCTGCGTGCGATCGGGTAAACTCCGCCGCCATGAACAGAACACTCTATACCTTGCTGTTTCACCTGGGCCTGCCGCTGGTTGCGTTGCGCCTGTACCTGCGCGCACGCAAGGCACCGGCCTACGGCCAGCGCATCGGCGAGCGCTTTGCCCGCAACCTGCCGGCCATGCGCCAGGGAGGGATCTGGGTACACGCGGTGTCAGTCGGTGAAAGCATTGCCGCCGCGCCCATGGTGCGTGCGCTGCTCAAGGCCTACCCGGACCTGCCGATCACGCTCACCTGCATGACCCCGACCGGCTCCGAGCGCATTCGCGCGATGTTCGCCGATGAGCCGCGCATCCAGCATTGCTACCTGCCTTACGACCTGCCATGGGCGGCCGGGCGCTTTCTCGACCATGTGCGCCCGCGGCTGGGCATCATCATGGAAACCGAACTGTGGCCCAACCACATCCACCAGTGCGCCAGGCGCGGCATACCGGTGGCCTTGGCCAATGCCCGGTTGTCCGAGCGCTCGGCCCGTGGTTATGGGCGCTTTGCCAGGCTGACCCGGCCGATGCTGGGCGAGATGAGCCTGATCGCGGTGCAGACCGAAACCGAGGCCCGGCGCTTCCGTGACCTGGGTGCCCGCCCCGAGTGCGTGCAGGTGACCGGCTCGATCAAGTTCGACCTGAAGATCGACGAGCACTTGCAACCCCGTGCCAGGGCATTGCGCGAACAGTGGGGCGCTGGCCAGCGTCCGGTGTGGATCGCTGCCAGCACTCACGAGGGTGAGGATGCCTTGATCCTGCAGGCGCACCGGCAACTGCTGCAGGTACATGGTGACGCGCTGCTGATCCTGGTGCCTCGCCATCCAGAGCGGTTCGATGCCGTACATGCCTTGTGCGCAGGGCAGTTCACCACGGTACGCCGCTCTGCCGGCATGCCGCTGGATGCCCAGACTCAGGTGCTGCTTGGCGACACCATGGGCGAGTTGCTGTTCCTTTATGCCTTGGCCGATATCGCCTTTGTCGGCGGCAGCCTGGTGGCCACCGGCGGCCACAACCCCTTGGAGCCGGCGGCATTGGCATTGCCGGTGCTCATGGGGCCACATGTGTTCAACTTCCTTGAAATCAGCGCGATGTTGCGTGATGCCGGGGCATTGCAGCAGGTCGATGATGCCGACGGGCTGGCCGAAGCGGTGCGGCGCCTGATCGAGCTGCCGCAGGATGCGCAGCGCATGGGCGAGGCGGGCAGGGCGGTGATGCGGGCCAACCAGGGCGCCTTGCAGCGCTTGCTGGATGGGCTGGGCAAGCTTCTCGGCTGATTCCTGCGTTGGCTTCTTCGCGGGCGCGCCCGCGAAGAAGCCAACATTTATCTCAAGGCTTGCGCTCGAAATTCTTTGCAGCCGCCGCAGCCAGGTCCGGTGGCAGGAAGTCCTTGTCCGGGTTGTAGTCCGGTTTCAGGTAGCGCCTGAGGTCCTGCAGATCCTGCGGGCTCAGGGTCCCGGCTGCCTGCTTCAGGCTCAGGTTGTCGAGAATGTAGTCGTAGCGGCTGTTGTTGTAGTCACGCACCGAGGTGTACAGCTGGCGCTGGGCATCGAGCACGTCGACGATGTTGCGGGTACCGACCTGGTAGCCGATCTCGGTGGCTTCAAGCGCACTCTGGTTGGAGATGATCGACTGCTTGCGCGCCTGCACCTGCTCGACATCGGTGTTCACCGCACGGTGCAGGTTGCGGGTGTTTTCCACCACCTGGCGGCGCAGGCTCTCGCGCTGCTGTTCGCTCTGGCTCAGGCGCTGGTAGGCCTCGCGTACCTGCGAGCTGGTCAGGCCGCCGCTGTAGATCGGGATGTTCAACTGCAAGCCGACACTGGTTTGCTCGACGTCGCCGCTGTAGCGCACGCCAAGCTGCGAAGGGTTGGTGAAACCGAGGCTGTCGTTGTCGCCCTTCTGGTACTTTGCCACGGCATCCAGGGTCGGCGCATGGCCGGCCTTGCGCTGGCGCAGCGTCTCCTCGGCAGCCGATACCGCATAGTTGGTGGCCAGCAAGTTGAGATTCTGGCGCCCGGCGGTTTCGACCCAGGCCTTGGCGTCGTTGGGGGTTGGCACCTGCACCGGCAAAGAGTGCTTCACGCCCTGGATCGCGCTGTACTCCCGGTTGGTCAGCGTCACCAACGCCTCGAAGGCATCCTGCACCTGGCGTTCGGCAATGATCCGGTTGGCCCGGGCAGTGTCGTAGCTGGCCTGGGACTGCAGCACGTCGGTCTTGTCCGAGAGGCCGACATCGAAGCGCTCGTTGGACTGGTCCAGCTGACGCTTGAACGCAGCTTCCTCGGCCTTGGTCGCCGCCAGGTTGTCCTGGGCCCGCAGCACGGCGAAGTAGTTTTGCGCGGTTTGCAGGATCAGGTTCTGCTCGGTGGCCGACAATTCCAGTGCCGCCTGTTCGTTGACGGCCTCGGCAGCCTGCAACTGGAACCAGCGGTCGGCCCGGAAGATGGGCTGGGCCAGGGTCGCGCTCCAGGAATTGCCGCTGCGGTTGGAGGTGATCGAAGGCTCATCCAGCTTGGTGCGCGTATTCAACATCTCGGCACCGGCCGACAGGTTCGGCAGCAGGCCGGCGCGGGCTTGCGGCACTACTTCTTTCTGGGCGCCATAGTTGGCACGGGCGGCCGCAAGATCGGCGTTGTTGTCCACCGCTTCCTGGTAGACGCTGACCAGATCGGTCTTGACCGATGTGGGCGCATCGGCTGCCCAGACCACTCCGTTGGACGCACAAGACACGGCTATCGCCAGTGAGAGTTTGCGCAGCATAGAGGCAATCCTTGTACGAAAAATAATTACTGAACCGTTGAGTATTGTCCGGCGCGCCAGTGTAGTGCCATGCGCCCCCCGGCAACAATCGCCGTCTGCGCCTTTCATCATGCCGCGATTTACCCGCTTGGCTTTGCCGACCACTCCAGTCTAGACTGCGCATGTTCTTGTCGGGGTGCCTTGAAGCAAAGGCTGAGATCGCAGAGGTGCGGATCCCGTTGAACCTGATCAGGTTAGCGCCTGCGTAGGGAACAAGATTGCTCGCCTTCCCGGGGAGCCTCTTGTGCCAGGTCCGGGAATGTCGCAGCTGCATGCAGCTTCAGGCACCCCCATATCCGGCACTGCACCCGTCAAGGGGTGCGTCCGCGCCATTCAGGTTCACCCCGACATTCCACTGCTAGGAAGCCGTCTGGAGAGCCTGTGATGACCAAACAAGAAAAAGCGATCAACCTCAGCGAATCGGCGCAAGTCGATCAGCAGTCCGTGCAACCGTTCCCGCGTTCGCGCAAGGTCTATGTCGAAGGCTCGCGCCCGGATATCCGCGTGCCCATGCGCGAAATCAGCCTGGACGATACCCCGACCGACTTCGGTGGCGAAAGCAATGCACCGGTGCTGGTCTACGACACCTCCGGCCCGTACACCGATCCCAACGTCATCATCGACGTGCGCAAGGGCCTGGCTGACGTGCGTTCGGCCTGGATCGACGCGCGCGGTGACACCGAGCGCCTGGGCGGCCTGAGCTCCGACTTCGGCCAGCAGCGCCTGAACGATGCCGAACTGGCCAAGCTGCGCTTTGCCCATGTGCGCAACCCGCGCCGGGCCAAGGCTGGCGCCAACGTTTCGCAAATGCATTACGCTCGCCAGGGGATCATCACCGCCGAGATGGAATATGTCGCCATCCGCGAGAACATGAAGCTGCAGGAAGCCCGCGCCGCTGGTCTGCTCAACGAGCAGCACGCCGGCCACAGCTTCGGTGCCAGCATCCCCAAGGAAATCACCCCGGAGTTCGTCCGCGAGGAAGTCGCCCGTGGCCGCGCGATCATCCCGGCCAACATCAACCACCCCGAAGTGGAGCCGATGATCATTGGCCGCAACTTCCTGGTGAAGATCAATGGCAACATCGGCAACAGTGCCCTGGGCTCCTCGATCGAGGAAGAAGTGGCCAAGCTGACCTGGGGTATCCGCTGGGGCTCGGACACGGTCATGGACCTGTCCACCGGCAAGCACATCCACGAAACCCGCGAGTGGATCATCCGTAACTCGCCGGTGCCGATCGGTACCGTGCCGATCTACCAGGCCCTGGAGAAGGTCAACGGCGTGGCCGAGGACCTGACCTGGGAGCTGTTCCGCGACACCTTGATCGAACAGGCCGAGCAAGGCGTGGACTACTTCACCATCCACGCGGGTGTGCTGCTTCGCTATGTGCCGCTGACCGCCAAGCGGGTCACCGGTATCGTCAGCCGCGGTGGCTCGATCATGGCCAAGTGGTGCCTGGCGCATCACAAGGAAAACTTCCTGTACACGCACTTCGACGAGATCTGCGAGATCATGAAGGCCTACGACGTCAGCTTCTCGCTCGGCGACGGCCTGCGCCCGGGTTCGATCGCCGACGCCAACGACGCGGCCCAGTTCGGTGAGCTGGAAACCCTCGGCGAGCTGACCAAGATCGCCTGGAAGCACGATGTGCAGTGCATGATCGAGGGCCCTGGCCACGTGCCGATGCAACTGATCAAGGAGAACATGGACAAGCAGCTGGAATGCTGCGACGAGGCGCCGTTCTACACCCTTGGGCCGCTGACCACCGACATCGCTCCGGGCTATGACCACATCACTTCCGGCATCGGTGCGGCGATGATCGGCTGGTTCGGTTGCGCCATGCTGTGCTACGTCACGCCCAAGGAGCACCTGGGCCTGCCGAACAAGGATGACGTCAAGACCGGCATCATCACCTACAAGATCGCCGCCCACGCAGCCGATCTCGCGAAAGGTCATCCGGGCGCGCAGATTCGTGACAATGCCTTGTCCAAGGCGCGTTTCGAATTCCGCTGGGAAGACCAGTTCAACCTGGGCCTGGACCCGGACACCGCGCGCGCCTTCCACGACGAGACACTGCCGAAGGAATCGGCCAAGGTCGCGCACTTCTGCTCGATGTGCGGGCCGAAGTTCTGCTCGATGAAGATCACCCAGGAAGTGCGTGAGTACGCAGCCAGGATCGAGGCCGTGGATGTGAGCGTCGAGCAAGGCATGCGCGAGCAGGCCGAGCGGTTCCGTCAGGAAGGCAGCCAGCTGTACCACAAAGTCTAAAAAATGCTGGGGCCGCTTTGCGGCCCTTTCGCGACGCAAGGCCGCTCCCACAGGGACCGCGCAAGGCTTGAAGCTTGCACTGTCCTTGTGGGAGCGGCCTTGCGTCGCGATTCGAGGACGAAGTCCTCGCCAAGAACACCAACAACATTCCGGCGAGCGCCAACCATGACATCACCCAGCCAATTCTCCCCCGACCACCCGGTCCCCACCCACCAGCGCATCTTCGGCGCTCGTGACCTGTTCTCGCTATGGTTCTCCCTGGGCATCGGCCTGATGGTCCTGCAGGTCGGCGCCATGCTGGCCCCTGGCCTTGGCCTGGCCGGCGCGGTCCTGGCCATCGCCCTTGGCACCGGTGTCGGTGTGCTGCTGCTCGGCGCCGCCGGTGTCATCGGCAGTGACACCGGCCTGTCGGCCATGGGCACCCTGAAGCTGAGCCTGGGTAGCCATGGCGCGCGCTTGCCGGCACTGCTCAACCTGCTGCAACTGGTAGGCTGGGGCGCATTCGAGATCATCGTCATGCGCGATGCTGCCAGCCTGCTGGGTGCCCGAGCATTCGGCGAAGACAGTGCCTGGAACAGCCCGATGCTGTGGACGCTGTGCTTCGGTGGCCTGGCCACCCTGCTGGCGGTCAGCGGGCCGTTGGCATTCGTGCGCAAGGTGCTGCGTGCCTGGGGTATCTGGCTGCTGCTGGGTGCGTGCCTGTGGCTGACCTGGAACCTGTTCGCCAAGGCCGACCTGGCTGAGCTGTGGAACCGCGCCGGGGACGGTTCGATGTCGCTGGCGGTGGGCTTCGACATCGCCATCGCCATGCCATTGTCATGGTTGCCGCTGATCGCCGATTACTCGCGTTTCGCCCGTAACGGCAAGCAAGTATTCGGCGGTACGGTACTGGGCTACTTCATTGGCAACACCTGGCTGATGAGCCTGGGCGTGGCCTACACCCTGGCGTTTGCCGCCAGTGGCGAAGTCAATGCGCTGCTGCTCGCGCTGGCGGGTGCCGGCATGGGTATCCCGCTGCTGTTGATCCTGCTGGACGAGTCGGAAAAGGCCTTTGCCGACATCCACTCGGCTGCCGTTTCCACCGGCGTGCTGTTGCCGCTGAAGGTCGAGCACCTGGCCTTGGCCATTGGTGTGCTATGCACCCTGATCGCCTTGCTGGCGCCATTGGCACAGTACGAGAACTTCCTGCTGCTGATCGGCTCGGTGTTCGCACCGCTGTTCGGCGTGGTGCTGATGGACCACTACGTGATCCGTCGCCGCCGCCTGCCGACCCAGGTCGGTGGTTTGCATTGGCAGGCGCTGCTGGCCTGGGCGGTGGGTGTGGCGGCCTATCATGTGATCGCCGCCAAGGCGCCGGAGCTGGGGGCTACCCTGCCAGCGCTGCTGCTGGCAGGTGGACTGCATGGCCTGCTGAGTGTCAGCCGCGGCCGGGAAACAGCTCAGGCTTGAGCACGCCGTTCAGGCGGGGGTAGGGGATCTTCAGTTCCACATGGCCCATGGAGTAAGGCGCGATGGCATAGACCTCGTACTTCACCACCAGCGCGCCGTACGTCAGGGCGATGTGCGGCGAGCGCTTGAAGGGCCAGGTCTTGACGAACTCGGCGTCCTTGTCCATGCCCACGCTGATCAGCCAGGCACGGTGGGACTCTTCCACGGTCTTCCAGAACGTTTCTTCCTGGCCTGGCACCAGCATGTCCTGCAGGGTCAGCACCTTGTCCAGTTTGCGCGAATAGTTGATGAAGCCGCGCCCCGGCATGCCGTGGGCACCGCCGCTGTCGAGGTAGCTGGACAGCTCAATGATCACCAGCCCGTCATGCTGCTCGCGTACCTTGGCTTGCAAGTAGCTGCTGTTGCGTTTGTCGGCACTGGCCAGGTATTGCTGCTCGTAGGCCTGCAGGGTGCTCGGCGCGGTGCCATGCTGATTGTCTTCGGTCAGCTGCAGCAGGCGCTGTTCGACGATGGCATCGAGCTTGGGCTGGGCCGGGAAGTGAATGGTGTCGATGTTCACCAGCGGGCAGTCGCTTGCACTGCAGCCAGGTTTGACGTGCTCCCAGGCATCACGCTTGACCTCGAGCGGGGTCCGGTAATTGGGTGCGAACAAGCTCTGGCAGGCGCCCAGAGCCAGTGCCAGCACGGCCACGGAAGTCAGTTTGACAAGTGTCATGATGATCCTTGCAGAACAGGGAAAAGTCGGCCTTTGACCGTCAGCACGGCCTTCAGTTCGCCACTAAGCTAACAGAGTGAAGACGTACTGTCCCGAGTGCGCGAACGGTTGCCGGAAAGGGGTGAAACGGGCAACCGTGCAGAGTAGGATGGCGCGATGCGGTAATTGAGGTAATGAGGATTTCCATGTCAGACACGTTGAATTCGGTGCCCAGGGCGGTCGAGATCGTCAAGCGGGCCAACTGCTTCCAGGGCTTCTACAAGCTGGACAAGGTGCACCTGCGCCACGAGCTGTTCGCCGGTGGCCTGGGGCGCGAGATCAGCCGCGAGCTGTTCGTGCGCCATGATGCGGTGTGCGTGCTGCCTTACGATCCGCTGCGCGATGAAGTGGTGCTGATCGAGCAGTTCCGCGTCGGCGCCCTGGACAAGGTCGACAACCCATGGCTGATCGAGATGGTCGCCGGGCTGATCGACAAGGATGAGCAACCCGAAGAAGTCGCCCACCGCGAAGCCGAAGAGGAAGCCGGGCTGGCTTTCAGCGCGCTGTGGCCGATGACCCGCTACTTCCCGTCACCCGGTGGCAGCGATGAATACGTACACCTGTTCCTGGGCCGTTGCAGCAGCGAAGGCGCGGGTGGCCTGCATGGCCTGGAAGAAGAGGGCGAGGACATCCGTGTGCGCGTGTGGTCGTTCGACGACGCATTGCAGGCGGTACGCGATGGGCGCATCTGCAACGCGGCGACCATCATTGGCCTGCAATGGCTCGCGCTGAATAAAGATGAAGTTCGAGGTATGTGGAAGTGAACCTCTTGCGTGAGCGTTATCGGGTCGACCTGGCCGGGCTGCAAGCAGCCTGCGAGGCCAACTATGCCCGGCTCATGCGCCTGCTGCCCGATATGCGTACCACCCAGAGTTCGCGGCGCATCGGCATGACCCAGGGTGACCAGATGCTTGGCGTGCTGGTGCTCGATGTGCTGCTGGCCTGCCCGTATACCACGACCCTGCGGGTGCGCCAGGAACACAGCCTGCCCTGGCTGCCGGTGCCGCACCTGGAGGTGCAGGTGTATCACGATGCGCGCATGGCCGAAGTGGTCAGCGCCGAGCATACCCGCCGACTGCGCAGCATCTACCCGTACCCCAACGCGGCCATGCACCAGCCGGACGAGAAGGCCCAGCTGAATATGTTCCTCGGCGAATGGCTCAGCCATTGCCTGGCCTGCGGCCACGAACTGGCAAGTGTGCGCTGAAATGTGACCTGGGTCGGTTGCGAGTGTTTGCTCGCAACGGTTCCAGCGCCATAATTCGTGCAGTACCTGTTCGAGGAGACGGCCGTTGCCGCACCCAGACCTTTCCCCCGCGCCCGTGCATGTGGTGCAACTGACCGACGCCCACCTGTTCGCCGACCCAGCGGGCACCTTGCTGGGCCTCAATACCCGTGACAGCCTGCGCCACGTGGTGGCCCAGGTGCGGCGCGAACAGCCGCGTGTCGACGTGCTGTTGTGCACCGGCGACCTTTCCCAGGATGGCAGTGTTGCGTCGTATGAAGCGTTCCGCGAGCTGACCGGCGAATTTGCCGTACCGACGCGCTGGTTGCCGGGCAACCACGATGAAGCCAGGGTCATGGCCCAGGTCGCGCCGGCGCTTGTGCAGTCGGTGACCGATATCGGTAGCTGGCGTGTGGTCATGCTCGACTCGGCAGTGCCGGGCGCTACCCATGGGCTGCTCGGGCAAAACCAGTTGTCGATCCTTGATGACGCCCTGGCATCGGCCGGCGAGCGCCATTGCCTGGTGTGTTGCCACCATCAGCCGGTGGATATCGGTTGCGCCTGGATTGCTCCGATTGGCTTGCGCAATGCCGATGAGCTGTTGCGCCGCTTGCGTGGTTATCCACAGGTGAAGGCGTTGCTCTGGGGGCATATTCATCAGGAGTGGGATGAGCTGCGCGACGGCTTGCGGCTGCTGGCGACGCCCTCGACCTGCATCCAGTTCGCGGCGGGCAGCGAGGACTTCAAGGTCAGCGAGGAACAGCCGGGGTATCGCTGGTTGCGCTTGCATGCCGATGGGCGGGTGGAGACCGGCGTGGAGCGCGCCGCCGATTTTGAAGTGAAGCTCGACTTCCATAGCCCGGGATATTGATGATCCTCGGGCAAGCGCTGCACCTGTGGGAACCGCGCTTGCCGGCGATGGGCCGCGCAGCGGCCCCTGCTCTTTGAAGAAATTGTTGCGAAATTGGCCATCCGGCGCCAAAACCCGGCGGACGCGCTACACTGCGCGTCCCTGCGCCCGCTCGATCGGGCGCGAAGCCACAGATTCCGGGGGCAGCATGTCGGGTTCCATCCTCTATATCCATGGCTTCAACAGCTCGCCGCTTTCCACCAAGGCGCGCCAGCTCGAGGCTGTCATGCAGCAGCTGGGCCTGTCGCAGCAGCTGCGCGTACCGGACTTGCACCACCACCCGCGCCAGGCCATGGTCCAGCTCGAAGCCGCCATCGCCGAGCTCGGCGCGCCCCTGCTGGTCGGCAGTTCGCTCGGCGGCTACTATGCCACCCATCTGGCCGAGCGCCATGGGCTCAAAGCCCTGCTGGTCAATCCGGCAGTCACCCCGCACAAGCGTTTCGACGGTTATCTGGGCACGCAGCGCAACCACTACAGCGGCCTGACCTGGGAGCTGACCCAGGACCATGTACAGGCCCTGGCCGAGCTGGAAGTGCCGGCGCCGACCGACCCGGGCCGCTATCAAGTGTGGCTGCAGACCGCCGATGAAACACTGGACTATCGCCACGCCGAGCAGTATTACCGGGCTTGCGCCCTGCGCATCCAGGCCGGTGGCGACCACAGCTTTCAGGGCTTTGCCAAGCAGCTGCCAGGCCTGCTGGCCTTCGCCGGGATTGCCCGGCAGCAGTATGCGGCACTCGATTTTTCTGTATTTTGATCTTTTTGCATTCACCAGACTGACGACGAGAATCCATGGCCAATCCCAGCGCTAGCGCCTATAACGCAGACGCCATCGAAGTCCTCTCCGGCCTCGACCCGGTGCGTAAACGCCCGGGCATGTACACCGATACCAGCCGGCCCAACCACCTGGCCCAGGAAGTCATCGACAACAGTGTCGACGAAGCCCTGGCCGGCCACGCACGCTCGGTGCAGGTCATCCTTCATGCCGACCATTCGCTGGAAGTCAGCGATGATGGCCGTGGCATGCCTGTGGATATCCACCCGGAAGAGGGCGTATCGGGCGTCGAGCTGATCCTCACCAAGCTGCACGCCGGCGGCAAGTTCTCCAACAAGAACTACCAGTTCTCCGGCGGCCTGCACGGCGTGGGCATTTCGGTGGTCAACGCCTTGTCGACCCAGGTGCGCGTGCGCGTCAAACGCGACGGCAACGAGTACCAGATGACCTTTGCCGATGGCTTCAAGGCCAGCGAGCTGGAAGTGGTCGGCACGGTCGGCAAGCGCAACACCGGTACCAGCGTGTACTTCAGCCCGGACCCGAAATATTTCGATTCGCCGAAATTTTCCATCAGCCGCCTCAAGCACGTGCTCAAGGCCAAGGCTGTGTTGTGCCCGGGTCTGCTGGTCAGCTTCGAGGACAAGGCCAGCGGCGAAAAGGTCGAGTGGCATTACGAAGATGGCCTGCGCTCCTATCTGGTCGACTCGGTCAGCGAATTCCAGCGCCTGCCCGACGAGCCGTTCTGCGGCAGCCTGGCAGGCAACAAGGAGGCCGTGGACTGGGCGTTGCTGTGGCTGCCCGAAGGCGGTGACAGCGTTCAGGAAAGCTACGTCAACCTGATTCCCACCGCCCAGGGCGGTACCCACGTCAACGGCTTGCGTCAGGGCCTGCTCGACGCCATGCGCGAGTTCTGCGAGTTCCGCAACCTGCTGCCGCGCGGGGTCAAGCTGGCGCCGGAGGATGTCTGGGAGCGGATCACCTTCGTCCTCTCGATGAAGATGCAGGAGCCCCAGTTCTCCGGCCAGACCAAAGAGCGTCTGTCGTCCCGCGAGGCCGCAGCGTTCGTCTCTGGTGTGGTCAAGGACGCCTTCAGCCTGTGGCTCAATGCCCACCCCGAGCTGGGCATGCAACTGGCCGAGCTGGCCATCAGCAACGCCGGTCGGCGCCTCAAGGCCAGCAAGAAGGTCGAGCGCAAGCGCATCACCCAAGGCCCGGCATTGCCAGGCAAGCTGGCCGATTGCGCCGGGCAGGACCCGATGCGCGCCGAACTGTTCCTGGTCGAGGGTGACTCTGCCGGTGGCTCGGCCAAGCAGGCCCGCGACAAGGAGTTCCAGGCCATCCTGCCGCTGCGCGGCAAGATCCTCAACACCTGGGAAGTGGACGGCGGCGAAGTGCTGGCCAGCCAGGAAGTGCACAACATCGCCGTGGCCATTGGTGTCGACCCGGGCGCGACCGACCTTTCGCAACTGCGCTACGGCAAGATCTGCATCCTCGCCGACGCCGACTCCGACGGCCTGCACATCGCCACCTTGCTTTGCGCACTGTTCGTCCAGCACTTCCGCCCGCTGGTCGAGGCCGGCCACGTCTACGTTGCCATGCCGCCGCTGTACCGCATCGACCTGGGCAAGGAGATCTACTACGCCCTCGACGAAGCCGAGCGTGACGGTATTCTCGATCGCCTGGTCGCCGAGAAGAAACGCGGCAAGCCGCAGGTCACCCGATTCAAGGGCCTGGGCGAGATGAACCCGCCACAGCTGCGTGAAACCACCATGGACCCGAACACCCGGCGCCTGGTGCAGCTGACCCTGGAAGATGTCGAAGCCACCTGCGAGCTGATGGACAAGCTGTTGGCCAAGAAGCGAGCAAGTGATCGCAAGAGCTGGCTGGAAACCAAGGGGAACCTGGCTGAGGTCATGGTTTGATCCGTCTTTTCGTCGCGGCCTGCCTGGCGCTGGTTGCCCTGCCGAGCCTGGCGGGCAACTGGCCGGAACTGAAGCTGGCCTCCGAGCACCCGATCGACGGCATGCGCGGCGGCAACTTGTCCGGCCTGGTCGAATGCCGGGGCGGGCTGTGGGGTGTTTCCGATCGTGATGACGATCGTATCTACCGCTTCGATCAGCAGAATGCAGCCTGGCGCGCTCAGCCGCTGACCTTCACGCCACCGCCGGTGCCCGAGAGCGGCCTGCCATGGGGGCTGAAGTCGCGTAACTGGGCGGTATCCTACGTGCGCGGCGGCGAACTGGATTACGAAGGCATTACCTGTGACCAGGCGGGCAACCTCTACGTGGTCAGCGAGGCCCATGCGGCAGTGCTGGAGTTGCCTGCCGAGGGTGAGCCGGGCTGGCTGAAGATCGACCCGGCGATGGTGCGCCAGGCCCGTGCCAGCGGCATGTTGCTCAACTTCAATGCGCTGTTCGAGGGCCTAGCCATCAACCCGGCGGGTGACCGCCTGTGGCTGGCGGCCGAGCGCGAGCGGCGCGGGCTGGTGGCCATCGAACGTCAGCAGTCGGTGTGGACCTGCGGGCGCAGTTGCGTGTTGCTGAGCGAAGCCGGGGTCGAAATGCAGCCGCCACAGATGCCCGACCCCCGGGCACTGTCGCGAGACTTCGCCGACCTGGCCTGGTTCGGGGGCAAGCTGTTTACCCTCGAACGCAACGCCTACCGCGTGTGCCGGCGTGATGCCGACAGTGGCAAGGTCGAGCGATGCTGGTCGTTCGCCGCCGAGGCACTGGTGCCGGAGCGCCGCTACGACCAGCCGTTCGGCCTGGCCGAAGCGCTGGTGATCGATGCCAAGGGCGCCTGGATCGGCCTGGATAACAACAACGGTGATCGCGCCGATGGTGAAAGCCGGCCGATCGTCTGGCGCTTCGAGGCGCCGCAGGGCGGCTGGAGCGCCACGCCATGAGCCAACCACCGGGCAAACGCGCCGGCAAGGTACTGATGATCGTCGCCTGGGCGGCGGGGTTGTTCCTTGCCACGCGTTTCTTCGGGCAGTGGGAAGACCACGAGCGCAACCCGAACACCCAGGTGCAATCGTCCCAGGGTGATGGTTACATCGAAGTGCGCTTGCTGGGCAATGGCCAGGGCCACTTCGTGGTGGATGGAGCGATCAACGGCCAGGCGGTGCATTTCATGCTCGATACCGGCGCCACCGACGTGGCCATTCCCGATTCGCTGGCACAGGACCTGAACCTGCAGCGCGGCAGCCCAGTGGTATTGAGCACCGCCAATGGTCGTACCGAAGGCTACCGGACCCGGCTGGATACCCTGCAGCTGGGCGATATCCGCCTGCAGAATGTGCGCGCCCTGGTGGTGCCGGGCCTGGACGGGCAGACCGTGCTGTTGGGCATGAGTGCCCTGAAACAACTTGAATTTACCCAGCGCGGCGGCACCATGCTGCTGCGCCAGAACCTGAAATGACGAGGCCCGCATGAGCGACTCACTGGAACTCAGCCTGGATGGCGTCGAACGCCGCTCGCTGGCTGACTTCACCGAACAGGCCTACCTCAACTATTCCATGTACGTGATCATGGACCGGGCCTTGCCGCATATCGGCGATGGCCTGAAGCCGGTGCAGCGACGCATCGTCTACGCCATGAGCGAGTTGGGGCTCAATGCCGACGCCAAGCACAAGAAGTCCGCCCGTACCGTCGGCGACGTGCTCGGCAAGTTCCACCCCCACGGCGATTCGGCCTGCTACGAGGCCATGGTGCTGATGGCGCAGCCGTTCAGCTATCGCTACACCCTGGTCGATGGCCAGGGCAACTGGGGTGCACCGGACGATCCGAAGTCGTTCGCCGCCATGCGTTACACCGAGGCACGCCTGTCGCGTTACTCGGAAGTGCTGCTCAGCGAAGTGGGTCAGGGTACCGTCGACTGGGTACCGAACTTCGACGGCACGCTGGAAGAACCTGCGGTACTGCCGGCGCGCCTGCCGAACATCCTGCTCAACGGCACCACCGGTATCGCCGTGGGCATGGCCACCGACGTGCCGCCGCACAACCTGCGGGAAGTGGCCAGCGCCTGCGTGCGCCTGCTCGACGAGCCCAAGGCCACTATCGAGCAGCTGTGCGAGCACATTCAGGGCCCGGACTACCCGACCGAGGCGGAAATCATCACCCCGCGCGCGGAAATCCAGAAGATCTACGAAAGTGGCCGTGGCTCGATCCGCATGCGCGCCGTGTACCGCGTCGAAGATGGCGACGTCGTCGTCACCGCATTGCCGCACCAGGTCTCCGGGGCCAAGGTGCTGGAGCAGATCGCCGCGCAGATGCAGGCCAAGAAGCTGCCGATGGTTGCCGACCTGCGTGACGAGTCGGACCACGAGAACCCCTGCCGTATCGTCATCATCCCGCGTTCCAACCGGGTGGATGCCGACGAACTGATGCAGCACCTGTTCGCCACCACCGACCTGGAAAGCAGTTACCGGGTCAACGTCAATATCATCGGCCTGGACGGCCGCCCGCAGCTGAAGAACCTGCGCGCGCTGCTGCTGGAGTGGCTGGAATTCCGTACCAATACCGTTCGTCGCCGCCTGCAGCACCGCCTGGACAAGGTCGAGAAGCGTCTGCACCTGTTGGAAGGCTTGCTCACGGCGTTCCTCAACCTGGATGAAGTGATCCACATCATCCGTACCGAAGAACACCCCAAGCAGGCCCTGATCGAGCGCTTCCAGCTGACCGAGATTCAGGCCGACTACATCCTCGAGACGCGCCTGCGGCAGCTGGCGCGCCTGGAGGAGATGAAGATCCGCGGCGAGCAGGACGAATTGCTCAAAGAGCAGGCCAAGCTGCAAGCCCTGCTGGGCAGCGATGCCAAGCTGCGCAAGCTGGTACGCAGCGAGCTGATCAAGGACGCCGAGACCTATGGCGACGACCGTCGCTCGCCCATCGTCGAGCGCGCCGAAGCCAAGGCCCTGTCGGAAAACGAGCTCATGCCGACCGAGCCGGTCACCGTGGTGCTGTCTGAAAAGGGCTGGGTGCGCTGCGCCAAGGGCCACGATATCGACGCTACCGGGCTGTCCTACAAGGCGGGCGACGGCTTCAAGGCCGCCGCTGCCGGGCGCTCCAACCAGTTTGCCGTGTTGATCGACTCAACCGGGCGCAGTTATTCGGTGGCCGCGCACACCCTGCCGTCGGCGCGGGGCCAGGGCGAGCCGCTGACTGGCCGCCTGACGCCTCCGCCTGGGGCGACGTTCGAATGCGTGCTGCTGCCGGACGATGACGCGCTGTATGTGGTGGCCTCGGATGCGGGTTATGGCTTCGTGGTCAAGGGCGAGGACCTGCAGGCCAAGAACAAGGCCGGCAAGGGCCTGCTCAGTTTGCCCAACGGCGCCAAGGTCATGACCCCGCGCCCGGTGGCCAATCGCGAGCAGGACTGGTTGGCGGCGGTGACCACTGAAGGTCGCCTGCTGGTGTTCAAGGTTTCCGACCTGCCACAGCTGGGTAAAGGCAAAGGCAACAAGATCATCGGTGTACCGGGTGATCGGGTCGCCAGTCGTGAAGAATATGTCACCGATCTGGCAGTGATCGCCGAGGGTGCAACCCTTATTCTGCAAGCCGGCAAGCGTACCCTGTCACTTAAAGCCGACGACCTTGAGCACTACAAAGGTGAACGTGGCCGACGCGGCAGCAAGCTGCCACGCGGCTTCCAGCGGGTCGACGGGTTGCAGGTGGAAGTGCCAGCGTAATCCGACGAAATGTCTGGAACGGCAATTTCAGCGCCGTTCCAGGCAGAAATGCTGGAGTCGAACCGATATTTCGCGGATGATAGTGCCCCTGCGGTGCCGGCGTGGCCGTGTGCCCGATTGAATCTCTATCAGTATCACTGCGGTTTGCCTGGTGCGACCGCCTGGATGGGTTGAATGAAATTCCTGCGCCTTCCATTTGCGCTGTTGATGACGGGTTTGCTGGGACTGAGCGGGTGCAGCATGCACCAGCCGGTTGCCCTGTACCAACTCGACAGCGGTGATCCTGGCCAGCCTTCGCAGAGTGCGGGCATGGCCGTGGTGCTCGGCCCGGTGTCGCTAGCCGATTACCTTCAGCGTGAAACCTTCTTGCAGCGTCAGGCCGATGGCAGCCTGAGTTCGGCGACCGACGGTCGTTGGGCCGGTAGCCTGTCGGCAGACATCGATCAACTGCTGGTGCGTCAGCTGGCCTGGCGTCTGGACAGCCAGCGCGTGGTGCTGGCCCCGGCCAGCACAGGCTTCAGCCCGGACGTGCAGGTGCTGCTGTCGATCACTCGGCTGGACTCGGGCAAGAACCAGCCGGCGATTCTGGATGCGCAATGGCGCCTGCTCGACCGTCGTGGCCATGTGCGTGACAACCGTATCGTTCACCTCGAACAGCCGCACGAAGGCAGCGAGTCGTCCCAGGTTCAGGCCCAGGGGCAGTTGTTGCAGAAGCTGGCAGAACAGTTGAGCTCGGCGGTCAAACCGCTGGCCAATCAACCTGCGATTGCTGAAGAGGCGCCGAAGAAGCAGGCAGCACCGGTGCAAGTCAAGAAAGAGCCGGAGAAGTCGAAGATCCCGATGGCTTCGCCGATTCGTACCGATATGGAAGTCTATCGGTTCTGATCGAACCGCCAGATACAAAAAAGCCCGCACGTCTGCGGGCTTCTTTGTATCTGAAATCGCTGGGGCCGCTTTGCGGCCCTTTCGCGACACAAGGCCGCTCCTACAAGAGACCGCGATCCCCTGTAGGAGCGGCCTTGTGTCGCGATAGGGGCGCAAAGCGCCCCCAGAGATCTGAAGTCAGGCCCGGCGCTCGTGCATCCGCGCCAACTGACGCTCCAGCATCGACGGGTAGGGCTCCATCAAGCGTTCCACACAGCAGGCGCCTTCTGGGCTGGCAATCGGACGGATGCGGGCGCGCTTGCGGATCAGCTCGTCATCGTTGATCTGCCGTTCCACCAGCAGCAGGTTGCGACTGTGCTGCGACAGCGCCAGCGCGTCCTGGGCCTTTTCGGCCATCAGCAGATCGCCCTGCTCCAGGCCTTGCAGGTCATCGCCCAGGGCCAGGCCCAGCTGCAGCTGCAGGGTGATGCCGCTGTCGGCCACTTCGATCTGAAGGGCATGGCCCAGCGCACGCAGCAGCTCGCCGCAGCAGATGGCGTTGGTCAGGTAATCCTCGCCACACTCGCGGCTGTGGAATAGCACCAGGGTGCTGCCATCACTGAGCGTGTGGATGTCGCCTTCATACAGCGACGCTGCCTGCTCCAGGCAGCCACGGTAGCGTTCCAGCAGCTCGGTCAGGCGCGTGCGCGGCAGGCGGCGCAGTTGCTCCTGGGAGCCCAGTTGAACTGCCAGCACTGCCGTATTCTGGGGTTCGTCGGATTCGGCCACGGCAGCTTTGGCCACAGGTTGCTGCTCGTCATCCAGCAGCCCGGCGAAGGCCTCGTCGTCTTCCTCGTCCGCCTGGACTACGGCCCTGGCGCGCTGTGCGGGCTTGGCCGGGACTTCGTCGTGCAGTTCGTCGAACGCGTCTTCGTCCTCTTCTTCCTCCGGTTCCGGCTCGGGCGGAGGGGGCGGCGCCAGGCGGGCGTGCAGCTGGCGGGCGATGTCGCCGATCTCGTCTTGGCGGTCGATGGCCGGGGTGTAAGGGTGCGGGTCACGCAGCCACACTCGCAGCTGCAGCAGCGGCAGGGTGATGTGGCGGCCTTGTCGCAGGCTCAGGCTCAACGCCAGTGCCAGCAGAATGGCGGCGAGGATGCCCATGCTCTGCAGGCTGATCAGCATCGGCTGCTGGAACTGGCTCATGTCCAGACTGATGCGCAGCTGACCGGCGGTCACGTCCTGGAACGTGATCTTGGTCTGGTACAGGCCTTCGGCCTCGCCCAGCAGGCTGTTGCGCGGGCGCTGACCGGCCTCGGCGAGGATGCGGTTATCCACGCTGTAGATGGCCGCATGGGCCACCAGCGGGTTCTTCACCAGGTTGCCCAGCAACACATTGAGGCTGAGGATGTCATTGGACACCAGCAGCTCGGTCGCCGAGGTGGCGGTCTGGGTGGTCAGGCTCTGGCCGAGGGCGTCCGCCTGCTCGTGCATGGCCTGCTTGAACTGCAGGCCCATCACGCAGGCGTAGATCACCAGCGCCAGCGCCACCAGGAAAATGTTGGTGGTGGCGATGCGCAGTGCCAAGGGCACGCGGCGTTGACGCAGGGCTCGGAAGATCATGATGAAGAAGTTGTCGGTTTTGACGGGCGTGGGCCGGTTCACAGAGCTCGGCTCTTAATGGCATAAAAGTGTTGCGCAGTATAGCGAGCTGTGTTTTGTCGGCAAAGTAGAGTTGGCGCCCGATGGTCATGGAAAATCGGTAGAATGCGCATTTTTCATCGAAGTCGGAGCCAGGTTGTGCGCGAAATCGTTCTGATCAATATCACCGGTGAGGACCGCCCCGGTCTCACCGCCGCCATTACCGGCGTCCTGCTCCAGGGCGGTGTGAACATCCTCGACATCGGCCTGGCGGTCATGCACGGCACCCTGTCGTTCGGCATCCTGGTCGATATCCCGGACAACGAAGTGGCCACCAGCCTGCTGCAGAGCGTGCAATCCAAGGCCCATGAGCTGAACCTGCAAGCGCGCTACACGCCGATCTCCGAGGCCGACTACCAGCACTGGGCCGATGCCCAGGGCGAAGCGCGTCATATTGCGACTTTGCTCAGCCGCAAGATCACCCCCGAGCAATTGCAGCGCGTGAGTGCGGTCATCAGCCAGTACGGCCTGACCATCGAACGTATCGAGCGCCTGTCGGCGCGGGTCGCTCTGGCCGCCTCGGGCGAGAAGGGCAAGGCGGCGTTGGAAATTTCCGTGCGCGGCGTGCCGAGCGATGCCCAGGCCTTGCGTGCCGATTTCTTCGCGCTGGCCGAAGAGCTGAACATCGACATCGCTTTCCAGAAGGATGACCTGTTCCGCCGCAACCGCCGCCTGGCGGTATTCGACATGGACTCGACGTTGATCGAGGCCGAAGTCATCGACGAGCTGGCCAAGGCGGCCGGCGTGGGCGAGCAGGTTGCCGCGATTACCGAACGCGCCATGCGCGGCGAGCTGGATTTTCGCGCCAGTTTCAAGGAGCGCATGGCGCTGCTCAAAGGCCTGGATGTCGGCGTACTCGACGAGATCGGCGCTTCCCTGCGCCTGACCGAAGGTGCCGAGAACCTGTTTGCCGAACTCAAGCGCCTGGGCTACAAGACGGCGATCCTCTCTGGCGGCTTCTCGTATTTCGCCAGGCAGGTGCAGGCGCGCCTGGGCATCGACTACGTGTTTGCCAATGAACTGGAAGTAGTCGATGGCAAGGTAACCGGCGTGGCCGTCGAGCCCATCGTCGATGCCCAGCGCAAGGCTGACCTTCTGCAGCAGTTGGCCAGTGAAGAAGGCTTGCAGCTGGAGCAGACCATCGCCGTGGGCGATGGCGCCAACGACCTGCCCATGCTGTCGCTGGCCGGCCTGGGTGTGGCATTCCGCGCCAAGCCGCTGGTGCGCCAGTCGGCCAAGCAGGCGATTTCCACCTTGGGCCTGGATGGCGTGCTGTACCTGCTGGGCTTGCGCGACCGCGACGCCCGCGGCTGATACCAGAACGAAAAAGGCCCTGCAGGTGCAGGGCCTTTTTTGCAGCCAGGGTCAGCCCTGGGCAGGGGTAGCCAGCAGTTCACCCATGCGCACAGCCGAAGCAGCACCCAGGTTCCCAGCCCATTTCACCTGCTCTGGCCCGAACAGCACAATGGCGGTCGAGCCCAGCTTGAAGCGGCCCAGCTCGGCGCCTTTCTCCAGATGGATCGGCGCACGGCTGCTTTCGTCGTAGCGGAAGGTCTTCAGCTCGCGCTTCGGCGGCGTGACCAGGCCGGCCCACACGGTCTCGATCGAAGCGACGATCATGGCGCCGACCAGCACCACGGCCATCGGCCCGCGTTCGGTATCGAACAGGCAGACGACACGCTCGTTGCGGGCAAATAGCTCCGGAACGTTCTCGGCAGTGGTCTGGTTGACCGAGAACAGACGGCCCGGCACATAGACCATCTCGCGCAGGGTGCCGGCCAGCGGCATGTGCACGCGGTGGTAATCCTTCGGCGACAGGTAGATGGTGGCGAACTCACCGCCCATGAAGGGCGCGGCCAACGCCGGGTCGCCACCGAGCAGTTCGAGGGCGCTGAAACTGTGGCCCTTGGCCTGGAAGATACGACCGTGCTCGATCGGGCCCAGCTGGCTGACGGCACCATCGGCCGGGCAGAGGATCGCGCCCGGGGTTTCGTCCAGCGGGCGAGCGCCTGGCTTCAGGGCGCGGGTGAAGAAGGCATTGAAGTGCTCGTAGGCGGTGAGGTCTTCGACCAGCGCTTCGTTCATGTTCACCTGGTAGCGCTTGGCGAACCAGGCGGTGAAGGCGTTCTTGAACCAGCGTGCTCGGCATTCGGCGACGCAGCCAGCCAGGCGCGACAGCAAGTGGTGCGGCAGCAGGTACTGGCTGAGGATGAACAGACGGGATTTCATTGAGTTGATTGTCCTTGAACTTCGACAGGCGTGTCCGGGTGGTTGCCCCATTCGCTCCACGAACCGGCGTAAGCCTTGATGCGTGGGTAGCCGAGGGACTTGGCCACCAGGTAGGTGAAACCGGAGCGTCGGTGGGTCTGACAGTGGGTGATCACTTCCTTGTCCGGCGTGATGCCCAATTGTTTCAGGACTTCAGCGATGTCCTTGCGGATGCGCAGATGGTCGTTGAGGTCCATGCCGGCCGTCCATTCGAAATTGACGGCGCCGGGAATGTGCCCAGCCTTGGCAGCCAGGACTTTTTCGCCGTTGAATTCCTGCGGGCCACGGGCATCCCAGACCACCAGGTCGTCGGCGCCCAGGCGGCTTTGCAGGTATTCGCGGGTGGCGGTCGGTTCGCCGTGCAGTTGCAGGTGCACGGGGGTGTTGCCAGGTACTGGCACGTCGGTGGCGAGCTTGTCCGCTGGCCAGGCCTGGATGCCGCCATTGAGGTAGTGATAACGGGGATGACCGACGACATCGAGCAGCCAGATGAAGCGGCCGGCCCAGCCGCCGCCTTCATCGTCGTACACCACATAGACTGCGTCGTCGCGGTGGCCGAGTTCGCTGAACAGTTTTTCCACGTCGGCCAGGGCCGGCAGCAGGCCTGGCGCCGGAGGCTGGCCAAGCTGGGTGCGCTTGCCCTCGACGAAGCGGGCGCCGGGGATATGCCCGCTGACATAGCGGTTGGCGCTGCTCAGGTCGACCAGGATCAGCTGGGGCGAATCCAGGCGCGGCAGCAACTCCGCAGCTTCGATCACCAGGGGCAGGCCGGAAAAGTCAGTCATCCACGTTCTCCAGTGTGGAAAGAGGAGCGATTGTAGCGCAAGGCTCAGGCACCGCGGTTGGCAAACACCGCCAGCGCACGCTCGATACATTGCGAAGTCTTGCCAAAGGCCTGCACGCTGACATCGGCCAGTGGCTTGCCGCCCTGGTCGGCCACCGCCAGCATCAACACCTGGTCGCCGACCGCCAGAGAACGTAGCAGCACATGTTCGCTGGCGAAGAGCGCCCGCAGTGGGGCGGGTAGCAATGCCGAGAACTGGGCGTGATTGTCCGGCGTCAGGCGCAACTGGCCGGCCTTGCTCATGAGCTTTTGCAGCAATTTGTTCTGTGCGACCGGCAAGGCCATGGCGGCAGCCTCCTTGGGCAGGCCGGCGGTCTGCTGTACGCGCAGGTAGTCGCTGGCACGGTCCAGTGTCAGCAGCATGATGCGCTGCATGCCGCAGGCGAGCATGGCGTCGCGCGCCTGGCTAGCCAGGTGCACTGCGTTGGTGAACGGGCTGGGTTGGGCCAGCAGTTCCTGGCACAGCGTGCGCCAGCGGCCGAGGTCGTCGCTGGAGGGAGGAGGTGGCGTCAGCATGTCCGGGTGCGGGCGGCGCTGCTGCCACGGCCAGATCAGTGCTTCGGCCGGGTGGAACAGCGCATGCCGGGCATGACGCCGGGCGCTGGCGGCAGCCTGTTGGTGCATTTGCTGTTGCACGTCTTCTAGTGAAGTCTGCAGATACAGTGCAGTCAGCAGCTGCCAGCGCAATAAATGAGGGTTGTCCCAACCGACCTGGGCCGCCAGGGCCAGGTTGTTGGCCAGCAGTACGGTGTTGGCCGGCTCATTGAACCAACGGCGCAAGCCGGGTGCATCGTCCAGGCGATGCTGCTGGCTGAGCGGGTTTTCTTCGCGGGCAATGCTCAATACCAGCGCCAGCTGTTCGCGCTCTTCAAGCAGCAGGCGATAGCCTTGGGTCACCCACTTGGGCAGGCGCCAGTGTTCGGCCATGGCCTGGCACAGGGCGAAGATGCGCACGCCGAACAGTTCCTGCTCCACGTCGGCTGCGGTTTCGCCCTTGTGGATGACCCGCAGCTCCCAGGCGTCCAGCAGCTTGGGGTGAGCCACGGCCAGCGGCCACAGAGGGGCGAGGAACAGCAGGCTGCCCCAGTGGATCTCTTGCCACAGGCGTGCCAGCCGGCTGGCAAACAGGCCGCTGGCCTGCTGCGCGGCGTGCTGGCTGATCAACAGGAATTGACGCAGCACTGGCGGAATGTCGTCTTCCGGCAGGGCTGGCAGGCGCATCAGCAGTTCCTTGCTGCGGCCCAGGCCCAGGCGGTTGAGGGCGACTTCCAGGCTTTCTGCAGGCTCGGCCTGGCTGGCGTTGGCGGGGTGGTTGGCCTCGCGCATCACCGACAGCACGAGAGCGGGGCTGTCCTGCATCAGTTCGGCGATGTCGCGCAACGAGCGGCGATTGTCGTTGATAGCGTTCATGACCTGGTCGTAACTCTGCTTCGGGACCGGTACGCGAACACCGTCGAGCAGCTTGACCCAGGCTTCTACCGTACGCGGATTCTGAGTGGGCACCTTGGATTCCATTGGCATTTTGACATCAGTCCGAACTGGCTTTTCGCTTTGAGTGGCTATAGTCTGGCGCAGTTCTGCCGATAAGTAGAAGAAGAGTTTTAAAGCTCCCGTCCCTCACCCTGACCACGACAGCAAGTGCTTTGAACCTATGGCTAAAATTATCGGCATCATCGTCGTATTCGCGAGCGTGCTCGGCGGATATGTACTCTCCCACGGCAAGATCGCGGCGCTGATCCAGCCGTTCGAAGTGCTGATCATCGGCGGTGCAGCTTTTGGCGCCTTCATGCAGGCCAACCCTGGTTACATGACCATGCATGTAATCAAGAAGTCGGTGAAGATGTTCGGCTCGCGCTTCTCCCATGCTTACTATCTGGAAGTACTGGGCCTGGTCTATGAAATCCTCAACAAGAGCCGTCGCGAAGGCATGATGGCGATCGAGAGCGATATCGAGGACGCCGCTGCCAGTCCGATCTTCGCCAAGTACCCGGCGGTGCTGGGCGACGAGCGCATGACCGCGTACATCTGCGACTATCTGCGGATCATGTCCACCGGCAACATGGCGCCCCATGAGCTCGAAGGCCTGTTCGACATGGAGCTGATGAGCATGAAGGAAGAGCTCGAGCACCCGTCGCACGCGGTCACCGGTATCGCCGACGGCATGCCGGGTTTCGGTATCGTCGCGGCGGTACTGGGTATCGTGGTGACCATGGCTTCGTTGGGCGAAGGCGATCAGGCGGCTATCGGCATGCACGTCGGTGCGGCACTGGTCGGTACTTTCTTCGGTATTCTGGCGGCCTATGGCTTCTTCGGTCCCCTGGCCAAGTGCCTTGAGCACGATGCCAAGGAAGAGCTCAACCTCTACGAATCGATCAAGGCTTCGCTGGTGGCCTCGGCGTCCGGCATGCCGCCTTCGCTGGCCGTCGAGTTCGGGCGCAAGGTGCTGTATCCGAAGCACCGTCCAAGCTTCGCCGAGCTGGAACAAGCAGTTCGCGGTCGCTGAGTCATGGAGAACAATCAGCCGATAATCATCAAGCGCGTCAAGCGCTTCGGTGGCGGGCACCACGGCGGCGCCTGGAAGATCGCCTTCGCCGACTTCGCCACGGCGATGATGGCGTTCTTCCTGGTGCTGTGGTTGATGTCTACCGCTACACCTGAGCAGAAGATCGCCATCGCCGGCTACTTTAAGGACCCGATCGGTTTTTCCGAGAGTGGCACGCCCTATGTCATTGATCTGGGCGGCTCGCCGGAGCTGGCGCCGGAAAAAACCATCAACCCGGAGCAGAAGTCCGAGCCTACCCCTGACACCAGCATCCAGCTGGACAAGGACCAGGTCCAGACCATGGCCGAGCAGGTCGAGCGCGAACGCCTCGAGCTGCTGTTGCAGGAACTGCAGAACAAGGTCGAGGAAAACCCGCAACTGCAGAAGTTCAAAGACCAGATCCTCTTCGAAATTACCCAGGACGGCCTGCGGATCCAGATCATGGACGCCGAGAATCGGCCGATGTTCGACATCGGCAGTGCACGCCTGCAGCCGTATTTCGAAGACATCCTGCTGGCCATGGCCGACACCATCAAGGCGGTGCCGAACAAGATCAGCATCAGTGGCCATACCGATGCCAAGCCGTACTCCGGCACTGGCGATTTCGGCAACTGGGAGCTGTCGGCCAACCGGGCCAACGCCGCGCGCCGTGCCCTGGTCGCCGGCGGCTACCCGGATGCCCAGGTGGCGCGGGTGGTGGGGTATGCCTCGTCGTCGCTGTTCGACCGCAAGAACCCGTTCAACCCGGTCAACCGCCGTATCGACATCATCGTCCTGACCAAGAAGGCGCAGCGCAACATCGAGGGTGAACAGGGTGCCCCCGACGCGCCTGCCCAGCCGGCTCCGCCAGCGGGCGCAGCACCTGGGGCGGCAGCTCCGGCAGCGCCGGCGTCGGGTGATGCCGCTGGTGAAGCGCCGATGCAGCCGCGGGAACTGCGCCAGAAGCTGAACATCTTCGAGGATGGCACCTTGAAGATGGATGAGGCCAAGGACCAGTAACGGCTGGCAGGGGCCGCAAAGCGGCCCCAATACTCAGAACCCCCGCCTGATCTTGGCCTTGAGATCGGCATGAAAGTAGTCCGCATTGTCCCGGTCGACACTCGACCCACGCTCTGCTGGCAGAGTCATCGCCCGCTGAAACGTGCACTCATCATGATACGCCCGCACGAACAGGTCGATATGCGCCCGTTCGCGCATCACTGGCCACCTGTCGAGCTGCTTGGGTAGCTCGCAGTCCCCGTTGCGATAGAAACTCACTCGTAGATTGGCTGTTACCGCAGTCTCCAGCAACCTGACAGTCCACCAGTCATCGTCGGCTTCTGCCGGTAGCAGGCCGATCCAGTGGGTTGCATCGTTTAACTGTTGGCAGGCCCTGCCTTGAGCGTCTTGCCCATCGACACCAAACTCCACCAGCTGCGCGGTAATGCCCTCAAGCAGCAGGCGTTCGTTGAGAATGAAGGCGTCAAGCCGCTCTTCGTGGCGGTAACTGATGAAAACCGGCATCGCGGTTGCCCTCCCTGATAGAAGTCATGACCTTCAGGGAAAGCGGAGGGTAGGGCAATAGATGGCAGGAAAACCGGAAGCGTCCTACGTGCCCCGGTAACATTTCCTACAAATCAGTAACTCTCTTCCGGCAAGCTGGCGATGATCGAGCGGTAGCTGTTCATCCGTTGCGGCTTGATGCGGCCGTCTTCGAGGGCCTTGAGCAGTGCGCACCCCGGTTCGCGATCATGCTTGCAGTCGCGGAAACGGCAGGTGCCGAACAAGTCGCGGAACTCGATGAAGCCATCTTCCACGTCGTCGCGGCTGACGTGGCCGAGGCCGAATTCGCGGATGCCTGGCGAGTCGATCAGGTCGCCGCCGTTGGGGAAGTGATACAGGCGCGCCGTGGTGGTGGTGTGCGTACCCTGGCCAGACCATTCGGACAGATCGCCGACGCGAGTGTCGGCATCCGGCAGCAAGCTGTTCACCAGCGACGACTTGCCCACGCCCGACTGCCCGACGAACACGCTGATGTGACCATCGAGCACCTGCTGAAGGCGTTGCATGCCATCGCCGTGGTGCGCGGAGACCTCCAGCAGCGGGTAGCCCAGGTCACGGTAGACCTCAAGCAGGGCCTGCAGGCCGGGGCCGTTCTCGTCATCTACCAGGTCGGCCTTGTTCAGCAGCAGCAGCGGGCGGATGCCGGCGTGTTCGGCAGCCACCAGGTAACGGTCGATCAGGTTCGGGTGCGGCTCCGGGGCCGGGGCGAAGACGATCACGATCAGGTCAACGTTGGCCGCGACCGGTCTGAGCTGGCCATGGTTGTTTGGCCGGCACAGTTCGGTGCTGCGTGGCATCTGCGCGACGATCACGCCGATGCCCTGGTTACCGGCGCGCCAGACCACACGGTCGCCAGTGACCAGCGCCGGCAGGTTGGCCCGCAGGTGACAGCGGAATACCTGACCGGCGACCTCGCCGTCCTGGGCTTCCACCTCGACCTGTACACCGAAGTGGGCGATTACCAGGCCCAGTTGCTCCGGCCCCAGGTCGCCGCCCTCCAGCTCCTGCAGCACGTGCTGTTCGCGTTTGGCGGCGCGAGCGGCGCGTTCGTTCTGGATTTTTTCGATACGCCAGTTCTGGCGACGATTGAGCTGGCGTTTGGCCATGGACCTTCCAAGGAGGGGCAAGTTGAAAACGGCAGGCAGTTTAGCACGCCAGGTCACCGACCATTCTGGTTACGTTTGCGCCGCGCATGCGCAGGCCGGCGTCGCTAGGCTAATATGACGGCCTATACGAGGAGCTCCTTCATGCAGAACCCACAGAACCTGATCTGGATCGATCTGGAAATGACCGGCCTGGATCCGGACCACGACGTCATCATCGAGATGGCCACCATCGTCACCGACAGCGAGCTGAATACCCTGGCCGAAGGCCCGGTGATCGCCATTCACCACAGTGACGAAGTGCTGGCACGCATGGACGAGTGGAACACCCGCACCCATGGCGCCTCCGGCCTGACCCAGCGCGTGCGCGACAGCAAGGTCAGCACGGCCGAAGCCGAAGCGCAGACCATCGCCTTCCTCGAGCAATGGGTGCCGAAAGGCAAGTCGCCGATCTGCGGCAACAGCATCTGCCAGGATCGCCGCTTCCTCTACCGTCACATGCGCGGCCTGGAAAACTTCTTCCACTATCGCAACCTCGATGTCTCGACGCTGAAGGAGCTGGCTGCGCGCTGGGCACCGGATGTGCGTGACAGCTTCAAGAAGGGCGGTACCCACCTGGCACTGGACGATATTCGCGAGTCGATCGCCGAACTGCGTCACTATCGCGAGCATTTCATCAAGGTATGACCTGAAAGAGCGCAAGTATTGTGCCCGCGCCCTCTTTTGGTGCCTCCGCCAACTGGTTAGACTTCGCGCCTTTCCCGCACGGACCCGCGCCATGTTGTTGATGCTCTACCTGATCGCCATCACCGCCGAAGCCATGACCGGTGCCCTGTCCGCCGGCCGCCGCGGCATGGACTGGTTTGGCGTGGTGCTGATCGCCTGCGTGACCGCCCTGGGGGGCGGCTCGGTGCGTGACGTGCTGCTGGGGCATTACCCGCTAACTTGGGTGAAACACCCGGAATACCTGGTGTTGACCAGTTTCGCTGCGTTGCTGACGATTTTCATCGCGCCGATGATGCGCCGTTTGCGCTCGCTGTTCCTGGTGCTCGATGCCCTGGGGCTGGTGGCCTTCACTTTGATCGGTTGCATGACCGCGCTGGAGATGGGCCAGGGCATGCTGGTGGCATCGATCAGCGGGGTGATCACCGGGGTATTTGGCGGCATCTTGCGGGATATCTTCTGCAACGACATCCCGCTGGTGTTCCGGCGCGAGCTCTACGCCAGCGTGTCGTTCGCGGCGGCTTGGTTCTATCTGGGCTGCGTGCACTTCAAGGTGCCGGCGGAGCAGGCGATGTTGCTGACGTTGTTTGGCGGTTTTCTGGTCCGTCTGCTGGCGATCCGCTTCCATTGGGAAATGCCCAAGTTCCACTACAACGACCAGCAGTGAGCCTGGCGCGGTCAGTTGTAGGAGCGGCCTTGTGTCGCGAAAGGGTTGCGAAGCAGCCCCGGGATATCAGCACCGATGAACAAATTGCTGGGGCTGCTGCGCAGCCCTTTCGCGACACAAGGCCGCTCCTACAGGGAATTGCGTTGTTACTGGAGGCCGTGCCGCCCCAGCGCCCACTCCACATGCTCGCGCACCAGCTCCGACTCATCTTCCCGCCTGGCCTTCAACGCCTCGATCACCGGAATCGTTGAAGGCGCATTCCCCAATCCCACTGCCAGATTACGCAAAAATCGCTCATACCCCGCTCGCCGCAGCGGCCCACCCTCGGTCTTGCGCAGGAACGTGCGCTCGTCCCACAGGAACATTTCAGCCAGTTCGGCATTTTCCAGCCCATGGCGCGGCTGGAAGTCCTGCTCCTTGCTGTGATTGGCAAAACGGTTCCACGGGCAGACGATCTGGCAGTCGTCGCAGCCAAACACGCGATTGCCCATCATCGAGCGCAATTCGACCGGAATAGGCCCGCGTAACTCGATGGTCAGGTAGGAGATGCAGCGCCGCGCATCCAGCACATAGGGCCCGACGAAAGCCTGGGTCGGGCAGATGTCCAGGCACGCCTGGCAGCGCCCGCAGTGTTCACTGGTATGTGCCTCGTCCACCGGCAGTGGCAGGTCGACGAACAGTTCGGCGAGGAAGAAGTAGCTGCCGGCCTTGCGGTTGAGCAGCAAGGTGTTCTTGCCGATCCAGCCCAGCCCGGCTTGCTCTGCAAGGGCCTTTTCCAGCACCGGGGCGCTGTCGACGAAGGCGCGATAGCCGAACGGGCCGATCGCTTCCTGGATGCGGTCCGCCAGGAACTGCACGCGCTTGCGCACCAGCTTGTGGTAGTCGCGGCCCAGGGCGTAGCGCGACACGTAGGCTTTTTCCGGCTGGGCCAGGCGTTGCGCCATTTGCGTGTCACCGGGCAGGTAATCCATGCGCAGTGACACCACGCGCACCGTGCCGGGAATCAGCTGGTCAGGGTGGGCGCGCTTGCTGCCGTGGGCGCCAAGGTATTCCATTTCGCCCTGGTAGCCGGCCTCGAGCCAGCGTTGCAGGTGCTGTTCGTGTTCGCCAAGGTCGACACCGGCGATGCCGACATGGGCAAAACCGAGTTCTTGGCCCCAGATCTTGATGGATTGGGCCAGTTGGGCGAGGTCAGGTGTACAGGCGGACATGGATGGGCAGGCAATACGGGCTCAGGTGCGTATAATTCTGCCAGACATTGGAGCCTTTGACCCCATGCCGCAGACCAAACACCCCAGCAACGCCCCGCAATTGCTCAGCAGTGTGACCGTCGCACGACTGCCTGCGCGTCATGCGCATGCCCATAAAGGCGACTTCGGCCATGTGCTGGTCGTGGGGGGTGACCTGGGTACCGGTGGCGCGGTGCTGCTCAGTGCCGAAGCTGCGCTCCGTTGCGGAGCAGGGCTGGTGAGCATGGCGACACGCCCGGAGCACGTCGTGGCAGGGCTGGCGCGCATGCCGGAGGCGATGTGCCTGGGGGTCGAGTCGGCCAACCAATTGGTCGGCGTACTGGAGCGTGCCTCGGTGCTGGTGGTCGGCCCCGGCCTGGGCCAAGCGGCCTGGGGCCGCAGCCTGCTGTCTTCGGTAGCCAACGCCGAGCGGCCGCAGGTGTGGGACGCCGATGCGCTGAACCTGCTGGCCCGCACGCCACTGGCACTGCCCAGTGGTAGCATCCTCACCCCGCACCCGGGGGAGGCGGCGCGCTTGCTGGGTATCTCGACCGAAGCGGTGCAGGCCGACCGCCCAGGTGCGGCGCGCAAGCTGGCGCGCCGCTATGCCAGTGTCTGTGTGCTCAAGGGCGCCGGCACCCTGGTGGCGGACCCCGCCGGCAAGCTGGCGCTGTGCGAGCGGGGCCACCCGGCGATGGCGGGAGCCGGGTTGGGTGATGTACTGACCGGCGTGCTGGCAGCACTGCTGGCCCAAGGGCTGGATGCCTGGAGCGCGGCGGCCCTGGGGGTATGGTTGCACGCCTGCGCTGGCGAACGCCTGGGCGTCAAAGGTAGAGGCTTGGCAGCCAGCGATCTGGTGCCGGTCATTCGTGAGTTGTTGGAGGAGCATTCTGCGTGTCTGGCTTAACCCTGTTTCTGGCCGATGAAGCGGCCACGGTCGATTTCGGCGCCAAAATGGCCGAGGTGACCGGCGGTCGTGGCGTGATTTTCCTGGAAGGCGACCTTGGGGCGGGCAAGACCACGCTCTCACGTGGCCTGATCCGTGGCCTGGGCCATACTGGTGCAGTGAAGAGTCCGACTTTCACCGTGGTAGAACCCTACGAAATCGGTGAAGTGCGCGCCTTCCATTTCGACCTGTATCGCCTGGTCGATCCGGAAGAGCTGGAGTTCATGGGCATTCGTGACTATTTCGAAGGCGACCCGCTGTGCCTGTTCGAATGGCCACAAAATGGCGCGGGCGTTTTGCCAAAGCCCGACCTGACCATTACCATAAGCCCCCAAGCGGGCGGCCGCTCGCTTGACCTTACGCCGCAGGGGGCTCGCGGCGAGGCCTGGTGCTCTGCACTGGCCGAACACTATAAACAGTAAGTGGGGTAGGTATGCGCATACGCGCACTGGTCGCTGTCGTTGGACTGCTGCTGACAGCGGTGACCGTTGACGCTCTGGCCGTCACTCAAGTCAAGAGCATGCGCCTGTGGCGCGCACCGGACAACACGCGGCTGGTCTTCGACCTGTCTGGCCCCGTGCAGCATAGCGTCTTCACCCTCAGCGCTCCCGATCGCCTGGTGATCGACATCAACGGCGCGACCCTGGCCGCGCCGCTGAATGTGGCGACTTCGAACACGCCGATCAGCAGCGTGCGTTCGGCCCAGCGTACCCCCACCGACCTGCGGGTGGTGGTCGACCTGAAGAAGTCGGTCACGCCCAAGAGCTTCACCCTTGCGCCCAATGCGCAGTACGGCAACCGCCTGGTGGTCGACTTGTACGACCAGGAAGCCGACGCCATCGCTGCCACGGCGCCAACCCCGCCGCCAACGCCGGTGCAAACCCCGGCGACCACGCCAGCGGTGCCGGTGAGCCCGGCGCAGCCGGCAATCAAGCTGCCACCGGTGCCAAGTGGCAAGCGTGACATCGTGGTCGCCATCGATGCCGGCCATGGCGGCGAGGACCCTGGCGCTTCCGGCTCGCGCGGCCAGCACGAGAAAGACATCGTGCTGCAGATCGCCAAGGAACTGCAGCGCCAGATCAACACCGAGAAGGGTTACCGCGCCGAGCTGACCCGTACCGGTGATTACTTCATCCCGTTGCGCAAACGCACCGAGATCGCCCGCAAGAAAGGCGCCGACCTGTTCATCTCTATCCACGCCGACGCCGCCCCGTCGCGCGCCGCTTTCGGTGCTTCGGTGTTCGCCTTGTCCGACCGTGGTGCCACCTCCGAAACTGCGCGCTGGCTGGCCGACACGGAAAACCGTTCCGACCTGATCGGTGGTGCCGGCAACGTCAGCCTCGACGACAAGGACCGCATGCTCGCGGGCGTGCTGCTCGACCTGTCGATGACCGCCACGTTGAGTTCCAGCCTCAACGTCGGGCAGAAAGTGCTGGGCAACATGGGGCGTGTCACCTCGCTGCACAAGCAGCGGGTGGAACAGGCGGGCTTCATGGTGCTGAAATCACCGGATATCCCGTCGATCCTCGTTGAAACCGGGTTCATCTCGAACAATAACGAAGCGGCCAAACTGGCCACTGCCAGCCATCAGCAAGCGCTGGCGCGTTCGATTCATACTGGCGTGCGTCAGTACTTCCAGCAGAATCCGCCGCCTGGCACCTACGTTGCCTGGCTGCGTGACAGTGGCAAGATCGCCCAGGGCCCGCGTGAGCACACCGTGCGCCCGGGTGAAACCCTGGCGATGCTCGCGGTGCGCTACCAGGTCAGCGTCACCAGCCTGCGCAGCACCAACAGCCTCAAGACCGATGAGCTGAAGGTCGGCCAGCACCTCGATATCCCCGCCACCACGCTGGCTTCGCAATGAGTGGCGGTTCGCGCATCCAGCTGCTCAGCCCGCGGCTGGCCAACCAGATTGCTGCGGGTGAGGTAGTCGAACGCCCGGCTTCAGTGGCCAAGGAGCTGTTGGAAAACAGCCTGGACTCCGGTGCCCGGCGCATCGATGTGGACGTCGAGCAGGGTGGTGTGAAGCTGCTGAAGGTGCGTGACGATGGCGGCGGCATTTCCGCCGACGACCTGCCACTGGCCCTGGCCCGCCACGCCACCAGCAAGATTCGCGAGCTGGAAGACCTGGAAGGTGTATTGAGCCTGGGCTTTCGTGGCGAGGCCCTGGCATCGATCAGCTCGGTGGCACGCCTGACCCTGACGTCGCGTACCGCCAGCGCGGGCGAGGCCTGGCAAGTCGAGACCGAGGGTCGAGACATGACCCCGCGCGTGCAGCCCGCCGCGCATCCGGTTGGCACCTCGGTGGAAGTGCGCGACCTGTTTTTCAATACCCCGGCCCGGCGCAAGTTTCTCAAGGCCGAAAAGACCGAATTCGATCACCTGCAGGAAGTCATCCGTCGCCTGGCCCTGGCCCGCTTCGATGTCGGCTTCCACCTGCGACACAACGGCAAGAGCATCCTCAGCCTGCATGAGGCGCATGACGAAACGGCCCGTGCGCGGCGGGTCGGTGCCATCTGCGGCCCGGGCTTCATGGAGCAGGCGCTGCCGATCGACGTCGAGCGCAACGGCTTGCGCCTGTGGGGTTGGGTCGGTCTGCCGACGTTCTCGCGCAGCCAGGCCGATTTGCAGTACTTCTTCGTCAATGGCCGAGCGGTGCGCGACAAGCTGGTCGCCCATGCCGTGCGTCAGGCCTATCGCGACGTGCTGTTCAATGGCCGGCACCCGACCTTCGTGCTGTTCCTCGAACTCGAGCCGAACGGTGTCGACGTCAACGTGCACCCGACCAAGCATGAAGTGCGCTTCCGTGAAGGCCGCTCGGTGCACGACTTCCTCTATGGCACGCTGCACCGGGCCCTGGCAGACGTGCGCCCGGAGGACCAGCTGGCTGCGCCTGCCGCCCTGCCTGAAACGGTGCGCGCGACTGGCCAGCAGGCCGGTGAGTTCGGCCCGCAGGGCGAGATGCGCCTGGCCTCGCCAGTGCTCGAGCAGCCGCAGGTGCCGCAGCATTCCATTTCCAATGGCGGCAGTGGGGCCGGTTACCAGTACCAGTACACCCCGCGCCCGTCGCAGCCGTTGCCGGCCGCCGAGTCCCAGGCGGTCTACCGCGAGTTCTACAAGCCGCTGAGCGAGGGCGCGTCAGCCCCTTCCGCGCTGCCGGAAAGCCAGGGCGACATCCCGCCGCTGGGCTATGCCCTGGCGCAGCTCAAGGGCATCTACATCCTTGCCGAGAACGCTATTGGCCTGGTGCTGGTGGACATGCATGCGGCCCACGAGCGCATCATGTACGAGCGCCTCAAAGTGGCCATGGCCAGCGAAGGCCTCAGCGGCCAGCCGCTGCTGGTGCCGGAAACCCTGGCGCTGAGCCAGCGCGAGGCCGATTGTGCCGAAGAGCATGGCCAGTGGTTCCAGCGCCTGGGCTTCGAACTGCAGCGCCTGGGTCCTGAAACGCTGGCGATCCGCCAGATCCCGGCGCTGCTCAAGCAAGCCGAGGCCAATCGCCTGGTGCAGGATGTACTCGCCGACCTGATGGAATACGGCACCAGCGACCGCATCCAGGCACACCTCAACGAACTGCTCGGCACCATGGCCTGCCACGGCGCGGTGCGCGCCAACCGGCGCCTGGCCATCCCCGAAATGAATGCCCTGCTGCGGGATATGGAAAACACCGAGCGCAGCGGCCAGTGCAACCACGGGCGTCCGACCTGGACCCAGATGGGCCTGGACGATCTGGACAAACTATTCCTGCGCGGTCGATGACATGAGCGGCAAGCCCCCTGCGATATTCCTCATGGGCCCGACGGCAGCCGGCAAGACCGACCTCGCCATCGAGCTGACCAAGGTCCTGCCTTGCGAGCTGATCAGTGTCGACTCGGCGCTGGTCTATCGCGGCCTGGACATCGGCTCGGCCAAACCTTCCAAAGAAGTTCTGGCCGCCTACCCGCACCGGCTGATCGACATCCGCGACCCGGCCGAGAGCTACTCGGCCGCGCAGTTTCGCGCCGATGCCCTGGAAGCGATGGCCGATATCACCGCCCGAGGCAAGATTCCGCTGCTGGTCGGCGGCACCATGCTCTATTACAAGGCACTGATCGAGGGCCTGGCGGACATGCCGGCGGCCGATGCTGCCGTGCGCGCAGCGCTCGAGGCAGAGGCCGAGGCGCTGGGGCTGGCCGAGTTGCACCGGCAACTGGCGCAAGTCGACCCGGAGTCGGCGGCGCGCATCCACCCCAATGACCCGCAGCGGTTGATCCGGGCGCTGGAGGTGTACCGGGTGAGTGGCCAGAGCATGACAGCCCATCGCCAGCGTCAATTCGCGGAAAGTAGCGGCGCAGACGCGGGCGCTGGCGGGCATTTGCCCTATACTGTCGCGAGTTTGGCCATTGCGCCTGCCGATCGTCACATTTTGCACAAGCGAATTGCGCTACGATTTTCGCAGATGCTGGAACAGGGCTTTGTCGATGAGGTCCGATCGCTGCGAGCCAGAAGTGACTTGCACGCCGGGCTGCCGTCTATACGGGCAGTGGGGTATCGACAGGTCTGGGACTACCTCGACGGCAAGCTGACTGAGAATGAGATGCGAGAACGCGGTATCATTGCCACTCGGCAACTGGCCAAGCGGCAGTTCACCTGGTTGCGTGGCTGGCCTGACGTGCACTGGCTCGACAGCCTGGCCTGCGACAATCTGTCCCGCACCTTGAAATACCTTGGGGCCGTCTCCATATTGAGCTGAGTCCCTGCTGATAGCCGTCTATTCTTGCGAAGGGGCGGCCTGACTTATCAATTTTTCTGATTTTCTATTATTTATCCTTACAGGAGTGCGGCATATGTCAAAAGGGCATTCGCTACAAGACCCTTACTTGAATCAACTGAGAAAGGAAAAGGTCCCGGTATCGATCTATCTGGTCAACGGGATCAAGCTGCAGGGCTCGATTGAATCGTTCGACCAGTTCGTGGTGCTGCTGAAGAACACCGTCAGCCAGATGGTCTACAAGCACGCCATCTCGACCGTGGTACCGGCCCGTCCAGTCCGCCTGCCAAGCCCGACCGATAGCGAACACGGCGACAGCGAGCCAGGCAACGCCTGATAGGAGCCTGCATTGTTCTTTGAGCGCCACGGTGGTGGTGAGCGGGCGTTGCTCGTTCACTTGGAAGGTCAGAACCCTGAGGCGCGCGAAGACCCGCAGGAGTTTCAGGAACTGGCACTGTCGGCCGGAGCCGACATCGTTTCGTTGGCCACGGTAGCCAGGCATCAGCCTACGGCCAAATACCTGATTGGCAGCGGCAAGGTCGAGGAGTTGCGCGACCTGGTCAAAGCCGAGCAGGTAGACCTGGTGATTTTCAATCACACCCTCACGCCCAGTCAGGAACGCAACCTCGAGCGCGTCTTTGAGTGTCGCGTGCTCGACCGTACCGGGTTGATCCTCGACATCTTCGCCCAGCGGGCGCGTACCCATGAAGGCAAGCTGCAGGTCGAACTGGCCCAGCTCGACCACATGAGCACGCGGCTGGTGCGCGGCTGGACCCACCTCGAGCGGCAGAAGGGTGGTATCGGCCTGCGCGGCCCGGGCGAAACCCAGCTGGAAACCGACCGCCGCCTGCTGCGGGTACGTATCCGCCAGATCAAGGGGCGCCTGGAAAAGGTGCGCAGCCAGCGCGAGCAGGCCCGCCGTGGCCGCAAGCGCGCGGATATTCCTTCGGTGTCGCTGGTGGGTTATACCAACGCCGGCAAGTCGACACTGTTCAATGCGCTGACCGAATCCGAGGTTTACGCGGCCGACCAGCTGTTCGCCACGCTCGACCCGACCTTGCGCCGGCTCGAACTGGCCGACCTGGGCCCGATCGTGCTGGCAGACACCGTGGGCTTCATTCGCCACCTGCCGCACAAGCTGGTCGAGGCATTTCGGGCTACGCTCGAAGAATCGAGCAACTCGGACCTGTTGCTGCATGTGATCGACGCCCATGAGCCAGAGCGCATGGAGCAGATCGAGCAAGTGCTGGCCGTGTTGGGAGAGATCGGTGCTGAAGGCTTGCCGATCCTCGAGGTCTATAACAAACTCGACCTGCTTGAAGATGTCGAGCCGCAGATTCAGCGCGATGCCGATGGCAAACCGCAGCGGGTCTGGGTGTCGGCACGAGATGGACGTGGCCTGGAGCTGGTCGGCCGGGCGATTGCCGAGTTGTTGGGGGATGATCTGTTTGTCGGCACCCTGTGTCTGGAGCAGCGTTTTGCCCGCTTGCGCGCGCAATTCTTTGCCCTGGGTGCCGTGCGGAGTGAAGAGCATGACGAAGAAGGGCGCAGCCTGCTGAGTGTTCGCCTGCCCAGGGTCGAGTTGAATCGCCTGGTCAGTCGTGAAGGCATGGAGCCGCAAGTGTTTGTCGAGCAACACACTTTGCAATAAATGCCCGGTGAGGTCGCCGGGCAGCAGTGGCAGGCATTCTGTAGCATTGGACGGCGCGCCGTGGGCGCGTCTTTGCTTTATCAGATGGAGAGCGCTATGGCTTGGAACGAGCCGGGTGGCAACTCGAACAATCAGGATCCCTGGGGCGGCCGTCGCGGTGGCGGCGGTGGTGGCGACAAGAAGGGTCCGCCGGATCTGGACGAGGCCTTCCGCAAGCTGCAGGACAGCCTGAACGGCATGTTCGGCAGTGGCAAGAAACGTGGCGGCGGTGACCGCAATGTCGGCAAGGGTGGCGGCTACGGCCTGCTGGGCATCGGCCTGGTGGTGCTTGCTGCAATCTGGCTGTACAGCGCCGTGTATGTGGTCGACGAGCAGGAGCAGGCCGTGGTGCTGCGCTTCGGCAAGTACTATGAGACGGTCGGTCCCGGCCTGAACATCTACTTCCCGCCAATCGATCGCAAGTACATGGAAAACGTCACGCGCGAGCGTGCCTACACCAAGCAGGGCCAGATGCTCACTGAAGACGAGAACATCGTCGAGGTGCCTCTGACCGTCCAGTACAAGATCAGCAACCTGCAGGACTTCGTGCTCAACGTCGACCAGCCTGAGGTCAGCCTGCAGCATGCGACCGACAGCGCCCTGCGCCACGTGGTGGGTTCCACCTCGATGGACCAGGTGTTGACCGAAGGCCGTGAGCAGATGGCCGTGGATATCCGCGAACGCCTGCAGCGCTTCCTCGACAACTACCGCACCGGTATCACCGTCACCCAGGTCAACGTACAGAGCGCGGCAGCCCCGCGTGAAGTGCAGGAAGCCTTCGACGACGTGATCCGCGCCCGTGAAGACGAGCAACGTGCCCGCAACCAGGCCGAGTCCTACGCCAATGGCGTGGTGCCGGAAGCCCGTGGTCAGGCGCAGCGCATCATCGAGGACGCCAACGGCTACCGTGACGAAGTCATCGCCCGCGCCAAGGGTGAGGCCGACCGCTTCACCAAACTGGTCGGCGAGTACCGCAAGGCACCCGACGTGACCCGTCAGCGCCTGTACCTGGAGACCATGCAAGAGGTCTACAGCAATTCGAGCAAGGTCCTGGTCACGGCCAAGGACGGGCAGAACAACCTGCTCTACCTGCCACTGGACAAGATGGTCGAAGGCAGCCGCAACGCGGCCGCGCCGAGCACCAGCGTCAGCCCGTCGGTCAACGATGCGGCCTCGCGTGCGGCGCAGGACCTGCAACAGCAACAGCCGCCACTGCGTACTAGGGAGAGCCGCTGATGAGCAACCGATCGCTGATCGCCCTGATCGCCGCCGTGGTTCTGGCCATCGTGGCCTGGAACAGCTTCTACATCGTGTCCCAGACCGAACGTGCGGTAATGCTGCGCTTCGGTAAGGTGGTCCAGGCGGATGTCCAGCCGGGCCTGCACGTGAAGATTCCGTACGTGAACCAGGTACGCAAGTTCGACGCACGCCTGATGACCCTCGACGCCCCGACCCAGCGGTTCCTGACCCTGGAGAAGAAGGCGGTGATGGTCGACGCCTACGCCAAGTGGCGCGTCAAGGATGCCGAGCGCTTCTACACCGCCACTTCCGGCATGAAGCAGATCGCCGACGAGCGTCTGTCGCGCCGCCTGGAAAGCGGCCTGCGTGACCAGTTCGGTAAACGTACCCTGCACGAGGTGGTTTCCGGTGAACGTGACGCGTTGATGGCTGACATCACCGCATCGCTGAACCGCATGGCCAGCAAGGAGCTGGGTATCGAGGTCATCGACGTGCGCGTCAAGGCCATCGACCTGCCGAAGGAAGTCAACCGCAGCGTGTTCGACCGCATGAGCACCGAGCGTGAGCGTGAAGCCCGCGAGCATCGCGCCAAAGGTAACGAGTTGGCCGAAGGTATTCGCGCCGATGCCGACCGTCAACGCCGTGTGCTGCTGGCCGAAGCCTACCGCGAAGCGGAAGAGACCCGTGGTGATGGCGATGCCCAGTCGGCAGCCATCTACGCCAAGGCCTACACCCAGGACGCCGATTTCTATGCGTTCTACCGTAGCCTGCAGGCGTACCGCGAAAGCTTCTCGAACAAGGGCGACGTGCTGGTTCTGGACGCGAAGAACGAGTTCTTCCGCTTCCTGGACAAGAGCAAGCCTTGATGTTCAGGCCCTGATATTCATGCAGCGGCGCCCCGCCTGGCAGCTAAAACACCAGGCGGGGTGCATCCTGAATGAAAAGGGGTGTATGATGAGGCAGCCGGGAAATTTCCCGGCTTTTTTGCGTCTGCAAGGTTGATTGGCAAAGCGCCAGTTGACGGTTTGGTCAGCTCGCAAGGCAATTCGAGGGTGTCGGGTACGGTGGCTGCGCTGGGATCAGTGCTGCCCGCTGCTGTGCGCGATACCGGCTTTACTGACGGCTCGCCTGCTGGCAAGCCGCCCGGACCAGAGGGGAAAAGGCGTAATGGCAACGGTAGACCGCTGGCTGCTGCCAGATGGCATCGAGGAAGTACTGCCACCTGAGGCTGCGCGCATCGAGATCGCGCGCCGCCAGGTGTTGGACCTGTTCCAGAGTTGGGGCTACGAACTGGTCGTCACCCCGCATATCGAGTACCTGGAGTCGCTGCTCACCGGCGCCGGCCAGGACCTGGATCAGCGCACCTTCAAGGTGGTCGACCCGCAGTCGGGCCGCCTGATGGGCTTCCGCGCCGACTTCACCCCGCAGGTAGCGCGCATCGACGCCCACACCCTGCGCCGTGAAGGTCCGAGCCGCCTGTGCTACGCCGGCAGCGTGCTGCACGCGCAGCCGCGTGCCCTGTCCACCTCGCGCAGCCCGATTCAGCTGGGCGCCGAGCTGTATGGCGATGCCAGCCCGACCAGCGACGTCGAGGTCATCAGCCTGATGCTCGCGACGCTGCAGCTGACCGATGTTGCCGATGTGCACATGGACCTTGGTCATGTCGGTATCTACCGCGGCCTGGCCCGTGCCGCCGGCCTGTCGGGTGCCGTCGAGCAGCAGCTGTTCGACGCCCTGCAGCGCAAGTCCGTCGACGAAGTACAGGCGCTGACCGCCGACCTGCCCAAGGACCTGGGCAACATGCTGCGCGCCCTGGTCGAACTGTGCGGTGGCCGTGAAGTGCTGGCCGAAGCCCGCGTGCGCCTGGGCCGTGCCCCGGCCAGCGTGCTGGCGGCGCTCGACGACCTGCTGGCGATCGCCGATCGCCTGGCGTCGCGCTACCCCGAGCTGCCATTGTATTTCGACCTCGGCGAACTGCGCGGCTACAACTATCACACCGGCGTGGTGTTCGCCGTGTTCGTGCCGGGCGAAGGTCAGTCGATCGCCCAGGGCGGCCGCTATGACGACATCGGCGCCGACTTTGGCCGGGCACGCCCGGCCACCGGTTTCTCCACGGATTTGAAGACCCTGGTCACACTGGGGCGAGCGGAGGTCGTATTGCCAACTGGCGGCATCTGGATGCCGGACAGTGGCGACGCGGCCCTCTGGCAGCAGGTCTGCCAGTTGCGCAACGAGGGCCAGCGTGTGGTCCAGGCTCTGCCTGGCCAGCCGTTGAGTGCTGCTCTCGAGGCGGATTGTGATCGGCAATTGATTCAGCAAGACGGGCGCTGGCAGGTTCTGCCGCTGGCCCAGTGAGTTTCTGCGTCGGCAAAGGCCGGCAACCAAGTTTGCGTGAATGAGGAACAATGTAATGGGTAAGAATGTCGTCGTCCTGGGCACCCAGTGGGGTGATGAGGGCAAAGGCAAGATCGTCGATCTGCTGACCGAACATGCTGCCGCAGTAGTGCGCTACCAGGGTGGCCACAACGCGGGCCACACCCTGGTGATCAACGGTGAAAAGACCGTTCTGCACCTGATTCCCTCGGGCATCCTGCGCGAAGGCGTACAGTGCCTGATCGGCAACGGCGTAGTCGTTGCTCCGGACGCCCTGATGCGTGAAATCACCAAGCTGGAAGAGAAGGGCGTACCGGTGCGCGAGCGCCTGCGCATTTCCCCGGCTGCTCCGCTGATCCTGTCGTACCACGTTGCCCTTGACCAGGCACGTGAAAAGGCCCGTGGCGAAGCCAAGATCGGCACCACCGGCCGCGGCATCGGCCCAGCCTACGAAGACAAGGTCGCACGCCGCGGCCTGCGCGTTGGCGACCTGTTCCACCGCGAGCGTTTCGCCGCCAAGCTGGGTGAGCTGCTGGACTACCACAACTTCCAGCTGGTGAACTATTACAAAGAGCCGGCCATCGACTTCCAGCAGACCCTGGACGAGTGCATGGCCTACGCCGAACAGCTCAAGCCGATGATGCTCGATGTCACCGCCGAGCTGCACAACCTGCGCCGCGCCGGCAAGGACATCATGTTCGAAGGCGCCCAAGGTTCGCTGCTGGACATCGACCACGGTACCTACCCGTACGTTACCAGCTCCAACACCACCGCTGGCGGCATCTCCACTGGTTCCGGCGTTGGCCCGATGTACCTGGACTACATCCTGGGTATCACCAAGGCCTACACCACGCGCGTCGGTTCCGGTCCGTTCCCGACCGAACTGTTCGACGAGACCGGCGCCACCCTGGCCAAGCGTGGCCACGAGTTCGGTTCGACCACCGGCCGTGCCCGTCGTTGCGGCTGGTTCGATGCCGTCATCCTGCGTCGCGCCATCGACGTCAACAGCATCTCGGGCATCTGCCTGACCAAGCTGGACGTGCTGGACGGCCTGGAAACCATCAACATCTGCGTTGGCTACAAGAACGAGAACGGTGCCGTCATCGACGCGCCTTCCGATGCCGACAGCTACATCGGCCTGGAGCCGGTGTACGAAGAGATGCCAGGCTGGAGCGAATCGACCCTGGGCGTGAAAACCCTGGAAGCGCTGCCGCAAGCTGCGCGTAACTACATCAAGCGCATCGAAGAGCTGGTCGGCGCGCCGATCGACATCATTTCGACCGGCCCGGACCGCAACGAGACCATCGTCCTGCGTCATCCGTTCGCCTGATCTGCCCTCCAGGCTGATCTGACGCCGCGGTCCTGAAAAGGACCGCGGCGTTTTCATTTCTGGAGTTTGCCAATGTCGGCCCATTCGCGGGTAAACCCGCACCCACAGGTACTGTGCAAGCCCTGAAATTTCGCGATTCCTGTGGAGAGTCCCATTGCTAGACCTTGGCGTTTATCCCTGCTGTGTACGGCACAACCCTTGCTGTAAGAAGTTTCTGTAGATGCCATCAGAATAGTGGCGCCAGAAAACACGAGGGTTCCACCGTGTCTGCCATCCTTTCACTGTTACGAAGCCGCCTCTTGCGGCCTGTGTTTGTTGCCCTTGGTATCGCCCTTTTGGTGCAAGTGCTGGTTGCCGTTGCGCTGACCCGCAACACAGTGACTGCGCTGGAGGCCGACCTGGGTGAACGGCTTGGCAACGATAGCCGCCAGCTCGCCGGTGAGCTGGAGCAGGCGGGCCAGGATGTTCGCGGGGGGCTGGAAAGCCTTTCCAGTAGCACTCGCCAGCGGCTCAGTGCCGGCCTGTCCACTCGTCTGCAGGACGAGCAGAAGCAATTGCGCGCCACCCTGGAGCAAAACCTCAAGGACTCGGCCAACGACATGGCGCAGCTGCTGGCCTCTGTCGCCCCACGGGCGATATGGGACAACGATGTGCCGACGCTTTCCGACTTTGCGCGCCGCGCACAGCGCAACCCTAATGTGCTGTTCGTGATCTACGACGACGCCCAGGGCCAGCACCTGACTCGTTACCTGAACCGGCAGAACCCGATCAACCAGGCGCTGATCGAGAGGGGGCAGGGCGAGCGGACGCTGGACAAGGTGCTCGACGCCGCGCGCCGCGATCCATCGGTGTATTTCGTCGAAGCCTCGATCAATCCCAATGGTGCCGAGATCGGCAAAGTCCTGATGGGTGTGTCCACGGCCGGCGTCGACCAGGCGCTCAAGGCCCTCGACCAGCGCTTCAATGCCCTGATCGCCAGTGGCGAGCAACTGGTCGGCGATAGCCTGGGCGCTGCGGCGGCCGACAGTGGCAAGGCCTTGCGCGAGCGCCTGGAAACCGCGCAGGCCAGCGCCACTGCGATGCAGGCCAATACCGCGCAAACCGTGCGCGATGCGGCTGCCGAACTGCGCTGGCGAATCGGCCTGGGCCTGGTGGTGGTCGGCCTTGGCGTGTTGCTGGTGGTGGCCCTGGTGCTGGGGCGCCAGGTGCTCAGCAAGCTGCGCCTGCTGATCGTTGCGCTCAACGACTTGGCCGCCGGCGAAGGCGACTTGACCAAACGCGTGACCCTCGACAGCCGCGACGAGATCGGTGACATGGCCTCGGCGGTCAACCGCTTCGTCGACAAGCTGCAGCCCATCGTCCGCGAGGCGGGTGAGGTGGCTCAGCGCACCGGTATCGAGATCGGCGCGATGGCCCAGCGCAATGCCGGCGCCGATGCCGCAGCGGCGCTGCAGCGTGACGAAGTGGCCGCCAGCCTGCGCGACCTGTCGAGCATGGCTGACGAGGCTCAGGCTGAGAGCCATGCCATGCAGGCGGCATTACAGCAGGTGGTGGACATTCGCCAGGCAACCGACGAGAACAGCCGTTCCTCGACGCAGCTGGCGAGCCTGATCGAGAACCTGGCCGGTCAGGTCGAGACGGGCTCGCAGGTGATCGAGCGTCTGGCCAAGCAGAGCGAGCAGATCGAGGTGGTACTCACGGTCATCCATGGCATTGCCGAGCAGACCAACCTGCTCGCCCTCAATGCTGCAATCGAGGCTGCACGCGCTGGCGAGACGGGGCGCGGGTTTGCCGTAGTGGCCGATGAGGTGCGCGCGCTGGCGAGCAAGACCCAGAGCTCTACCGGCGACATTCAGGCGCACATCGCCGCGCTGCAGAAAGGTGCCAAGGAGGCGGTGGCGACCATCAGTCAGGCGGGGCTCAAGGCCAGCGAAGGGCTGTTGGTGCTACGTGACAACGAGCGCCGCCAGCAGTCAGTGCAGGCTGCGGTGGAGCAGGTGCATGCGGCCATCGGCCTGGCGACCCACGCCGCCGAGCAGCAAGCCCACGGCGCACAGGCCGTGCGTGGACGGGTGGAGAACATCCATGCCCAGGCTGAACGCTCGGCCGAAGTGGTGATGCAGACCACCGCCAGCAGCAAGGTGCTGGATGGCCTGGCAGCGCAGCTGCGTGCCAGTCTGGGCCAGTTCAGAGCATGACGACTGCGCGGTGCCTGTGTGAGAGCAACTGTATTTGCGCAAAGTTGGCGAGGCCCCCCTGTGGGAGCCGCGCTTGCCGGCGATGGGTCGCGAAGCGACCCCGGCAATGTCAGCCTTGATGCACAAGCTCAAGGGTTGCCAAGTAGCCCTTTCGCGATACATTGCGAAACTGCTTCCCATCCCCGGCCCCTGAGCGCCATCGGGTTCACGTTCTAAGATTTTCCCGGCCGGTGATCAGATCGTTGGGAAACATTGATTTACAAGATCAAGTCGCTATCAACGCCAAAGTTGTAGGAAATTTCCCAAAGTCTTCTTGGTAGATAGATTTTCATTGCGCGCATAAAAACTGATAGCTAGTGTCGATTGGGCCTGGAGACGCTCAGCCTTATCTGCTGTTTTCCTTCAAGGCAGCCTAACAACGGCGAAGTCGACTGTCGTCGTTATTCAGCCCAATCTTTACCAAGGAGAGGTAAGCATGGCTTTCGATGCTTATATTCAAATCGCGGAAATTACTGGCGAAGCACTGGACGAGCAGTTCCCTAACTGGATCGAGATTGCTGGCTACAAGTTCGGTGTCAACCAGGGTACCTCTGCCACTGCCAGCTCTGCGGGCGGCGCATCATCAGGCCGTACCACCCTCACCAATTTCTCCTTCACCAAGCACCTGGACAGCGCCAGCTGCAAGCTGCTGGAAGCCAGCTGTGCCGGTCAGCACCTGAAGGAAGTGAAGCTGGTGGTCTGCCGCGCCGGTGGCGACAAGCTCAAATACTACGAGGTCGTCCTCGAAGAAGTGATTATCGCCGACTACGCCCAGAGTGCCAGAGCTGGGGTGCCTATGGAAATCGTGCAGCTGAACTACGGACGCATCAAGACCACCTACACGCGGCAGAAACGCTTCGATGGCAGCGCCGGTGGCAACATCACCGGGGGTTGGGATCGCATCAATAACAAGAAGTACGCGTGAGGTGCGACCATGTCCGAGGCACGTAGCTACATTAATCCAAAAGCGCAGTCCTATGAGTCGCTGAAGGCCGATACACCCATGAACGGGAGTCAGCAGGCCAAGTTTGATGTGTTGAATGCGCATATCGTCAACACTGTTGTTTTCCCTGGTGAACTGATAATCGTTGGTGACCCAAGCACGCCGTCCTGTACTGCTCATGAGGCATTTCTCATGGGTAAGGCGTTAAGTATCCACCTTGACATCGAATTGAACGGCGGTGGGTTTGACGGGTTTCTTCTGGAGAATTTTGAGCTGCTGCAGAGCCTTCTGGCCCGCGCTTCCATCGGTGCTGGCACAGCTAGTGATGCTTGGAGTAAGCATCTTGAAGCTATCAAGAAAACGTTAGAAGAGATAGAACAGCTGCACCGAGATTATTTGCGTCAGGGCACGTTGAGGGCTCGTGATGAATTTTACTCGAAGCGTACAGCGTTGTTTTTGAAGTTGGAAGCGCAGCTAGATAGTATGGCTGCGTATGGGGCAGGGTTGCGCAGTCGGGGTAAAATCAAGCATGCGCTGGATATATCCACCAAAAGATTTCTTCACGGTGGTGAGATTAAAGGGTATGCAGAAAAGATATTGGCGTGGCAAGGGCGGCTAATTGTGTGAAAAAAGGTACGTATTTAGGGATGGCGCTTGAAGTGGCGTCAACCGAATTGTCGATTCGTAACGCTTGCGTGCTTGGGAGGGAGGAAGAATGTAGAAAGGCTAAGTATGTCGAGAGAAATTCGCTACTTGCGGGATTGGGGCTAGGAGGAATTGGTGGGAAAGTCGGGGGCGTACTAGGGCCAATAGCTTGTGTTGCTGCAGGTATCCCCACCAGTGGAACGGCAACTTTTGCATGCGTGGTATTGGGGGCGCGGCTGGAGGTATTGCTGGCGGTGAGTTTGGCGAAGTGTTGGGAGAAAGAGTAGGGGAGATTTTGTATGAGGTAGTGCGATGAGTAATTTGCATATGGCAGTTCTTGGTGTGATTGTAATTATTTCGCCGTTTTTGATGTTAGGTGTATGGATGTTCGTTGCGCATCGATATCTGGACCGTGTCGAGTCAGCCTTGTCAAATAGCCGAATGGTGGCTGTGAACAGAGAAATATATGCTCATACTGGGCTGCCGGGGAAAGTCATGCGGCTAGGGTCAATTTCTGCAATGCTATCTATGAGGTATTTTAGCGTTCGAAAGGGTTTATTAGATAGCGATGACCTTGCTAAGACTCCCGTCGACCTGCAAAAGCTGTTAGTCCGCTTGTGGTCTGTACAAATTTGCCTGATTGCACTGATTGTGCTGTTTTTTGTTTGGATAGAGTACTGGAGGTAAACGCATGGGTCGTTCGGAAATCCAGGCTGCTCACCAGCCTGGATTCATTCTCAAGCCTTGTTCAAATACATCCGCGTAGTCAGCAAATACACCGGCAAGCCCGATACCACAATCAACAGCGCCGCATATGGCGCCGCCGCCGCAAACTCGACGTTGGCGGTATGCGCCCAGACCTCTGTGGCCAGGGTGGTCATGCCAGTCGGGCTGAGCAGCAGGGTGGCGGTAAGCTCCTTCATGGCATCAAGAAACACCAGTGCAAACGCCGCCGCCAGCGCCGGGAAGATAATCGGCAAGGTCACCCGGCAGAACGCTGCGAAGCTGCTGGCGCCCAAGGTGCGGGCTGCTTCTTCGAGTGTTGGTGAGGCCTTGTTCAGCGCGGTACGCACCGGTGCCTGTGCCAGCGGCAGGAACAGCAGCGCATAGGCCAGTAGCAACAGTGCGGTGGTCTGGTACAGCGCTGGCACGTAGTGCAGCGAGAACACCACCAGCGTCAGCGCAATCACCAGTCCGGGCAGGGCGTGCAACAGGTACGGCAGGCGCTCGGCCCAGATCGCCAGGCGGCCTTTGTAGCGCACCACCAGAAAGCTCACCGGCAGCGCCAGTAGCACGCAGACGCCTGCACCACCCAGCGACACCGACAGCGAAGTCAGCAGTGCCTTGCTGATCGCTGCCACCGGGAAGGCTGCCGACGAACCCACGCTCAGCCAGTAACCCAGCATGGCCAGCGGAATACCGCTGCCAAGAATCGCCAGGCCCAGGCAGAACAGTTGCGCCAACGGCATCCAGCCCCGCAGGCGCACCGGCTGCCCGCGGCGTGCCACGCCCTGGCCGATCCGCACATGGCGGGCCTTGCCGCGTACACGCAGCTCCAGCCACAGCATCAGCAGGCAGAGCGCCAACAGCACGGCCGAGAGCATCGCCGCATTGGCGTTGCTGAACTCCAGTTCGAATTGCTGGTAGATCGCCGTGGTGAAGGTCTGCAGGCCGAGGATCGACAGCGCGCCGAACTCGACCAGCATGTGCAGGGCGATCAGCAGAGCGCCGCCAAGCATCGACGGCCACAGCAGTGGCAGGGTGATCTTGCGGAACACGCCCCAGCGGCTGTAACCCAAGGTACGTGCCGACTCTTCCAGCGACGTATCGAGGTTGCGCAGGGTGGCGGCCACCGGCAGGAACACCAGCGGGTACTTGGACAATGCCATGACCAGGATTGCCCCGCCAAGGCCTTCGAAGTCCGAGCTCAGCGACACCCAGGTGAAGCTGCTGACGAACGACGGTACGGCGAATGGCAGGCACAGCACCACGCCCCACAGCCGGCGGCCGGGCAGGTTGCTGCGCTCGAGCAGCCAGGCCAGGGCCAGGCCGACCACCATGCACGCCAGCGTCACCCCGGCCATCAGCATCAGGGTGTTCTTCATCAGCCCCCAGACGAACGGGCGCCAAAGCAGGTGCAGGGCTTCGCGCCAGCCGGCTTCCCAGGCTTTCATGGCGACGTACAGCAAAGGCAGCAAGCTCATTGCCACCAGGAACAGCACAGGCAGCAGCACCCAGATCGAGGGGCGCTTGCGGCGCGGTACGAAGCGTACCGGTACCGGCTCGGACAGGGCGGCGGTCATCAGAGCAAACCGACCTCGCGCTCAAGCTCCAGCGCTTCCTCGGCATTGCCCAGGTCGGCTGGCGAGATTTTTGGCGGGCGCAGGTCTTCGAACGGCTTCAGGCCGCGGTCGGAGACCATGCCTTTGTGCAGCGGGTACTCGGCGGTGGTCTGAGTGATCACGCGCTGGCCTTCTTCGCTGGCCATCCAGTTGAGCAGCGCCTGGGCTTCTTTCGGGTGCTTGCTGGCCTTGACTGCGGCAGCACCAGAGATGGTCACCAGGTTGCCAGCGTCGCCGTCGGCCAGGTAGTACAGCTTGGAATCCAGCTTGCCGCGCTCGCGCTCCAGGGCGTACCAGTAGTAGTTGTTAACGAGTACGGCAGCGACTTCGCCTTTTTCCACGGCCTTCAGTGCGACCATGTTGTTGGTGTAGGTCTTGCCGAAGGCTTTCAGGCCGGTCAGCCATTCTTCGGTGGCTTCACGCCCGTGCATCTTAAGGATGGCGACGGCCTGTTCCTGGAATGCCCCACTGGTCGGCACGAAGCCGACACGGCCTTCCCATTCCGGATTGGCGAAATCCATGACGGTGGTCGGCAGGTCTTTTTCGTCGATTTTCTTCGGGTTGAATACCACCACGCGGGTGCGCGCGGTCACGCCCATCCAGGTGCCGTTTGCGCCGACGTATTCCTTGGGCAGCATGTTCAGGGTGGCGTCGTCGATCTTCGCCAGCAGGCCCAGCTCGCCCAGGTTGTTCAGGGGCGGGGACTCTTCGGTGTAGATGATGTCGGCCGGCGAGCGGTCGCCTTCCTCGATGATCTGGCTGGCCAGCTGGTTGCTGCTGCCCTTGCGGATGTTGATGTGGATGCCGGTCTTGGCCTCGTAGGCCTTGGCAATGGCTTCGCCGATTTCCTTGTGCTGGCCGTTGTACATGGTCAGCGTGACCGGTTCGTCTGCCAGGGCGGCCGGAGCGCCGATCACCAGGCTCAGAACTGCGGCGGCCAGGGTGCGCATCAGCGGTTGCGGGCGGATCGTCATGCGGGTACTTCCTCGCTTACGGCTACATATTCGGAAACAATGGTAAACGAAATCGTTTCTCAAGTGGCCGGGTGACGAGAAATTCATGGTCAGACAAACGTGTGATGCCGGCGAGGGGTGAAGCGGATGCAAAAAACGCAGGCAAGAAAAAACCCACTAGCAAGCTAGTGGGTTTTAGTATGGTGCCCAGGAGAAGACTCGAACTTCCACGACCGTTAAGTCACTGATACCTGAAACCAGCGCGTCTACCAATTCCGCCACCTGGGCAAAGCTTTACATCATCTGCAGAAGGCGACTATCGTTCGCTTTCACACAGTAGTAACAGATCCTTGGTCATCTGTTACTTGAAATACTTGGTGCCCAGGAGAAGACTCGAACTTCCACGACCTTGCGGTCACTGATACCTGAAACCAGCGCGTCTACCAATTCCGCCACCTGGGCACACATTCGAGATAAAAGATGCTTTACAGCGCCGCTCATCTCTACTACAACTTCGGGCTTGTCCGTCGTTGTGGTGCGCACTATACGGACGGTCCGAGGGGCTGTAAACCCCCCAAGCAAAAAATTTTTCAAAAAATTCAACTTGTTGATTCCGAAGGCCTATTGCCCCTCTCTATACCCAGCAGCGGGGGCTGTCCAAGGCTGACATTTCCGGTTTCAATACGCACATGCCAGAATTCATATCTATATACCCCAAGGTGAACCCCTTCTGATGGCCGATTGGCAATCCCTCGATCCCGAGGCCGCTCGCGAAGCGGAAAAATACGACAACCCCATTCCCAGCCGTGAGCTGATCCTGCAGCGCCTTGCCGACCGTGGCGAACCGGCCGCGCGCGAGGAGCTGGCGGCAGAGTTCGGTCTTCATGAAGAAGACCAGATCGAAGCCCTGCGCCGCCGGCTGCGTGCCATGGAGCGTGACGGCCAGCTTATCTATACCCGGCGTGGCACCTATGCCCCGGTAGACAAGCTGGACCTGATCTGCGGCCGTGTCTCCGGCCACCGTGACGGCTTCGGCTTCCTTATCCCGGATGACGGCAGCGACGACTTGTTCCTCAGCCCGTCGCAGATGCGCCTGGTATTCGACGGCGACCGCGGCCTTGCCCGCGTCTCGGGTGTCGACCGCCGCGGCCGCCGTGAAGGCGTGCTGGTCGAAGTCATCTCCCGTGCCCATGAGAGCGTGGTCGGCCGCTACTTCGAAGAAGGCGGCATCGGCTACGTGACCCCGGACAACCCGAAGATCCAGCAGGAAGTGCTGGTCACCGCCGGGCGTAACGGTGGCGCCAAGATCGGCCAGTTCGTCGAGATCAAGATCACCCACTGGCCGACGCCGCGCTTCCAGCCCCAAGGTGATGTGGTCGAGGTGATCGGCAACTACATGGCGCCGGGCATGGAAATCGACGTTGCCCTGCGCAGCTACGACATTCCGCATGTGTGGCCCAACGATGTGGTCAAGGAAGCGCGCAAGTTCCGCTCCGAAGTCGAAGAGAAGGACAAGGAGAAGCGCATCGACCTGCGCCACCTGCCGTTCGTCACCATCGACGGCGAGGATGCCCGCGACTTCGACGACGCCGTTTACTGCGAACCGCTGGGCAAGCTGCGCATGTTCTCTGGCGGCTGGCGCCTGTATGTGGCGATCGCCGACGTTTCCAGCTATGTGCGCCTGGGTTCGGCTCTGGACAACGAAGCCCAGCAGCGTGGCAACTCGGTGTACTTCCCCGAGCGCGTGGTGCCGATGCTCCCCGAGGAGCTGTCCAACGGTCTGTGCTCGCTGAACCCGCACGTCGATCGCCTGGCCATGGTCTGCGAGATGACCATGAACAAAGCCGGCCAGATGGTCGACTACCAGTTCTACGAAGGCGTCATCCACTCCCATGCCCGCCTGACCTACAACAAGGTCAGCAGCATGCTCGAGCATGCCCGTACCCGGGAGGGCAAGGCGCTGCGCGAGGAGTACAAGGAAGTCCTGCCGGACCTGAAGAACCTGTACAACCTGTACAAGGTGCTGCTGGATGCCCGCCATGCCCGGGGCGCTATCGACTTCGAGACTCAGGAAACCCGCATCATCTTCGGCGACGAGCGCAAGATCGCGGAAATCCGCCCGACCGTGCGCAACGATGCCCACAAGTTGATCGAGGAGTGCATGCTGGCCGCCAACGTCGCCACTGCAGCGTTCCTGCAGAAGCACGAAGTACCAGCCCTTTACCGCGTGCACGACGGCCCGCCGCCGGAGCGCCTGGAAAAACTGCGCGCCTTCCTCGGCGAGCTGGGCCTGACCCTGCACAAGGGCAAGGACCCGTCGCCGAAGGATTACCAGGCCCTGCTGGCAAGCATCGCCGGGCGCCCGGATTTCCATCTGATCCAGACCGTGATGCTGCGCTCGCTGAGCCAGGCGGTGTACAGCACCGACAACAATGGCCACTTCGGCTTGAACTACGAGGCGTATACCCACTTCACCTCGCCGATCCGCCGTTACCCGGATCTGCTGGTACACCGCGCCATCCGCAGCGTCATCCGTTCCAGGGTCGATACCCCGCACGTCAAGCGTGCCGGTGCCATGAGCATTCCCAAGGCGCGTATCTACCCGTACGACGTCAATGCCCTCGAACAGCTCGGCGAGCAGTGCTCGATGACCGAGCGCCGCGCCGACGAAGCTACCCGTGACGTGGTCAACTGGCTCAAGTGCGAGTTCATGAAGGACCGCGTGGGCGAAACCTTCCCGGGTGTGATCACCGCGGTCACCGGTTTCGGCCTGTTCGTCGAACTGACCGACATCTATGTGGAAGGCCTCGTGCACGTCAGCGCGCTGCCGGGCGACTACTACCACTTCGATCCGGTGCACCACCGCCTGTCGGGCGAGCGTACCGGGCGCAGTTTCCGCCTGGGCGATACCGTCGAGGTCAAGGTCATGCGCGTCGACCTCGACGAGCGCAAGATCGACTTTGAAGTCTCCGAGCAGCAGCTCAAGGCGCCGATTGGTCGCAAAGGGCGTGGTACTGCCGCGCCAGCCGCCGAGAAGCCCGAGCCGGCGGTAGAAGCGAAGGCCACGCCAAAACCGCGTAGTCGCAAGAGCGAAACGGCCGAGGCGTACTTCCCGAAAGATGCCGTGCAGCGCAATGCCGAAGTGCGCAAGAGCCGTGAAATGAAAAAGGCGCTGATGACCGAGGCGCGCAGCGGCGGCCACGCCAGCAGCAAGTCGGACAAGGGCGGCAAGCCGTCCGGCAAGCCGACCAAGCACCGTAAAGGCCCGCCGAAGTCCGGTGCGCCACGCAAGAGCAAGAGCAAGTCATGAGTCAGCTGGAAAAGATCTACGGCGTGCACGCCGTGCAGGCATTGCTGCAGCACCATCCCAAGCGGGTCAAGCAGATCTGGCTGTCGGAAGGGCGCAGTGAGCCGCGCATCCAGGCGCTGCTGGAGCTGGCTGCGGAAAACCGCGTGCCGGTCGGCCAGGCCGAACGCCGTGAGCTGGATGCCTGGGTCGAGGGTGTGCATCAGGGCGTGGTCGCCGAGGTCAGTCCGAGCCAGGTGTGGGGCGAGCTGATGCTCGAAGAGCTGCTCGAGCGCAGCGAAACGCCGCCACTGATCCTGGTGCTGGACGGCGTGACCGACCCGCATAACCTTGGCGCCTGTCTGCGCACCGCCGATGCAGCCGGTGCCACGGCAGTGATCGTGCCCAAGGACAAGTCGGCAACCTTGACCCCTGTGGTGCGCAAGGTGGCCTGCGGCGCGGCGGAGGTGATTCCGCTGGTGGCCGTGACTAACCTGGCGCGCACGCTGGAGAAACTGCAGCAGCGTGGCCTGTGGGTGGTCGGTACCGCTGGCGAGGCCGAGCAGGAGATTTACCAGCAGGACCTGACAGGTCCGCTGGTGATGATCATGGGCGCGGAAGGCAAGGGCATGCGCCGGCTGACCCGCGAGCATTGCGATTTCCTGGTGAAATTGCCGATGAGCGGTAGCGTCAGCAGCCTGAACGTGTCGGTGGCAACCGGCGTGTGCCTGTTCGAGGCCGTGCGTCAGCGTCAGGCCAAGCGCTGATGGTGATCTTTGACCGTGCGCCAGCTCTTGTAGGAGCGGCCTTGTGTAGCGAAAGGACCGCGAAGCGGTCCCGGCGATCTGTATCTTGATGCAAAAACCCTGGGGCCGCTTTGCGGCCCTTTCGCGACGCAAGGCCGCTCCTACAGGCGATCAATGCCAGCTCAGCAATAAAGTGTTTCCTGCTGTTCAAATAATCACCAGTGACCTTGCTTGTGCGCCCCGCCTTCTCTACAATTGCGCCCCTTGCCGAGCTGGCAGGCGCACATGTGCCTCCCCTCCGTGCAAGACATACAGTGTCATTCACTCCTTGTCTGACCAGATTCGCTGGCAGACTACTAACCCGTAAGGAGCATTCATGCGTCATTACGAAATCATCTTCCTGGTTCACCCGGACCAGAGCGAGCAAGTCGGCGGCATGGTTGAGCGTTACACCAAGCTGATCGAAGAAGATGGCGGCAAGATCCACCGCCTGGAAGACTGGGGCCGTCGTCAACTGGCCTACGCAATCAACAATGTTCACAAGGCTCACTACGTGATGCTGAACGTTGAGTGCACCGGCAAGGCCCTGGCCGAGCTGGAAGACAACTTCCGCTACAACGATGCCGTTATCCGTAACCTCGTCATCCGTCGCGACGAAGCCGTAACCGGCCAGTCCGAGATGCTGAAGGCTGAAGAAAACCGCAGCGAGCGCCGTGAGCGTCGTGAGCGTCCTGAGCATGCTGAATCCGCCGACGGCGACGACAGCAATGACAGCGACTCCAGCGATAACGCTGACGAGTAATCCACGGACCTTTAGAGGAGCCTATTAAATGGCACGTTTCTTCCGTCGTCGTAAATTCTGCCGCTTCACTGCTGAAGACGTGAAAGAGATCGACTTCAAAGATCTCAACACCCTGAAAGCTTACGTATCCGAAACCGGCAAGATCGTTCCAAGCCGTATCACCGGTACCAAAGCTCGTTATCAGCGTCAGCTGGCTACCGCTATCAAGCGCGCCCGCTTCCTGGCCCTGCTGCCCTACACCGACAGCCACGGCCGCTGAGACCGGGTCGTCGACAAGCAGTAAGGGACTAGCATGCGAGCGTTAGCAAGTTTCATCATGCGCGGTCGTGTGCAGGCCACCCTGGTGGTGGTCATCAGCGCGGTACTGCCGCTGCTGTTCTGGTTGAGTGCCGCTGCCTGCAGCCTTGTGCTGCTGCGGCGTGGGTTCAAGGATGCTTCAACGGTCATTGCCGGCGGCCTGCTGGCCGGGCTGGCCGTGTGGTTCATGGGCGATCCGATCACCTTTTTGGTGATTGCCGGTGCCCTGGGCCTGGCGGCGCTGTTGCGCGCCGAGCATCCCTGGAGCCGTGTGCTGGTTGCCAGTGCCGTGTTTGCCGTGGTTTTCAGCCTCGTGCTCGACATGGCCCTGGCGCAGACCTTCGATGTGCTGGCCAAGGCGTTTGCCGAAGCCATGCCGAAAATCGAAGGTGAGCCGGTGCTCTCCGGTGAGCTGATCCGCCCTGTGCTGGTCGCTTCCACAGCAGTGACGGTGCAATTGTTCAGCGTGTTGGCCCTGGTGCTGGCGCGTTATTGGCAGGCAGCGTTGTACAACCCTGGAGGCTTCGGCCGCGAGTTTCGCGAGCTGAAGTTGCCGAAACAGACCATGGCGGTCTTGGTGGCAGTAATGGTGGTGGCGCCGTTTATCGGCTCGCAGTTCATCATTCTGGCATCGGCGTCGAGCCTGGTTCTGGTGCTGGCTGGCATCGCCTTGATGCACGGGCTGGTGGCACAGGGGCGACTGGCCGGTTTCTGGCTGGTGGGCATGTACGTGACGTTGCCGCTGATCATGCAGCTGATCTACCCGTTGCTGATGGTCCTGGCCATTGTCGACAGCCTGATTGATTTTCGCGGTCGCAAGTCCCCTCCGGGGAAAGACTCCGCGAACGGTGAAGGTTAAAAGTTAAGAGGTTTTACCAAATGGAACTGATCCTGCTGGAAAAAGTCGCTAACCTGGGCAACCTGGGCGACAAAGTTAAAGTTAAGGCTGGTTACGGCCGTAACTTCCTGCTGCCATTCGGCAAGGCCACCGTTGCCAACGCCGCCAACCTGGCTGCGTTCGAAGAGCGTCGCGCCGAGCTGGAAAAAGCAGCAGCTGACCGTAAATCGTCGGCTGAAAGCCGCGCTGCCCAACTGGCCGAGCTGGAAGTGACCATCACTGCCACCGCTGGCGACGAAGGCAAGCTGTTCGGTTCGATCGGCACCCACGACATCGCTGACGCCCTGACCGCCTCCGGCGTTGAAGTGGCTAAAGCTGAAGTTCGTCTGCCGAACGGCACCATCCGTCAGGTTGGCGAATACGACGTAGCCGTGCACCTGCACAGCGACGTTGAAGCCACCGTACGTGTGGTCGTCGTAGCTGCCTAAGCTGCGCTGACGGGTGGTCCCTCACGGGATAGCCGGTTAACATCGGGCACGGTCCTGTTCATTCAGGCCGTGCCCTTTGTCTTTTTCATCCTCCAGAATTCTTTCGTGGCCATGAACGAGATCACCAACTCCGAACAGCTCGACCTGCAAACCGCTGCCCTGAAGGTGCCGCCGCATTCCATCGAGGCCGAACAGGCCGTGCTCGGTGGCCTGATGCTGGACAACAATGCCTGGGAGCGGGTGCTGGACCAGGTGTCGGATGGCGATTTCTACCGGCATGACCACCGCCTGATCTTCCGTGCCGTGCACAAGTTGGCCGACGCCAACCAGCCATTCGACGTGGTGACCCTGCACGAGCAGCTGGACAAGGAAGGCCTGTCGTCCCAGGTCGGCGGCCTGGCGTACCTGGCCGAACTGGCCAAGAACACCCCGTCGGTGGCCAACATCAAGGCCTATGCCGCGATCATTCGCGAGCGGGCAACCTTGCGTCAGCTGATCAGCATCAGCACCGACATTGCCGACAACGCTTTCAACCCGCAGGGGCGCAACGCCGAAGAAATCCTCGACGATGCCGAACGGCAGATCTTCCAGATCGCCGAGGCGCGTCCGAAGACCGGTGGCCCGGTGGGGGTCAACGAACTGTTGACCATGGCCATCGACCGTATCGACACGTTGTTCAACTCCGACAGCGACATCACCGGTATCTCGACCGGTTACACCGACCTCGACGAGAAGACCAGCGGTTTGCAGGCTGCGGACCTGATCATCGTCGCGGGCCGTCCGTCGATGGGCAAGACCACCTTCGCCATGAACCTTGTGGAAAACGCCGTGCTGCGCAGTGAGAAGGCAGTGCTGGTGTTCTCCCTCGAGATGCCAGGTGAATCGCTGATCATGCGTATGCTTTCGTCGCTTGGGCGCATCGACCAGACCAAGGTGCGTTCCGGCCAGCTCGATGACGACGACTGGCCGCGGCTGACCTCGGCGGTCAACCTGCTTAACGATCGCAAGCTGTTCATCGACGATACCGCCGGCATCAGCCCCTCGGAAATGCGCGCGCGTACCCGCCGCCTGGCCCGTGAGCATGGTGAAATCGGCATGATCATGGTCGACTACCTGCAGTTGATGCAGATTCCTGGCTCGGCCGGTGACAACCGGACCAACGAGATTTCCGAGATCTCGCGCTCCCTCAAGGCCCTGGCCAAGGAATTCAACTGCCCGGTCATCGCCCTGTCGCAGCTGAACCGCTCCCTGGAGCAGCGCCCGAACAAACGCCCGGTGAACTCCGACTTGCGTGAATCCGGTGCAATCGAGCAGGACGCCGACGTGATCATGTTCGTGTACCGCGACGAGGTGTACCACCCCGAGACCGAGCACAAGGGCGTGGCGGAAATCATCATCGGTAAACAGCGTAACGGCCCCATCGGCTTCGTGCGCCTGGCGTTCATTGGCAAGTACACCCGCTTCGAGAACCTCGCGCCGGGCATGTACAACTTCGACGATGACGAATAAGGGCTGAGCGAGAACCCTGTGGGATCGGGTTTATCGGGGCGCCGAACCGCCGCGAATGCGATGTCAGCTCTTACGCCGCATTCGCGGGTAAACCCGCTCCCACAGGGAGTGAAGTTTTGTTTCGTCGATCATCATGAATCCGACAACCACCGTCGGATTTGGTCAAAATTTGTGCTATATTCCGCGCCCGCGATTTCCCTGCACACCAGAACCGGTCACTGACATGCAAGCAGCCAAACCACTCTACGACTATCCCAAGTACTGGGCCGAATGCTTCGGGCCAGCACCATTCCTGCCGATGAGCAGGGAGGAGATGGATCAGCTCGGCTGGGATTCCTGCGACATCATCATCGTGACCGGTGATGCCTACGTCGACCACGCATCGTTCGGCATGGCCATCATCGGCCGCCTGCTGGAAGCCCAGGGCTTCCGTGTGGGCATCATCGCCCAGCCGAACTGGCAGTCCAAAGACGACTTCATGAAGCTCGGCGAGCCGAACCTGTTTTTCGGCGTCGCGGCCGGCAACATGGACTCGATGATCAACCGCTACACCGCGGACAAGAAGATCCGCTCCGACGACGCCTATACCCCAGGTGGCCTGGCGGGCAAGCGGCCGGACCGTGCCAGCCTGGTGTACAGCCAGCGCTGCAAGGAAGCCTACAAGCACGTACCGATCGTGCTCGGCGGCATCGAGGCCTCGCTGCGTCGTATCGCCCACTATGACTACTGGCAGGACAAGGTTCGTCACTCGATCCTGATCGACGCCAGCGCCGATATCCTGCTGTATGGCAACGCCGAACGGGCCATCGTTGAAGTGGCCCAGCGCCTGTCGCAGGGTGAAAGCATCGAGCAGATCACCGATGTGCGCGGCACCGCCTTCGTGCGCCGTGACACGCCGCAAGGCTGGTTCGAGATCGACTCCACCCGTATCGACCGCCCGGGCCGCGTCGACAAGATCATCAACCCGTACGTGAACACCCAGGACACCCAGGCCTGTGCCATCGAGCAGGCCAAGGGCGACCAGGAAGACCCGAACGAAGCCAAGGTCGTACAGATCCTCGACAGCCCTAGCGTCACCCGGGAAAAGTCGGTGATTCGCCTGCCGTCGTTCGAAAAAGTGCGTAACGACCCGGTGCTCTACGCCCACGCCAACCGCGTTCTGCACCTGGAGACCAACCCGGGTAACGCCCGTGCGCTGGTGCAGAAGCACGGCGAAGTGGACGTGTGGTTCAACCCGCCACCCATTCCCATGACCACCGAGGAAATGGACTACGTGTTCGGTATGCCCTACGCGCGTATTCCGCATCCGGCCTATGGCAAGGAGCGCATCCCGGCTTACGAGATGATCCGTTTCTCGGTGAACATCATGCGTGGCTGCTTCGGCGGCTGCACCTTCTGCTCGATCACCGAGCACGAAGGCCGCATCATCCAGAACCGCTCCCACGAGTCGATCCTCAATGAGATCGAGGAAATGCGTGACAAGGTGCCGGGCTTTACCGGCGTGGTTTCCGACCTTGGCGGCCCGACCGCCAACATGTACCGCATCGCCTGCAAGAGCCACGACATCGAGAAGCATTGCCGCAAGCCGTCTTGCGTGTTCCCGGGTATCTGCGAGAACCTCAACACCGACCACAGCTCGCTGATCGAGTTGTACCGCAAGGCCCGTGCCTTGCCGGGTGTGAAGAAGATCCTGATCGCCTCGGGCCTGCGCTATGACCTGGCGGTGGAGTCACCGGAATACGTCAAGGAGCTGGTCACCCATCACGTTGGCGGCTATCTGAAGATTGCCCCGGAGCACACCGAGCGTGGCCCGCTGGACAAGATGATGAAGCCGGGCATCGGCACCTATGACCGCTTCAAGCGCATGTTCGAGAAGTTTTCGAAGGAAGCGGGCAAGGAGCAGTACCTGATCCCGTACTTCATCGCCGCCCACCCAGGCACCACCGACGAAGACATGATGAACCTGGCCCTGTGGCTCAAGGGCAACGGCTTCCGCGCCGACCAGGTACAGGCGTTCTACCCGTCGCCGATGGCTTCGGCCACGGCCATGTACCACTCGGGCAAGAACCCGCTGCGCAAGGTCACGTACAAGAGTGAAGGGGTGGAGATCGTCAAGAGCGACGAGCAGCGCCGTCTGCACAAGGCGTTCTTGCGCTATCACGATCCGAAGGGCTGGCCGATGCTGCGTGAAGCCTTGCAGCGCATGGGCCGTGCCGACCTGATCGGGCCGGGCAAGCACCAGCTGATCCCGCTGCACCAGCCGCAGACCGACACGTACCAGAGCGCGCGCCGCAAGAATTCGACCCCGGCCGGCAGCCACAAGGTGGGCAAGGAGCAGAAGATCCTCACCCAGCACACCGGCCTGCCGCCGCGTGGCAGCGATGGCAGCAAGCCGTGGGACAAGCGCGAGAAGGCCAAGGCCGAGGCGTTTGCCCGCAACCAACAGGCGGCCAAGGAGCGCAAGGAAGCGGCCAAGGGTGGTGGTGGCAAGGGCAAGAAGCCGCGTCAGCCGGTCATCCCTCGCTAACTGATCCAGTTTGGGACCGCTTTGCGGTCCTTTCGCGACACAAGGCCGCTCCTACAGGAGAACGCGTACTTCTGTAGGAGCGGCCTTGTGTCGCGAAAGGGCTGCAAAGCAGCCCCAAATCTGAGGTTCAATCAGGCTTCTTGCCGACCCACTTGGGCAGCACCGGCGATTCGAACCGCTCCATCCCGTCCAGCAGCTCATCTGCCTGCTGGGCCAGCAGCAACATGGCCCGATGCTGCGGCCGCACGAATCCTTCTTCGACGATATGGTCGAGGAACCCACCCAGTTTTTCATAGAAGCCATTCACATCCAGCAGCCCCAGTGGCTTGGCGTGATAGCCCAGTTGCCCCCAGGTCCACACCTCGAACAGCTCTTCCAGCGTACCCAGGCCACCCGGCAGGGCGATGAAGGCGTCGCTCAGCTCTGCCATGCGCGCCTTGCGCGCATGCATGCCGTCGACTACTTCCAGGCGGCTCAGGCCCTTGTGGCCGATTTCCGCATTCATCAAGCTTTCGGGGATGATCCCGACCACTTCGCCACCCGCTGCCATGGCCGCGTCGGCCACCACACCCATCAAGCCGACCGCGCCACCGCCATACACCAGGGTCAGGCCACGGCGAGCAATGGCTTCGCCCAGCGCGACGGCTGCTTCACGGTAGGCAGGGTTGGCGCCGATGCTGGCGCCGCAGAACACACACACGGAACGTACAGGCATTGCTCATCTCCAGTCATTCAGGGTGACAGGGTAGGACGTCTGCCTGTGGGTTCCAAGGGCGGTTTCACTCCGGACGGGAGAACTCGCAGCTGGCGCCAGTGGCGCCGTGGGCGTAGGCGGCGAGCAAGCTGTTCATGAAACTTGAAAGGGACATTGTGTTTGCTCCTAAATGAGAGGTTGTCCCATCGTCTATTAAAAGGGCATGATGTGCCCTTACATTGGTTGTATACAATCCATTGAACAATTCTACTGGCTGGCCACTTGACACCCCCTTGACCCATATCAGCAGGGGGCTGAACGGTTTCAGGCAGTCTCGCAATTGATAAAACCCTGCCAAGGAGATTCATGATGTTTGCGAAAGCTGTAGCGGTATCCCTGCTGACCCTCGCCAGCGCCTCCGTCTTCGCAGCCGAGTGCTCGGTGACCGTTGACTCGACTGACCAGATGTCCTACACCAGCAAGGAAATCACCGTCGACAAGAGCTGCAAGGAATTCACCGTCAAACTGACCCACTCCGGCAACCTGCCGAAGAATGTCATGGGCCACAACCTGGTGATCAGCAAGACTGCAGACATGCAGGGCATTGCTACCGAAGGTATGAGCCAGGGTCTGGAAAAGGACTACATCAAGGCCGACAACGCGAACATCATCGCCCACACCAAGATGATCGGCGCGCCGGAGAAGGAAACCGAAGTGAAGTTCGACACTTCCAAGCTGGAAGCTGGTGGTGACTACAGCTTCTTCTGCACCTTCCCGGGCCACATCTCGATGATGAAGGGCAAGGTTGTCGTCAAGTAATGACGGCTGTGTAGGCTTCTCAGGCCTATTCGCGGGCACGCCCGCTCCCACAGGTACTCCACAGATGCTGAATTTTGGGTACTTGTGGGAGCGGGCGTGCCCGCGAAGCTTTTAAGGAGCGAACGGCAGTTCGCGCTTGTGCTGGGTCTTGCGGTAGGTAGCGACGATGATGTCGAACGCTTCCTGATCCACCGGCAATCCGTGCAGGAAAGCATCGATCTGCTGGTAGGTCACGCCATGCGATGCCTCGTCAGGCTTGCCCGGCTCCAGATCTTCCAGGTCCGCAGTCGGTACTTTCTCCACCAGTGACTCCGGCGCACCGAAGCTGCGCGCTATCGCCCGTACCTGGTTCTTTACCAGCCCGCTCAGCGGCGCCAGGTCGCAGGCACCATCACCGAACTTGGTAAAGAAGCCCATCACCGCCTCGGCGGCATGGTCGGTGCCGATCACAAGGCCTGCGCGAGCGCCGGCGATGGTGTACTGGGCAACCATGCGCGTGCGTGCCTTGACGTTGCCGACCACGAAGTCCACCAGGGTGGGCGAGCCATTTTTCAACTCCACCACTTCCGCTGCCAGTGCCCGTACCGCCGGGGCGATGTCCACGGTGTGCACTTCATCGGCCTTGATCACCTCCAGGCAGGCCTGGGCGTCGTGCTCGTCGTGCTGTACCTGGTACGGCAGGCGCACGGCGATGAAGGTGTACGCCTTGTCGCCGGACTCGGCGCGCAGCTCGCTGACGGCGCGCTGGGCGAGCAGGGCGGCGGTCAGCGAATCGACGCCGCCGCTGATGCCCAGCACCAGGGTCTTTAGCCGGGCGTTGGCCAGGCAGTCCTTGATGAACGCCACGCGACGGGCGACTTCGGCCTCGAGCGCAGCGGCATCGGCGAACGGCGGCTGTACTTTCAGCGCCTGGGCAATCTCTTGCTGAACCGCTTGCATGGGTTACTCCTTGCTGGGGACTTTGAATACGTGACGCATGTAGGCGACGAAGTTCTCGTCGCGGCATTGGGTCTTGGCGGCTTCGTCCGAGATCTTTGCCACCGGCGAGCCGTTGCAGTCGGTCATTTTAAGCACGATGTTCATGGGCGCCACACCGGGGATGTCACAGGTGAGGTTGGTGCCGATGCCGAAACTGACGTTGATGCGACCGCGCAGGGCACGGAAGATTTCCAGCGAGCGGGTCAGGTTGAGGCCGTCGGAAAACACCAATGTCTTGGTCATCGGGTCGATACCCAGCTTCTGGTAATGGCCGATGGCCTTTTCCGCCCAAGCCACCGGCTCACCCGAGTCATGGCGCAGGCCGTCGAACAGCTTGGCGAAGTACAAGTCGAAATCGTTGAGGAAGGCATCCATGGTGATGCAGTCGGTCAGGGCGATGCCGAGCAGGCCGCGGTACTCGCGGACCCAGCAATCCAGCGCGGCGATCTGGCTGTCGATCAGGCGCGGGCCGAGTTGCTGATGGGCCATGATCCATTCGTGGGCCATGGTGCCCAGTGGCTTGATATCCAGCTTCCAGGCCAGGTCGACGTTGCTGGTGCCGACGAAGCGGCCCGGAAACTCGTCGCGCAGCGCGCGCACCACGTCCTCCTGCACACGGCTGGAAAAACGCCGACGGGTGCCGAAATCGGCCACCTGCAGCTCGGCCAGTTCGTCGTCGCTGGCGTGGGCGCGCAGCCAGTCGAACTTGCGGTACAGCTGATCACGGGCCTCGGCCAGGCGCATGCGCGGGTGCAGGTGGCGGTTGCGCACCTCGCTGATGATGGCCAGCAGTGGCACTTCGAAAAGGATCACATGCAGCCATGGGCCTTTCAGGCGCAGAAACAGCTGGTCGTGTTCGATGCCGATGCGCACATAGCGCAGGTTGAAGCGGAATAGACGCAAAAAGCGCAGGAAGTCGGGCTTGAGGAAGCTGATGCGCTCAAGAAAGCCCAGCTGGCCATCATCGAGAGTGAGGTCGCCTAGCAGGTCGAGCTGGTGGCGAATCTCGCCAAGATAGGGACGCAGATCCTCACCGTTGCGGCAGCGGAATTCCCATTCGACGTCGGCGTCCGGGTAGTTGTGTAGCACGCCCTGCATCATGGTCAGCTTGTAGAAGTCGGTGTCGAGCAGGTTGTGCACGATGCGCTCGGCGAATGCGCTCTCGCTCATCAAAAAGGGCTCCAGAAGCGGCGAATGGCGGACATTGTGCCAGTCTTTGGCCTTGTTGTACCGGTTCCGGCCGCATCACGGGCAGGCCCGCTCCCACAGGGCCAAATCAGGTGTTTTTCCGTGCACCAGCTAGCCTTGAAACAGTGCTGCCTGTAGCAGTCGCGCACCAGCGGTGTGCACTTCGGTGACGTCAGTTGTTACAGGGCGGTTGCACGTAAACACTTGCCGGGGTTGCAATGATGGCACCAGATGGTTGCTCCTTGTCTGTACGTGTGGTGGCGCCTGTCGCGTGGCAGACGGTTGCACGCTCAGTAAAGGAAAGGCCGTCGGTCGCCTGGGGGCGACCTCTGCAGTGTGTTTTCCCGGAAGACAAAACCGATGGCACGGCCCTTGCTCTGAGCACAGGGCTGAGAAGTTGTAGTGCCACACTAAAAAAACTCTAGGAGCACCACCTCATGTCGCAGACGTTTTACAAGAAAGGTTTCCTGGCTCTGGCCGTAGCTACGGCACTGGGTGTTTCTTCGTATGTTCAGGCCGACGTCAAGATCGGCGTCGCGGGCCCCATGACCGGGGCCAACGCAGCGTTTGGCGAGCAGTACATGAAAGGTGCGCAGGCAGCGGCCGACAAGATCAACGCCGCAGGCGGCGTCAATGGCGAGAAGATCGTCCTGGTGAAAGGCGATGATGCCTGCGAGCCGAAGCAGGCCGTGGCCGTGGCCAACCGCCTGGTCGACCAGGACAAGGTGATCGGTGTGGTCGGTCACTTCTGTTCCTCCAACACCATCCCGGCCTCCGAGGTGTATGACGAAGCCGGTGTGATCGCCATCACCCCGGGCTCCACCAACCCGCAGGTCACAGAGCGCGGCCTTTCCGCCATGTTCCGCATGTGCGGCCGCGACGACCAGCAGGGCATCGTTGCCGGGGACTACATCGTAGACGTGCTCAAGGGCAAGAAGGTCGCGGTGCTGCATGACAAGGACACCTACGGCCAAGGCCTGGCAGATGCGACCAAGGCACAGCTGGAGAAGCGCGGCGTCAAACCGGTGCTGTATGAAGGCCTGACCCGCGGCGAGAAGGACTTCAGCGCCGTGGTCACCAAGATCCGTGCCGCCGGTGCCGACGTGGTCTACTTCGGTGGCCTGCATCCGGAAGCCGGCCCGCTGGTGCGCCAACTGCGCGAGCAGGGCCTGAAAGACGTCAAGTTCATGTCCGATGATGGCATCGTCACCGACGAGCTGGTGTCCACCGCTGGCGGCGCGCAATACGTCAATGGCGTGTACATGACCTTCGGCGCCGACCCGCGCATGCTGCCCGACAGCAAGGCAGTGGTGGAAGAGTTCCGCAAGGCAGGTACCGAACCTGAGGGCTACACCCTCTACGCCTATGCCTCGCTGCAGGCCCTGGCCGCCGCGTTCAACGGCGCCAAGTCGAACAAGGGCGAAGACGCCGCCAAATGGCTCAAGGCCAACCCGGTCAAGACCGTCATGGGCGAGAAGAAGTGGGACCAGAAGGGCGACCTGACCGTCTCCGACTACGTGGTCTACCAGTGGGACAAGGACGGCAAGTACCACCAGCTGGAAAAACAAAAATAATAACGGCCCACGGCCCGGGGCCTTGCTTCGGGCCGCAGTCCCTGCGGTACCTGTCTTTTTTCGGAGATCTGCACGGTTTTGCGCCGCTTGAGGCCGCTTCATCCGTGGCCGGCGTCCGTGCAGTCTCGCTCAGGTGAGATTGCGTTATGGATGGTATTTTCCTGCAGCAACTGGTCAACGGCCTGACCCTCGGGTCGGTCTATGGCCTGATCGCCATCGGCTACACAATGGTCTATGGCATCATCGGCATGATCAACTTCGCGCACGGCGAGGTGTACATGATCTCCGCGTACCTCGCGGCGATCAGCCTGGCATTGCTGGCCTACTTCGGTATCGAGTCGTTCCCCCTGCTGATGCTGGGCACGCTGTTGTTCACCATCGTCGTCACGGGCGTGTATGGCTTCACCATCGAGCGCATCGCCTACAAACCCCTGCGTAACTCCACCCGGCTGGCACCGCTGATCAGTGCCATCGGCATTTCGCTGATCCTGCAGAACTACGCGCAGATCAGCCAGGGCGCCCGCCAGCAAGGCGTGCCGACCCTGCTCGAAGGCGCCATGCGCATCGAGGTCGGCACCGGCTTCGTGCAGCTGACCTACACCAAGATCTTCATCCTGGTGGCGGCTTTCGTCGGCATGGGCCTGCTCACCTACGTGATCAAGTACACCAAGCTCGGCCGCATGTGCCGCGCCACCCAGCAAGACCGCAAGATGGCCTCGATCTTAGGGATCAACACCGACCGGGTCATTTCCTATGTGTTCGTCATCGGTGCAGTGATGGCTGCGCTGGCCGGGGTGCTGATCACCCTGAACTACGGCACCTTCGACTTCTACGCCGGCTTCATCATCGGTATCAAGGCGTTCACCGCTGCGGTGCTTGGCGGCATCGGTTCACTGCCTGGCGCGATGCTTGGCGGGATCATACTGGGGATTTCCGAGTCGCTGTTCTCTGGCCTGATCAACTCTGACTACAAGGATGTGTTCAGCTTCTCGCTGCTGGTGATGATCCTTATCTTCCGCCCACAAGGCCTGCTGGGTCGCCCGCTCGTGGCGAAGGTGTAAACATGTCGATTGCCAAAATTGCCTCTGCCTCCGAAACCAAAGGTTTCGATATCAAACGCAGCCTGCTCGAAACCATCGTCGCCGGCCTGCTGGCGCTCATCGTCTTCGGCCCGATCGTCGGCGTGGTGCTCGACGGCTACACCTTCAATGCCGAACCCCGCCGGGTGGCGTGGCTGGTCGGCGGGGTGATGCTCGGGCGCTTCCTGCTCAGCCTTTACGTGCAGACCGCCGCCGGGCGGCGCATGCTCGAAGGCTTCGACAGCGGTGGCTCGGGTGTGCACGTCAACTCGCCGGACTACAAATCGCGGTTGCGTTACATCATCCCGGCGCTGGTGGTCATTGCCATCATCTTCCCAGTGTTCGCCAACAAGTACCTGCTGACCGTGGTCATCCTCGGCCTGATCTACGTGCTGCTGGGCCTGGGCCTGAACATCGTGGTCGGTCTGGCCGGTTTGCTCGACCTGGGCTACGTGGCGTTCTACGCCATCGGTGCCTATGGCCTGGCGTTGGGTTATCAGTACCTCGGCCTGGGCTTCTGGAGCGTGCTGCCGCTGGCGGCCATCGCTGCTGCGCTGGCGGGGTGCATCCTCGGGTTCCCGGTGCTACGGATGCACGGTGACTACCTGGCGATCGTGACCCTGGGCTTTGGTGAGATCATCCGCCTGGTGCTGAACAACTGGCTGTCCTTCACCGGCGGCCCGAACGGCATGCCGGCACCGTCGCCGACCTTCTTAGGCCTCGAGTTCGGCCGCAGGGCCAAGGACGGCGGTGTACCGATTCACGAATTCCTCGGCATCGACTACAACGCCAACCTCAAGTTCGTGTTCATCTACGCCGTGCTGTTCATGGTGGTGCTGGCGGTGCTGTACATCAAACACCGGCTGACCCGCATGCCCGTCGGCCGCGCCTGGGAAGCGCTGCGCGAAGACGAGATCGCCTGCCGCTCGATGGGCCTCAACCATGTGCTGGTGAAACTTTCGGCCTTCACTCTCGGTGCTTCCACCGCAGGCCTGGCAGGGGTGTTCTTCGCCACTTACCAGGGCTTCGTCAACCCGTCGTCGTTCACCTTCTTCGAGTCTGCGCTGATCCTCGCCATTGTCGTGCTCGGCGGCATGGGCTCGACCGTTGGTGTAGTGATCGCAGCATTCGTGCTGACCGTGGCGCCGGAGCTGCTGCGCAGCTTCTCGGAGTACCGCGTGTTGCTGTTCGGCGTGCTGATGGTGCTGATGATGATCTGGCGACCGCGGGGGCTGATCCGCATCAGCCGTAGCGGTGTGACCCCGCGTAAAGGAGTGGCGCCATGAGCGACGAAATCATTCTCTCGGTCGACAACCTGATGATGCAGTTCGGCGGCATCAAGGCGCTCAGCGACGTCAGTCTGAAGGTCAAGCGCAACCAGATTTTTGCCCTGATCGGCCCCAACGGTGCCGGCAAGACCACCGTGTTCAACTGCCTGACCGGCTTCTACAAGGCCAGTGGCGGGCGCATCGAGCTGAATGTGCGCGGTAGCCATACCAACGTCATACAGCTGCTCGGCGAGCGCTTCCAGGCAGCGGATTTCGTGTCGCCTGCGCGCTTTGCCAGCCGCCTGTACTACAAGATGTTCGGTGGCACCCACCTGGTCAACCGCGCCGGTCTGGCGCGGACCTTCCAGAACATTCGCCTGTTCAGGGAAATGTCGGTGGTGGAGAACCTGCTGGTTGCCCAGCACATGTGGGTCAACCGCAACCTGCTGGCCGGCGTGCTCAACACCAAGGCCTACCGCAAGGCCGAGAGCGATGCCTTGGACCACGCGTTCTACTGGCTGGAGGTGGTCGACCTGGTCGATTGCGCCAACCGCCTGGCCGGTGAACTGTCGTACGGCCAGCAGCGCCGCCTGGAAATCGCCCGGGCCATGTGCACGCGGCCGAAGATCATCTGCCTGGACGAACCGGCCGCGGGCCTCAACCCGCAGGAAACCGAAGCCCTGAGCCGCATGATCCGCGTGCTGCGTGACGAGCACGACATCACTGTGGTGCTGATCGAACACGACATGGGCATGGTCATGAGCATTTCCGACCACATCGTGGTGCTCGACCACGGCAACGTGATTGCCGAAGGCGCGCCGCAGGAAATCCGCCACAACCCGACGGTGATCGCCGCCTACCTGGGTGCCGACGAAGAGGAGCTGGTATGAGTGCACCCATTCTCGAACTGAAGGAACTGGACGTGTTCTACGGGCCGATCCAGGCGCTGAAAAAGGTTTCGATGCACATCAACGAGGGCGAGACGGTGAGCCTGATCGGGGCCAACGGCGCCGGCAAGTCGACCCTGCTGATGTCGATCTTCGGCCAGCCGCGGGCGGCGGCGGGGCATATCGTCTACCGAGGGACCGACATCACCCGCAAGTCGTCGCACTACATCGCCTCCAACGGCATCGCCCAGTCACCGGAAGGGCGCCGGGTGTTCCCTGACATGACTGTCGAGGAGAACCTGATGATGGGTACCATCCCGATCGGCGACAAATACGCCGGCGAAGACATGCAGCGCATGTTCGAACTGTTCCCGCGCCTGAAGGAGCGGCGCAATCAGCGGGCCATGACCATGTCCGGTGGCGAGCAGCAGATGCTCGCCATTGCCCGCGCGCTGATGAGCAGGCCGAAGCTGTTGCTGCTGGACGAGCCATCGCTGGGGCTGGCGCCGATCGTGGTCAAGCAGATCTTCGCGACCCTGCGCGAACTGGCCAGGACCGGCATGACCATCTTTCTGGTGGAGCAGAATGCCAACCATGCGTTGAAGCTGTCGGACCGGGCTTATGTGATGGTCAACGGTGAGATCCGCATGAGTGGCACGGGGCAGGAGCTGCTGGTCAACGAGGAAGTGCGCAACGCCTATCTCGGCGGGCATTGAATTGTGCCTGGGGCTGCATTGCGGCCCCTTTTGCAATGTGGACAACTTGTCGCATATCTTTCTCGAGGTACTCCACAATTCCCTCGCAAGCCCTTGTTTCCACAGGTTGAAACTTTTCCACGATTAGTGTGGAACCGCCTGTGGAAAACATGGTGGCACCTCGCTCTATCCCTTTATTTTCATGGCTTGCAGGGTTCTGTTCATAATTTGATCAGTTGCCCTTTATGCATGATTTCACAGGCATTTTCCAAGCAGCGCAGATCCTGGGCATAAAAGTCGAGGGTCTGTGGATAAGTCTGTGGGAAACCCTTGGACAGACCGCTGCAGGCGGCATACTTGAAAGCGTTGCGCCATCACCGCAAATGTCTCCAGCGACCATCATTCGCTGAAAGGGTTCCGCGCAATGGACAAGTTGCCCCCAATCCGTGGGGAAAGCCTTGTGGATAACATGCGCATAGCTGGCGCAGAGCCCTCTGCCACAAGGGTTTGCCACATATGAACAAAAAATGAACAACGACCCGAACGGCTTGCTGCCGGCGCTCGGCACGGGCATGCTGCAAAGCTGCCGATGACAACCTACCGTGAGGAAACAGAGCATGACGTCCACCGTATTCATCACTGGCGCGACTTCCGGTTTTGGCGAGGCCACTGCCCGGCGCTTCGCCGAGGCCGGCTGGAAGCTTGTACTCACCGGTCGTCGCAAGGAACGCCTGGATGCCCTGTGCGCAGAACTGTCGGCCAAGACCGAAGTGCATGGTCTGGTGGTCGACGTGCGTGATCGCAAGGCCATGGAGCAGGCCATCGCCAACCTGCCGGCCGGCTTCGAGAAAATTCGCGGCCTGGTCAACAATGCCGGCCTGGCGCTGGGTGTGGATGCGGCGCAGAACTGCAGCCTGGACGATTGGGAGACCATGGTCGACACCAACATCAAAGGCCTGATGTACACCACCCGCCTGCTGCTGCCACGGCTGATCGCCCACGGCCGTGGTGCGTCGATCCTCAACGTCGGTTCGGTGGCGGGCAACTACCCGTACCCGGGCAGCAACGTGTATGGCGGCACCAAGGCCTTTGTCGCCCAGTTCTCGCTGAGCCTGCGCTGCGACCTGCGCGGCACTGGGGTGCGGGTGAGCAATATCGAGCCGGGGTTGTGCGAGAGCGAGTTTTCGCTGGTACGCCATGGTGGGGACCAGGCCAAGTACGACGCCACTTACGCGGGCGCCGAGCCGATCCAGCCGCAGGACATCGCCGAGACCATCTTCTGGATTCTTAACCAGCCGGCACACATCAATATCAACAGCCTCGAGCTGATGCCGGTGAGGCAGGACTTCGCCGGGCTCTCGATCGACCGTTCGGTCAAGGGCTGATCGGGGGCCCTTACGCCGACCTGTGGGAGCGGCCTTGTGTCGCGAAAGGGCTGCGAAGCAGCCCCGGGGGTTTCAGCGCTAATGCACAAATTGCTGGGGCTGCTTTGCAGCCCTTTCGCGACACAAGGCCGCTCCTACAGGGGATGTGTCAGGCTAGGCGCTGCAGACCTTCCAGGCAGGTCGCCAGGTGATAGGGCGTAGTCGACGGCATGTCATGCCGGCTCACCGTCCCTTCACCATCGCGGCACTCATACCAGCCACCTGCATGCAGGAACTGTTGTTCCATCGCCTTAAGCTGGACCAGCAGCTTCGCCTCGTTGCCCGAACGCAACACCAGTGCCCGCAAGTATTCCGCCTGTGCCCAGATCCGCTGGGTCGCGTCGAGCACATTGCCTTCTACATCGAGCATCGCCAGCACTGCCGCATTGTTCACCCCGCACAGCTCGGCATAGCCGAAGGCCCGTTCGATTGAAGCATGCAGTGGCGTCCCCCGCAGCAGCGGCGAAGTTTCCAGCAGGTAGAACCATTCGAACTGATGCCCCGGCTCGAACCAGTTATCCACAGCGCCCCGTGGCTTCTCCAGCATCAGCCCATGCTGGGGTTCGATAAAGTGTTCCTGCAGCGCCTCGCACAGTTGCAGCAGCGATTGCTGCACGTGCTCGTCCTCGCGAACCGCCAGCACCTGCAGGAAGGCCTCGGCCAGATGCATCTGCGGGTTCTGCAGCGGGCCGCTGCCGAGGTCGGCCCAGTCTTCGCCCAGGCTGGCTTCATACAGGCCATCATCCCGGGCGAACTGCTCATCTACCACTTCCAGGGCGGCATTGAGGGTGGCTTCCACCAGCCCTTCGCCGACCTTGCCCCAGTAGTGCGCGCAAGCAAACACGATGAAGGCGTGGGTGTAGAGGTCCTTGCGCCGGTCCAGCGGCTTGCCCTGGGCGTCGATGCTGTAGAACCAGCCGCCGTGCTCGGCGTCGTGGAAGTGCTTCTGCAACGAACGAAACAGCGCCGCCGCCCGCTCGGCCGCGCCCGGTTGCTCGATACGGCTGCTGAACAGGTACAGCTGACGGGCGCAGGCCATGGCCCGGTAGCGCTGCACAGGCAACGGACGGTGCTGGGCGTCCAGGGCCTCGTAGGGCAGGGCCATGTCGGCGTTCCAGCCCGGGCCTTGCCACAGCGGCACGATGCGTTCGGCGAAATGCTGGTTGAAGCGGGCCAGTTCGGGCAGGGTGGGGCGGGGGTTGGGCATGTTGGCGCTCGTCGCTTTCGGGCAGGGCGCCATGGTAGCAGAACTAAGGTTGCGGGTTGCCCAGCCCTTGCCAGTGGCGCGCGCCGACGAAGATGAAGCGCAGCTGTTGGGTGATCTTTTCCTGTGCCGTCAGCGCCTGTGGATAACCTGGCTCCGGGCTGTCGATCAATTCCGGCAGGGTGGCGAACACGGTCTTCACTACCAGGTCGGCCATCACCGCCAGCGCGGCGTTGTCCAGATGCTGCCAGCGCTGCATGCGGGCAAGGTCAGTGGCCAGGTCGTCGCTGATGTCCTGGCGCAGGCGGGCGATAGCCTGGCGCACGGCGTGCGAACCGCCGTACTGCTCGCGGGCGAGGAACAGGAACTGGGTGCGATGGGCGGCGACCACGTCGAGGAAGATCCGCACGGAAGCATCGGTGATGCCACCGAGTTCGAATTCGTTTTGCCGCACCAGGCGGATGGTCTGGCGGAACGTGGCGTCGACTTCGGCCACCAGCGCCAGGCCCAGGGCGTCCATGTCGGGGAAGTGGCGATAGAAGCCAGTGGGCACGATGCCTGCCGTCTTGGCCACTTCGCGCAGGCTGATGCCGCCGAATCCGCGGCCGCTCTCCATGAGCAGGCAGGCGGCGTCCAGCAGGGCCTGGCGGGTTTGTAGCTTCTGTTCGGCGCGCGGCAGCATGGGGCATGCTTCTATGACGGTGAGGCTGGGCACTCTAGATAAAAAAACGAAGCCCGGTCAATGGACCGGGCTGGGAGGGGAGCAAGCCGTGTGACAGCGGTTGTTCTTTTCGGCCATGGCGATCAGCTCACGTGGCTGATTTCAACCAGGCGATCCGAGCCACCTTCGGCAACGCGGCCACTGCGTTCGATCAGGCGATCCGAACCACCTTCGGCAACACGGCCACTGCGTTCGATCAGGCGATCCGAACCACCTTCGGCAACACGGCCACTGCGTTCGATCAGGCGATCCGAACCACCTTCGGCAACGCGGCCACTGCGTTCGATCAGGCGATCAGAGCCCCCTTCGGCAACGCGGCCACTGCGTTCGATCAGGCGGTCCGAACCACCTTCGGCTACGGTTTTCAGCGGTTGGGCTATTTCCGCAGCGCTGGAGCGCGATTCGGCGGTCAGATGCTGGTCGGCAGCTGGCAGGGCGAAAGCGTTGGCTGCAAGGATGGACAGGGTCAGGGTCAGCAGGGTGCGTTTCATGGTTCGGTGCTCCTCTCGGGGGCTGGAAAGTGGGTACGAAGCCAATGCTACGCGCGGTGACGCCAGAGAGAAGTTCATACGGGTAATGGTAACAATCGACGGTATTGATAGCGTCTTGTGAAGGCTCTATCTCAACTGTTTGGTCATGGCGTGCGGCTTTTTGCCAGCAATGAATTCTGGTAACACCCGAGTCGAGGCATGAGCCAAGCCCGAGCAGGAAAGCCGAAAAAACTCGCTATCATGGCCCTCTTCGATAAAACCCAGCGGGTTTTCATCAGTCCGAGATATTGAGTGCCATCGTTACGCCCGCTTTGTGCCATGCCGTCAGGAGAATCACGCAATGACGCGTCCCGCCAGAATCCTCGTCTGGACCCTAACCACCTTGTTGACCCTGCTGGCGATCCTGGTCGTGATAATCGCTACGTTCGACTGGAACCGCGTCAAGCCGCTGCTCAATGAAAAGGTGTCCGAGGCCTTGCACCGGCCGTTCGCGATCAATGGCAACCTCGCCGTGCACTGGCGTACCGAGCCGGAAGAAGGCGGCTGGCGCGCCTGGGTGCCGTGGCCGCATTTCATTGCCGAAGATCTGACCTTGGGCAACCCGGAGTGGCTCGAGGAACCGCAGATGGTCGGCCTTGAGCGTGTGGAGTTCCGCCTGGCGCCGCTGCCGCTGATGTTCCAGCAGATCAGCATCCCGCGCATCGACCTGACCAAGCCCACCGCCAGTCTCAAGCGCCTGGCGGATGGTCGCGCCAACTGGACATTCGACTTCGGCCCCAAGGATGAAAACGAGGAACCGTCCAAGTGGCAGCTGGACATCGGCGCCATCGGTTTCGACCAGGGCAACGTCAGCTTCGACGACCAGACCTTGAAAACCAGCATGAAGGTGCAGATAGACCCGCTGGGCAAACCGATCCCCTTCAGTGAGATCGTCGGCAAGGCCAGCGCCGAGAAAGCGGGAGGTGCCCAGGATTATGCGTTCGGGCTCAAGGCCCAAGGCCGCTACAAAGGCCAGCCGGTATCCGGCACCGGCAAGATCGGCGGCTTGCTGGCGTTGCAGGATGCCAGCCAGCCATTCCCGCTGCAGGCAGACCTGCGCATCGCCGATACCCATGTGGTGCTGGCCGGCACCCTGACCGACCCGCGCAACCTCGGTGCGCTGGACCTGCGCCTGCGCCTGTCCGGCGCCAGCCTGGGCAACCTCTACCCGCTGACCGGCGTGACGCTGCCCGACACCCCGGCCTACGCCACGGATGGCCGGCTCAGCGCTAACCTGCATGCCGCTGAAGGCGCCACCTTCAATTATCAGGGCTTCAACGGCAAGATCGGCGACAGCGACATTCATGGCGACCTGACCTTCGTCGCCAGCCAGCCTCGGCCCAGTCTGTCCGGCAACCTGGTGTCCAACCAGCTGTTGTTCAAGGACCTGGCCCCCTTGATCGGCGCTGACTCCAATGCCGAACAGAAAGCCCGCGGCGGCGCCAGCAAGCAGCCGGCCGACAAGGTGCTGCCGGTGGAAGAGTTCCGTACCGAGCGCTGGCGCGCCATGGACGCCGACGTCACCTTTGCCGGCAAGCGCATCGTGCACAGTGAAAAACTGCCCTTCAACGACCTGTCGGCCCACGTGATTCTCGATGACGGCCTGCTACGCCTGGAGCCGCTGCGCTTTGGCGTGGCCGGTGGCAACCTGGCGTCCAACATCCGCCTCGACGGCCGCAATGTACCGCTGCAGGCCCGTGCCCAGGTCACGGCCCGTGGCTTCAAGCTCAAGCAACTGTTCCCGACCTTTGCGCCGATGCAGACCAGCTTCGGCGAGCTCAACGGCGATGCCGACATCAGCGGCCGTGGCAACTCGGTGGCGGCGTTGCTGGGCACGGCCAACGGCAACCTGCGCATGCTGATCAATGACGGTGCCATCAGCCGCAGCTTGATGGAGATTGCCGGGCTGAATGTGGGTAACTACGTGGTAGGCAAGCTGTTCGGCGACGAGGACGTGAAGATCAACTGTGCGGCAGCGGATATCGGCATCAAGGACGGGCTGGCGACCACGCGGTTGTTCATCTTCGATACCGAGAACGCGATCATCTACATCAACGGTACGGCCAACTTTGCCAGTGAGCAGCTGGATATGAAGGTTACCCCGGAGTCCAAGGGGCTGCGTTTGTTCTCGTTGCGCTCGCCGCTGTACGTGCGCGGGCCGTTTGCCAAGCCGAGTGCAGGGGTGCAGGCGGTGCCGCTGGCGTTGCGTGGGGCGGGGATGGTGGCCCTGGGTGTGGTGGCGGGGCCGGCAGCGGGGTTGCTGGCGCTGGTGGCGCCGAGCAGTGGTGATGAACCCAACCAGTGCACGCCGTTGTTGCAGCAGATGAAAGCCGGAAAGGCGCCGGCTGCGGTGAAGAAGCAGAAATAGCAGGGGGCCGCTTCGCGACCCTTTCGCGACGCAAGGCCGCTCCTACAGGGGATCGCGTACTCCTGTAGGAGCGGCCTTGTGTCGCGAAAGGGGCGCAAAGCGCCCCCAGCAATTACAGCCCCTGAAGCAAATCGGACATGTCGTCCGCGTGCTCTTCTTCCTGAGCCAGGATGTCTTCGAAGATGCGCCGGGTAGTTGGATCTTTATCACCAATGTACTGAATGATCTCGCGGTAGCTGTCGATGGCGATCCGTTCCGCCACCAGGTCCTCCAGCACCATCTCCTTCAGCGAACTGCCCGCCACATACTGCGCATGGGAATTCTTGGTCAGGTTGTCCGGATTGAAGTCCGGCTCTCCACCGAGTTGCACGATGCGCTCGGCCAGCTTATCGGCGTGCTCGGCTTCCTGGTTGGCATGCTCGAGGAACTCGCTCGCCGCCACACTGGCCTTGATGCCGCTGGCCATGAAGTAATGGCGTTTGTAGCGCAGCACGCAGACCAGCTCGGTGGCCAGCGACTCGTTGAGTAGCCGCAGGATCTCCTGGCGGTCAGCGTGGTAACCCTCGGTCACTGCACCTTGCTCGACGTGCTGGCGGGCACGCTCGCGCAGGGTTTGCACATCGGTCAGTTCAACGTTGCTCATGATTGTCTCCAAACAGATCAGGACGGGTGGTGAAGGCGAACGGGAGGCTTAAGCGCCCTGGGCGGCTTTGCTGTCCTCTTCTCGTTGTTTGCAGGTCTTGAAACCCTTGGCATCGACGTGGCCAGTGGCATCGAACCGCACGTAGTACGGCTGCTGGTGGCCGTCGCGGTTGAGGATGTAGTCGTTACAGGTGCCGCCGTGTGGCAGGTCGATCGCATTCGATGGGCTGCCGCCGATGGCGATGACCTTCTGCATGGTCATGCCGTTTTCCACCTGCTTGACCAATGGCTCGTCGCGGAATGTGACGTAGTCCACCGGGTTTTCCGGGCGGTTGCTGCTGCAGGCGGCCAGGGCCGCGCTTGCCAGAAGGACTGCCAGGGTCTGCTTGTACATGGTCCCGCTCCTTGCAAAGGGTCTGTTCAGGATTGGAACCGCACGGCGCGTCGGGAGTTCGATTGCGATCGTCACCTAAGCGGCGCTAGTGTTGGCCGATCGTCCACGGCAAGGAGCTCGAGCCATGCAGCAGGATTTGGCCACGCGATACCCGTTGGTGCTGGTACCGGGCATGCTCGGATTCGTTCGGGTGCTGCTCTACCCCTACTGGTTCGGCATCGTGCCTGCGTTGCGTAAGGGCGGCGCGCAGGTGTTCCCGGTGCAGGTCTCGCCGCTGCATTCCAACGAAGTGCGCGGCGAACAGTTACTGGCGATCATCGAAGACATCTGCCAGCGCACGGGGGCGCACAAGGTCAACCTCATCGGCCACAGCCAAGGTGCGCTAAACGCCCGCTATGCAGCAGCCAGGCGCCCGGACCGGGTGGCATCGGTCACTTCGGTGGCCGGGCCCAACCATGGCTCGGAACTGGCCGATCACCTTGAACGCACGGCGCCAGGTGATTCCCCTCAAGGGCGCATCCTCAAGGCCATCCTGCATGGCCTGGCGGTGTTGCTGGTATGGCTGGAAACCGGCTGGCGCCGCGACCCGCTGCCCGTCGACGTGCATGCTTCGCACCAGGCGCTGACCAGCGACGGCGTGGCCCTGTTCAACCAGGCTTATCCACAAGGGCTGCCGGAAACCTGGGGCGGGGAAGGGGCGTACGAGGTGAACGGCGTGCGCTACTATTCCTGGTCCGGCACCTTGCAACCCGGGCTGACCGATCGAGGGCGCAACCGTTTCGACGGCAGCAACCGCTTCTGTCGGCTGTTCGCGCGCAGTTTCGTCAGGGAAAAGGGCCATTGCGACGGCATGGTCGGGCGTTTCAGCTCGCACCTGGGGCAGGTGATCGGCGATGACTTCCCGCTCGACCACCTGGATATCGTCAACCAGTCGCTGGGCGCCGTGGGCAAGGGCGCCGAGCCGCTGCGGCTGTTCACCGAACATGCCGCGCGGCTCAAGGCTGACGGGCTCTAGCGGCGTACCGGTGTGGTCCAGCGCTCGGCGAGGATGACGCCGACCAAGGTCAGCAAACCACCGATCAGATGGTAGCTGGCCAGGCGTTCGTCGAGGACCACGGCGGCGATAACCGCGGTCACCACCGGCAGCAAGTTGAAGAACAGCGTGGTCCGGCTTGGCCCTAGACGGTGCACGGCCTGCATCCACAGCAGTGGGGCGATCATCGAGGCGAGCACGCAGGCGTACAGCACCAGGCCGATGTTGTGGCCGTTCAGGCCGGTCTTGTCCGACAGCAGGAACAACGGCAGCAGCACCAGAATGGCCACCAGCACTTGCAGGTACAGCAGCTGCAACGGCGGCAGGCGCAATTGCCACTTCTTCAGCAGGAAGCTGTACAGCGCGTAGGCCAGGGTGGCCACCAGCATCAACAGGTCGCCGCTGTTCAGGCCTTGCGTCAGGAGGATGCCGGGTTGGCCTGCGGAGACTACTTCGAGCACACCGACGAACGACACCACGGCGCCTGCCAGGGCACCATAGCTCAGGCGCTGGCCCAGCCAGGCGATGGACAGGGCCAGTGACATCAGCGGCATCAGCGAGAGGATGATGCCCATGTTGGTGGCGCTGGTGATGCCGGCGGCAAAGTACGCCAGGCTCTGATAGACCGCCATGCCCAGCACGCCGAGGATGGCCACCTTGCCCAGGTGCGGGCGGATGGCCGCACGGTTGCGCCACACGGCGGGCAGCAGGAACGGGGTGAACAGTGCGCCAGCCAGCAGCCAGCGATAGAAACCGATTTCGGCGGGGAAGATGGCGCCGGCCGACATCTTGGTGACCACGGTATTGCCGGCCCAGATGAGGATGGCGAAAAGGGGGAACGCGTAATTCATGCAGCGAAAGACTCTTTCGTTTGGCGGTAACGCCTTGGCTCGCCATTATGAAGGCCCACGCCCGGGCAGAATGTAAAAAATCTTGTCTACACTCAGGCGCATGTCCGTGCATCGGGCGCGGAGCCGAGGAGACCACTCCATGAAGATGCTGCACGTGCCACTGCTGGCGCTGGCTGTGCTGTTCAGCGCGCAAGGGTTCGCCGCGACCCCTCAGCAGGAGAAAATGAAAACCTGCAACACCGATGCTACCGCCAAGGCCTTGAAAGGCGATGAGCGCAAGGCATTCATGAGCACCTGTCTGAAGAAGGACGTGCCGCAAACTCAGCAGGACAAGATGAAGACCTGCAACGCCGACGCCACCACCAAGGCGCTCAAAGGTGACGAGCGCAAGGCGTTCATGAGCGACTGCCTGAAGAAGAAGTGACCTGCGCCCGGAAGGCTGGCAGACTGCGGGCACTCCCGCTGTCTGCCGTCGAGGCTGTATGACTTTCACCCCCCGTCAGATCACTCTGGCCAGCCTGATCATCGTCATGGCTGGTCTGTTGCTGGCCTTGCCCCTGAAGTTGCTGCCCAGCCTGCTGGCGGGCCTGCTGGTGTTCGAACTGGTCAACATGCTCACCCCGCGCCTGCAGCCACTGATCGCCGGGCAACGTGCGCGCTGGCTGGCGGTGGCGCTGCTGGGGGTGCTGGTGGTCAGCGTCCTGACCCTGCTGATTGCCGGTGCCTTCAGCTTCCTGCTGCACGAAGCCGAGAACCCTGGCGCCTCGCTGGACAAGTTCATGACCTTGGTCGAACGCGCCCGCAGCCAGTTGCCGCCGTTCATCGAAGCCTACCTGCCGGCCAGTGCGGCGGAGTTCAAGGTGGCCATTGGTGACTGGATCAAGAGCCACCTGAGCGACCTGCAACTGGTGGGCAAGGGCATGGCGCACATGTTCGTGACGCTGCTGATCGGCATGATCCTCGGCGCCATCATCGCCCTGCAGCGCATCCCCGACATTTCCCGGCGCAAGCCGCTGGCGGCGGCCCTGTTCGAGCGGTTGAACCTGCTGGTGCAGGCGTTTCGCAACATCGTCTTCGCGCAGATCAAGATTTCGATGCTCAACACCGCATTCACCGGCATTTTCCTCGCCGTGGTGATGCCGTTGTTCGGTGTGCACCTGCCGCTGACCAAGACGCTGATCGTGCTGACCTTCCTGCTCGGGCTGCTGCCGGTGATCGGCAACCTGATGTCCAACACCCTGATCACTATTGTCGGCATGTCGTTGTCGATCTGGGTGGCGGCGGCGGCGCTGGGTTACCTGATCGTGATCCACAAGGTGGAGTACTTCCTCAACGCGAAGATCGTCGGTGGGCAGATCAGTGCCAAGGCCTGGGAACTGTTGCTGGCAATGCTGGTGTTCGAGGCGGCGTTCGGGCTGCCCGGGGTGGTGGCGGGGCCGGTCTATTACGCCTACTTGAAGAGTGAGCTCAAGCGCGCCGAGCTGGTCTGACAGGTTGCTGGGGCCGCTTTGCGGCCCTTTCGCGACACAAGGCCGCTCCTACAAATGAACGCGCTCTCCTGTAGGAGCGGCCTTGCGTCGCGAAAGGGCTGCAAAGCAGCCCCCAAATGGCTCAGGCAGCGCCGTAGCGCTTGCGGGCCTCGATAGCCAACCCGCTACCGATGCTGCCAAAGATGTTGCCTTCCACATGCCGCGCATTCGGCAGCATCGCCGCCACGCTGTTGCGCAGGGCCGGAATGCCGCTCGAACCGCCGGTGAAGAACACCGTGTCGACCTGGCCCGCGCTCACGCCAGCCTTGGCCAGCAACTCGGTCACACTGCCGCGCACGCGCTCCAGCAGCCCTTCGATGGCTTCCTCGAACAGCACCCGCGTCAGGTCCACACCCAGCTCGCGCTCGACACGGCTGAGGTCGACGCGGCGGCTGGTCTGCTCGGTCAACTCGATCTTGCTGGCCTCCACTTCCATCGCCAGCCAGTGCCCGGCGCGCTCTTCGATCAGCTTGAACAGGCGATCGATGCCCAGCGTGTCCTCGATGTCGTAGCGCATGCTGCCCAAGGCCAGTTGCGACTTCTGCGAGTAGAGAGCGTTGATGGTGTGCCAGGTGGCCAGGTTCAGGTGGTAGCTGGTCGGCATCAGTGCGCCGCTTTTCATCCGGCTGCCATAACCGAACAGCGGCATCACGCCCTGCAGGCTCAGCTGCTTGTCGAAGTCGGTACCGCCAATGTGCACACCACCGGTGGCGAGGATGTCGCTCTGGCGCTCGGCCACCAGATGCCGCTCGGGCGACAGGCGGATCAAGGTAAAGTCCGAAGTACCACCGCCGATATCGACGATGAGCACCAGTTCTTCACGGCTGATGCCCGACTCATAGTCGAACGCCGCGGCAATCGGCTCGTACTGGAACGACACCTCCTTGAAGCCGATCTTGCGCGCCACCTCGGCCAGGGTATCCTCGGCCTCCTGGTCGGCAGCCGGGTCTTCGTCGACGAAGAACACCGGGCGGCCCAGCACCACCTGGTCGAATTCACGACCTGCGGCAGCTTCGGCGCGCTTCTTCAGCTCGCCGATGAACATGCCCAGCAGGTCCTTGAACGGCAGGGCGCTGCCCAGCACGCTGGTGTCATGCTTGATCAGCTTGGAGCCCAGCAGGCTTTTCAGCGAGCGCATCAGGCGGCCTTCGTAGCCTTCCAGGTACTCGTGCAGCGCCAGACGGCCATACACCGGGCGGCGCTCCTCGATATTGAAGAACACCACCGACGGCAGGGTGATCTTGCCCTCTTCCAGGGCGATCAGCGACTCAGCGCCGGGGCGGTGCCAGCCGACTGTGGAGTTGGAGGTGCCGAAGTCGATACCCAGAGCACGGGCCGGCGATACGTCAGACATGGGAAAAGGCTTCCGGAGGCAAAACGGCCGCGCAGTTTATGCCAGTTGGCTACAGAATCAAGACCGATCGTCTGCCTTGAGGCAACCCCAAGCGCACCTTGAAAGGCTATGCTTGACCCCTATCTTCAGATGCAACACGAAAATTCACATTGGTGATCCACAGATGGACTTCAAAGACTATTACAAGATACTCGGCGTAGAGCCCACGGCGGATGACAAGGCGATCAAGGCCGCGTACCGCAAGCTGGCGCGCAAGTATCACCCTGACGTCAGCAAGGAGCGCGACGCCGAGGACAAATTCAAAGAGGCCAACGAGGCCTACGAGGTGCTGGGCGACGCGCAGAAACGCGCCGAATTCGACGAGATCCGCAAGTACGGCGGCCAGCATGGCCGGCCGTTCCAGGCCCCACCAGGCTGGCAGAGCCGTGGCGGCGCGGGCGGTGCTGGCGGCGGCTTCGAAGGCGGCGATTTCTCCGATTTCTTCAGCTCGATCTTCGGTGCCCGCAGCGGTAACCCGTTCGGTGGTGGCGGCCGGCAACAACAACGCAGCGCCGGCAGGCGAGGGCAGGACGTGGAACTGGAACTGGCGATCTTCCTGGAAGAAACCCTGAGCAAGGAATCCAAGCAGATCAGCTTCCAGGTACCGCAGACCAACGCGGCCGGCCAGCGCACCGGGTTCACCACCAAGACCCTGAACGTGAAGATTCCGGCCGGGGTCACCGACGGCGAACGCATCCGCCTCAAGGGCCAGGGCGCGCCGGGTGTCGGCGGCGGCGCCAACGGCGACTTGTTCCTGACCGTGCGCATGGCACCGCACCCACTGTTCGATGTCGAAGGTCATGACCTGATCATCACCGTGCCGCTGGCACCGTGGGAGGCTGCGCTGGGCACCAAGGTGGCCGTGCCGACCCTGACCGGCAAGATCAACCTGACCATCCGACCCGACAGCCAGAGCGGCCAGCGCTTGCGCGTACCGGGCATGGGCCTGGCGAACAAGAGCGGCGAGCGCGGCAACCTTTACGCGCAGCTGAAAGTGGTGATGCCGCCGGCGTCTGATGCTGCGACCCGTGAACTGTGGACCCAGCTTTCCGAGAAAGCGGCGTTCGACCCGAGGACACAATGGAGTAAGTGATCATGAGCAGCACCCTGATCGTTCAACTGGACATGCGTACCCTGTGTCAGGAGGCCGATGTCACGGCCGACTGCGTGATCGAAATCGTCGAGCACGGCATTGTCGAACCTTCGGGGCGAACGCCCGAGGACTGGGTGTTCGACGATCAGGCGCCGCTATTGGCCAGGCGCGCGGCGAAGCTGCATCAGGAGCTGGAACTGGAATGGGAAGGGGTGGCGCTGGCGCTGGAGCTGTTGCAAGAGGTGCAGCAGTTGCGCAGTGAGAACAGCATGTTGCGCCAGCGGCTGGGCCGATTCACCCAGATGTAGGCCGCACTCCTGTAGGAGCGGCCTTGTGTCGCGAAAGGGCTGCAAAGCAGCCCCGGCAATCTTGCAGTGGGATAAAAATCTGGGGCTGCTTTGCAGCCCTTTCGCGACACGAGGCCGCTCCTACAAGGGATCGCATTTCAGGTGGGTTGGGCACCCGGGTTCAGCACCAGCTGCATGAAGGTCAGGTCCAGCCAACGGCCAAACTTCACCCCCACCTGTGGCATCTGCCCGGTCACCACGAAGCCAAGACGTTCATGAATGCGCACCGACGCCGCATTGCCGCTTTCAATGGCCGCAACCATCACATGCTTGCCGCACGCACGCGCCCGCTCGATCAACGCCGCCATCAGCACCGGCCCCAGCCCCTTGCCGCGCTGGTCACCGCGGATATACACCGAATGCTCCACGGTCAGCCGAAAACCCTCGAATGGCCGCCAGTCGCCAAACGAGGCATACCCCAGCACACCGCTTTCATCCACCGCCACCAGTATCGGATAACCCTGCTGCGCCCGTGCTTCGAACCATGCCTGGCGGTTACCCAGGTCCACCGGGGTTTCGTTCCAGATCGCCGTGGTGTTGCGCACGGCGTCGTTGTAGATGTCGAGGATGCCCAGCACGTCGGTGGGCAGGGCGTCGCGTATTTCGTAACTCATGACAGCGTCTCGCAGGATCGTTGCTTGCAGATTAAATGGTTACCAGCCCGCGTACACCTTCGGCTTGCATGTTTTCGCCACGCCCGTGCTGGATGATCTCGCCGCGGGCCATGACCAGGTACTGGTCGGCCAGCTCCTCGGCGAAGTCGTAGAACTGCTCTACCAGCAGGATGGCCATGTCACCACGCTCGGCCAGGCGCCGGATCACCGCACCAATCTCCTTGATCACCGAGGGCTGGATACCTTCGGTCGGTTCGTCGAGGATCAGCAACCGCGGGCGGCTTGCCAGGGCGCGGCCGATGGCCAGCTGTTGCTGCTGGCCACCGGACAGGTCGCCGCCACGGCGTTGCTTCATCTGCTCCAGTACCGGGAACAGCTCGTAGATGAACGCGGGCACCTCCCGCGCCTCGCGGGCCGGGAAGCGTGACAGGCCCATCAGCAGGTTTTCCTCGACGGTCAGGCGCGGGAAGATCTCGCGGCCTTGGGGCACGTAGGCGATTCCGGCGTGAACGCGTTGCTGGGGCTTGAGCGTGGTGATCGGCTTGCCTTCCCACTCGACGCTGCCTTCACGGGCTGGCACCAGCCCCATCAGGCAGCGCAGCAGCGTGGTCTTGCCCACACCGTTGCGGCCTAACAGGCAGGTGACCTCGCCGACCTTGGCTTCGAAGGACAGGCCGCGCAGGATGTGGCTGCCGCCGTAGTACTGGTGCAGGGTGTCGATTTTCAGCATGTCTTGTCCTTGATAATGATCAGCGACCCAGGTAAACCTCGACCACCCGCTCATCCGCCTGTACCTGCTCCAGCGACCCTTCTGCCAGCACGCTGCCCTGGTGCAGCACGGTGACATGGTCGGCAATGCTGCCGACAAAACCCATGTCGTGCTCCACCACCATCAGCGAATGCGTACCGGCCAGGCTTTTGAACAGCTCTGCGGTGAACTCGGTCTCGGCATCGGTCATGCCCGCCACCGGTTCGTCGAGCAGCAACAGTTGCGGCTCCTGCACCAGCAGCATGCCGATCTCCAGAAACTGCTTCTGCCCGTGCGACAGCAGGCCCGCCTGGCGCTGAGCCAGTGGCAGCAGGCGCAAAGTGGTGAGCACTTGCTCGATGCGGTGCTGTTGTTCGCCGCTCAGGCGCGTGGCCAGGCTGGCCCACACCGACTTGTCGGTCTTCAGGGCCAGTTCAAGGTTCTCGAACACGGTCAGCGCTTCGAACACCGTGGGCTTCTGGAACTTCCGACCGATCCCTGCCTGGGCGATCTGGTATTCACTCATGCGGGTCAGGTCGAGGGTGTCGCCAAAGAAGGCGCTGCCGGTGTCGGGGCGGGTCTTGCCGGTGATCACGTCCATCATCGTGGTCTTGCCGGCGCCGTTGGGGCCGATGATGCAACGCAATTCGCCGACGCCGATGTACAGGTTCAGCGCGTTGAGGGCCTTGAAGCCGTCGAAGCTGACGCTGATGTCCTCAAGGCTCAGCACCGTGCCGTGGCGGGTGTCGAGGCCGGCCTTGCGGCTTTGGCCCAGGCCAATGGCGTCGCGGCCGGCGCCGAGGGTGTCGAACACAGGTTCGAGCATGAATTCCGGATGTACCGGGGGTACGCCTCTCATGGCTGAGTCCTCTTCTTCAACAGACCGACCACGCCTTTGGGCAGGTACAGGGTGACGAGAATGAACAGCGCGCCGAGGAAGAACAGCCAGAACTCCGGGAAGGCCACGGTGAACCAGCTCTTCATGCCATTGACCAGGCCGGCACCGAGCAGCGGGCCGATCAAGGTGCTGCGCCCACCCAAGGCGACCCACACGGCGGCTTCGATGGAGTTGGTGGGCGACATCTCGCTGGGGTTGATGATGCCCACCTGCGGCACGTACAGCGCCCCGGCCAGGCCGCACAGCACGGCGCTGAGCACCCACACCAGCAGCTTGAAACCGCGTGGGTCGTAGCCGCAGAACATCAAGCGGTTCTCGGCGTCGCGCACGGCGGTGAGCAGGCGGCCGAACTTGCTCCGGGTCAGGCGCCAGCACAGGTACAGGCTGGCCAGCAGCAGGCCGACAGTCAGCAGGAACAGTACGGCCCGGGTGCCTTGCGCGGTAATTTCGAAGCCGACGATGGTGCGGAAGTTGGTAAAGCCGTTATTGCCGCCGAAACCCGTTTCGTTGCGGAAGAACAGCAGCATGCCGGCGAAGGTCAGGGCCTGGGTCATGATCGAGAAGTACACGCCTTTGATCCGCGAGCGGAAGGCGAACCAGCCGAACACCAGCGCCAGTAGCCCGGGCGCCAGCACCGCCAGGCACAGGGCCCAGGCGAAGTATTGGGTGCCGGCCCAGTACCAGGGCAGCTCGGTCCATGAGAGGAAGGTCATGAACCCCGGCAGGCCGTCATCGGCAGCCTGGCGCATCAGGTACATGCCCATGGCGTAACCCCCCAGGGCGAAGAACAGGCCGTGGCCCAGCGACAGCAACCCGGCATAGCCCCAGACCAGGTCCAGCGCCAGGGCGACGATGGCGTAGCAGAGGATCTTGCCGACCAGGGTCAGGGTGTAGGCGGATACCTGCATGGCGTGGTCTGCCGGCAACAGTGAGAGCAACGGCAGGGCGACGAGCAGCAGCACGACGATGGCGCCGATGGCCAGGGTCAGCCTTGGCCCGGCCTTTTGCGTAGCGGTGACAAGCAGTGGCTGGTTCATCAGTCGATTACCCGTCCCTTGAGGGCGAACAGGCCTTGCGGGCGCTTCTGGATGAACAGAATGATCAACGCAAGGATGAGGATCTTGCCGAGCACCGCACCGATCTGTGGCTCCAGCAGCTTGTTGGCGATGCCAAGACCGAAGGCGGCCCAGAGGCTGCCGGCCAGTTGCCCGACACCGCCGAGCACCACCACCAGAAACGAGTCGATGATGTAGCTCTGACCCAGGTCCGGGCCGACGTTGCCGACCTGGCTCAGGGCCACGCCACCAAGCCCGGCGATGCCCGAGCCGAGGCCGAAAGCGAGCATGTCGACGCGCCCGGTGGCGACGCCGCAGCAGGCGGCCATGTTGCGGTTCTGGGTGACTGCGCGCACGTTCAGGCCCAGCCGCGTGCGGTTGAGCAGCAACCAGGTGAACAGCACCACGGCGAGGGCGAAGCCGATGATCACCAGGCGGTTGTACGGCAGCACCAGGTTGGGCAGCAACTGGACGCCGCCGGACAACCAGGCCGGGTTGCCGACTTCGACGTTCTGCGCGCCGAACAGCAGGCGGATGGCCTGGATCAGGATCAGGCTGATGCCCCAGGTCGCCAGCAGGGTTTCCAGTGGGCGCCCGTAGAGGTGGCGGATTACCGTGCGCTCCAGGGCCATGCCGACCCCGGCGCTGACCGCGAAGGCTACCGGTAGGGCGATCAGCGGGTAGAACTCGATGGCGCCCGGGGCGTAGCGCTGCAACAGTACCTGGACCATGTAGGTGCTATAGGCGCCTAGCATGAGCATCTCGCCATGGGCCATGTTGATCACCCCGAGCAGGCCGAAGGTGATCGCCAGGCCCAGTGCGGCCAGCAGCAGGATCGAACCCAGGGACAAACCGCTGAAGGCCTGGCCGAGCAGTTCGCCGACCAGCAACTTGCGCTTGACCTGGGCCAGGCTGGTTTCGGCGGCGGTGCGTACGGCCGCGTCACGCTCGGCGTCGGGTTGCAGCAGGGCTTCGAGGCGGGTGCGGGCCAGCGGGTCGCCGGTTTCGCCGAGCAGGCGCACGGCAGCCAGGCGCACCGCAGGTTCGCTGGCGCCCAGTTGCAGGTTGGCCAGGGCCAGTCCGAGGGCAGCGTGCACAGCGGCGTCCACTTCGATGGCGAAGCGCCGGTCGAGGAAGGCCATCTGCGCAGGTTGTGCGCTCTTCTGCAGCTGTTGGGCGGCTGCCAGGCGCGTCGCGCTGATGTCGCTGAGCAGTTGGTGGCTGGCCAGGGCGTTGTCGATCAGGCCGCGCAGGCGGTTGTTCAGGCGCACCTTGCGCGAGTCATCGGCGGCGATGCGGCCCTGGCGCAGGTTGTTCAGCAGCGGCAGGCGCGCGGCGTCGGGTTGCGCCGCCCAGCTTTCGAGCAGTCGGGCCTGCTCGGCAGGTTTGGCGGCGAGGAAGAATTCGCCCTCGTTGGCCTGGGTTGCCAGAGGGATTAGCAGGAACAGGGTGAGCAGCAGTCTGAGCATGCGGATAATCCTGAAAATCGGCGGTGGATTCTTCGCGGGCATGCCCGCTCCCACAGGTACTGTGCAGGTCTTGAACACTGCATGGCCCCTGTGGGAGCGGGCGAGCCCGCGAATGGGCTGCAGATTAGCCCCAGTGCACTCAGTTACCTTTCACTGCATAGTCCGGCCGCTTGTCGTTACCTGGAATGAACGGGCTCCAAGGCTGCGCCCGCAGCGGCTGCTCGGTCTCCCACACCACACTGAACTGCCCGTCATCCTGGATCTCGCCGATCATCACCGGTTTGTGCAGGTGGTGGTTGGTCTTGTCCATGGTCAGGGTGAAGCCCGACGGTGCCTTGAAGGTCTGCCCGGCCAGGGCCTCGCGTACCTTGTCGACATCGGTGGACTTGGCTTTCTCGGCAGCCTGAGCCCACATGTGGATACCCACGTAGGTGGCCTCCATCGGGTCGTTGGTCACCGCCTTGTCGGCGCCCGGCAGGCCCTTGGCCTTGGCGTAGGCCTTCCAGTCGGCGACGAACTTCTGGTTGACCGGGTTATCCACCGACTCGAAGTAGTTCCACGCCGCCAGGTGGCCCACCAGCGGCTTGGTGTCGATGCCGCGCAGCTCTTCTTCACCCACCGAGAACGCCACCACCGGCACGTCGGTGGCCTTCAGGCCCTGGTTGGCCAGCTCCTTGTAGAACGGCACGTTGGAGTCGCCGTTGACGGTGGAGATGACTGCCGTTTTGCCGCCGGCGGAGAACTTCTTGATGTTGGCGACGATGGTCTGGTAATCGGCGTGGCCGAACGGGGTGTAGACCTCTTCGATGTCCTTGTCGGCCACGCCCTTGCTGTGCAGGAAAGCGCGCAGGATCTTGTTGGTGGTGCGCGGGTAGACGTAGTCGGTGCCCAGCAGGAAGAAGCGTTTGGCGCTACCGCCGTCTTCGCTCATCAGGTATTCGACGGCCGGGATGGCCTGCTGGTTGGGCGCGGCGCCGGTGTAGAACACGTTTGGTGACATCTCTTCACCCTCGTACTGCACCGGGTAGAACAGCAGGCCGTTGAGCTCCTCGAACACCGGCAGCACCGACTTGCGCGACACCGAGGTCCAGCAGCCGAACACTACCGCGACCTTGTCCTGGGTCAGCAGCTGGCGGCTCTTTTCGGCGAACAGCGGCCAGTTGGAGGCCGGGTCGACCACCACAGGTTCGAGCAGCTTGCCGTTGACCCCGCCTTTGGCGTTGATCTCGTCGATGGTCATCAGCGCCATGTCCTTGAGCGACGTCTCGGAAATCGCCATGGTCCCGGACAGCGAATGCAGGATACCGACCTTGATGGTTTCGGCGGCCTGGATGCTCCAGCTCAGGCCCATCGCCGCGAGCGATGCGCTGAGGGTAAAGGCCTTGATCAGACTACGACGCTTCATGTGCTCTCTCCGCTGAGTTTTTATGGTGTTGGCCAAAGCGGGGAGGGGCGTTGCAAGGGGTGTGCCTAAGGGCCAGAGGCGCGTAGTAGAGGGGTTGTGCGAGGTGTTGGGGCGTTTTGCCGGGCCAGGTTGGTGCCTGGAAGATTTGCGTGCACAGCATTGGGGCCGCGTAGCGGCCCCAGCAGAATCAGCCGTTACGCACAGCGGTGCGTGGGTGGCGCTTGCTCCGCACGAACTGGTAAGTCACTGCCAGCAGCACAAACCAGATCGGCGTCACCACCAGCGCCGAGCGGGTGTCCGCTTCCAGGCTCAGCAATACCAGGATGAAGGCGAAGAACGCCAGGCACACGTAGCACATGAAGCGCCCGCCCGGCATCTTGTAGTTCGATGCCTGGTGCAACGCGTCGCGCTGCTTGCGGTACTTCAGGTACGACAGCAGGATCAGCGTCCAGACGAACATGAACAGCACCGCCGAAACGGTAGTCACCAGGGTGAACGCCTCGACCACGTTTGGCACCAGGTAGATCAGCACCGCGCCCAGCAGCAGGCAGGCGCAGGAGAAGAACAGGCCGTTGGCCGGCACCGAACGGTTCGACAGTTTCTCGAACGCCCGTGGCGCGTCACCTTCCTGGGACAGGCCGTAGAGCATGCGGCTGGTCGAAAACACGCCGCTGTTGGCCGACGAGGCCGCCGAGGTCAACACCACGAAGTTGATGATGCTCGCCGCCGCCGGCAGGCCGGCCAGCACGAACAGTTCCACGAACGGGCTCTTGCCCGGCACCACGTCGCGCCATGGGGTCACCGCCATGATCGCGATCAGGGCCAGCACGTAGAACACGATGATCCGTACCGGGATCGAGTTGATCGCCCGTGGCAGGGTGCGCTCGGGGTTCTTCGCTTCTGCGGCCGTGGTGCCTACCAGCTCGATACCGACGAAGGCAAACACGGCAATCTGGAAGCCGGCGAAGAATCCCATCAGGCCATTGGGGAACATGCCGCCGTCGTTCCACAGGTTGGCCAGCTGCGCCGTGCGCCCGCTTGGCGAAGTGAAGCCGGTGATGACCATGTACAGGCCGGTGGCGACCAGGCCGAGGATGGCGACGATCTTGATCAGGGCGAACCAGAACTCCATTTCACCGAACATCTTCACCGTCACCAGGTTCAGCGACAGCAGTACCGCCACGCAGGTCAGCGCTGGTATCCACTGCGGAAGGTCCGGGAACCAGAATTGCGTGTAGGCGGCGATGGCGACCACGTCGGCGATACCGGTGACCACCCAGCAGAACCAGTACGTCCAGCCGGTGAAGTAGCCGGCCCAAGGGCCGAGCAGGTCGGCGGAAAAGTCGATGAACGACTTGTAGTTGAGGTTCGACAGCAGCAGTTCGCCCATGGCGCGCATGACGAAGAACAGCATGAAGCCGATGATCATGTAGACGAAGATGATCGACGGCCCTGCCAGGCTGATGGTCTTGCCCGAGCCCATGAACAGGCCGGTGCCGATGGCACCACCGATGGCGATCAGCTGGATGTGGCGGTTGGTCAGGTTGCGCTGCAGATGTTGCTCATCTGGCGCGGTGGGAGAAGTGTGCGTCATCAAGCTGCATTCCCTTGAAAGGTCAGTCTTCTTGTCAGAGGTAGCCGGCAAGGCTAACACGCTCGTGCCAGATAGGCGCGCGACAGATCGACTCGACCTTTCTGTAGGAGCGGCCTTGGGTCGCGAAAGGGGCGCAAAGCGCCCCCCGGCGATCTCAAGCTTGAGCCAGCACCCGGCGGCGCCTGACGACCAGGCTATCCACCACCCACATCACCACCATCGACACCCCCACCAGCGGGAACATCACGCCCAGCACCAGCATCACCCCCACTGCGGTCTTCCAGCGCGGCAGGTCATGGCGCAGCGGCGGCACCCCCAGCCCACCCTCGGGCCGGCGTTTCCACCACATCACCAGCCCGCTCACCGAGCCCAGCAGGATCATCAGGCACACCAGCAGGATGATGATCTGGTTCAACGCCCCGAACATCTTGCCCTCGTGCAGCATCACGCCCAGCTCGGTCGCACGGGCCACCGGGCTGTAATCCTGCCAGCGCACATCGGCCAGGACCTTGCCGGTGTATTGGTCGACATGCAGGGTGGCGTCGTTGCGCGGGTCGTCGGCGAACACGGCGATGGTGTACACGCCTTCTGCAGTGGTCGGGGCGGTGATGCTGTAGCCTGGTTCAACCTGGCGTGCTGTGGCGATATCCTGCACCTGCTGCAGGCTTACCTGTGGCGCAGCCGGTGCACTGTCCATCATGTGGTGCCCGCCATGCTCGGCATGCGCGCCGGATTGCGGCATCGGTGTGTTCTCCATCGCCCACGGCACGGTCTGGCGGTGCGCACTGTTCAATGCGCGGGCCTGCTGGTCCGACTTGGGCACGTCATTCCACATGGCCGCCGGGAAGCGGTTCCACAGGTCGGCGTACTGCTTGCCCCACATGCCGGTCCAGGTCATGCCGCTGACCAGCATCAGCAACAGCAGGGCAGAGCCCCAGAACCCGGTCACCGCATGCAGGTCGCGCCAGAACAATCGACCTTTCGCCGCGAACCGTGGCCACAGCACGCCGGCACCGTTACGTCCGCGTGGCCACCAGAGGTACAGGCCAGACACCACCAGCACGATGCCCCAACCGGCGGCCAACTCAACCAGGCGGTCACCGACGGTGCCGACCATCAGTTCGCCGTGCAGAGCGCGGGCGATGGCCTGCAGGTTCTGCTTGCCGTCCTGCTCGCCAAGGATCTTGCCGCTGTACGGGTCGACAAACACGTTCAGCTCGCGGCCACCGTCATGCACCACGAACTGCGCGCTGCGCTCGGCATCGATCGGCGGCAGGTACTGGCCGACATGGCCTTTCGGGTAGGCCTGGCGCACTTCAGCCAGCAGTGTGTCAGCGCCCTGTCGATGATGGCCGGCTTCGACCACCATCAGGTCTCGGTACAGCAGCGGGTCGAGCTGCGGCTTGAACAGGTAGATGATCCCGGTGAGCGCCAGCAGGATCATGAACGGGGCCACGAACAGCCCCGCATAGAAGTGCCAGCGCCAGGCCAGGTTGTAGAAGGAAACGCGTGTTCCGCTCATGGGAACCTCCTGTTTGACCAGCTGAAGGGCGCCACCGAAGCCGCGCCCGTTGTTGTTGTCAGAAGCTGAAATCGACCTTGGTCCAGAAGGTCCTGCCTGGCTCGTTCACCGGCTGTGGATCAGCGGCCGGGTAGCCGAACCCGGCATTCCCGGCCAGGTTCAGGTGCTCGGCGTAGGTTTTGTCGAACAGGTTGTCGACCCCCGCGCTGAGCTTGAGGTTGTGGTTCACCTTGTAGGCGCCGTTTAGCGAGAACACGCCGAAGCCGGCGCTGGTGCCGAAGTCCTTGCCCACCACGTTGCCCTGGTTCTCGGCGATGCGGTTCTGCGCCGCTACCAGGCGCCACAGGGCACCGGCGCTCCAGCTGTCGCGGCTGTAGGTCAGGCCCAGGCGGCTTTCCAGTGGCGGCATCTGCGGCAGTGCCTTGCCGTCGCTGCTGTTCTTGCCCCAGGCGTAGGCCAGGGTGGCATCGGCCTTCCAGCGCTCGCTGAGCCTGTAGGCCGCACCCAGTTCGCCGCCCATGATGCGGGCGTCGATGTTCTGTGCCTGTGAGGTGCTCATGCCCATCATCCCGGTGCGGTAGTCGAACAGGATGTAGTCACGGATCTGCCCGACGTAGCCCGAGGCCCAGGCTTCCAGACGCTCGTCGCGGTACTGGATGCCGAAGTCGAGCTGGGTGGTCTTCTCTGGCTTGATGCTGTCGAAGGCATTCACCGAGCCGGCCGGGCCCTGGTCCGGGGAGAACAGCTCCCAGTAGTCAGGGAAGCGCTGGGCATGGCCGAGGCCGATGTAGGCGGTGGCCGGCAGTGCCGTCAGGTCGTGCTCGTAGCGCACGAAGCCGCTGGGCAGCGTGTCGGCGCGGGTGTTGCCGTTGGTGGCGCTGTCATCGCGAAAATCTCGGGCCGAGGCGCGGTCCAGGCGGGCGCCGGTGATCAGGCGATCATCACCTGTGACGTACCAGGTCAGCTCGCCGAAGGCACCGTAGTTGTGGAAGTCGGCATCCTTTTCCCACGGCTTGTCCTTGTAGGTGTCGATGCCCATGGCACTGCGTGCGCGGTGCTCGTTGGTCTGCGCGTCGATGCCACTGACCAGCTGCACGTCGGCCCAGCGCCAGGTAGCCTTGATGCGTGCACCCAGGGTGCGGCGGTCGACGGCGGCGGCCATGGGGCTGGCCATCATGCCGGTGCCCGAGGGGGTGCGCAGGCTGTAGTTGTCCATCACGTGGTCGGCGTAGTTGTAATAGACCTGCGCTTCGACCTTGTCGAGCACCTCGCCGAGGTTGGACTTTTCAAAGCGCAGGCCCAGGCTTTCGCGCTTGAACTGCGCGCCATCCATGCCACGCCCGGCATAGCGCGCCTCGCCGTCACCCTTGCCCGCAGTGAGCTCGAGCAAGGTGTCCTGGTCGGGCGTCCAGCCCAGGGCCACGTCGCCGTTCCACTTCTCCCAGCGCGAGGGCACGGTGTCGCCATTGCCGTCGTCATAATCGTCCGAGCGCGACTGGTTGCCAACGAAGCGCGCGTAGCCCTGGCTGTTGCCGGCCGCAGCATCCAGCACCTTGTCGAAGCGGCCATGGGAGCCGGCCAGCAGGCTGGCGTTGACCCGGCTGCCGAGGGTGCCGAACTTTTCCGGCTCACGCTCGAAGAGGATGGTGCCCGCCGAGCCACCTGGCCCCCAGATCACGCTTTGCGGGCCTTTGATCACGGTCAGGCGGTCGTAGGTTTCCGGTGCAATGTAGGAGGTCGGGGCGTCCATGCGGTTTGGGCAGGCGCCAAGCATCACGCCACCGTTGGTGAGGATGTTCAGGCGCGAGCCGAACATGCCGCGCAGCACCGGGTCGCCATTGGTGCCACCGGCGCGGATGGCCGAAAAGCCTGGGATGGTTTTCAGGTAGTCGGCACCATCGCTGGCCGGCACGGGCTGGCGCGGGTCCTTGGGGTTGGTGACGACGGTCAGCGGCGAGCTCGGCGCAAGCGCGGTGATCACCGTAGGGCTCAGCTCGGCCTCGTGGCCTTCATGGCCAGGTTCGGCGGCCATGGCCATGGGCGCGAGCAGCGAGCCGCACAGTGCGGCGAATGTCCCTCGCAGGAAGGGAGCTGATACAGGGGTGCAGCCGGACATAGTGATTCCAGTCGATCAGTCATGGGTGTGCGCGAAGCCTTCTGGCTCCGTGCGATAACGGGGTGTCAGACGATGATCGAAAGGGGCGGCGCGCGGCTGCGCGCACCGGGGAAGACAGCCTGCAGGGCATGGCCCTGGCGCGTAGGGGGTGGGGTCAGGGCGGGGGGAGCTGCGCTGGCGACACTGAGCGGGCTGAGGGTTTGCGGCAGGGCGGGGCAGTTGAACAACAGGCTGCAGTAACCGCACTTTTCCCACATCACATGCAGCTGGCCGTCGTCGCCGTGGCCATGATGGCTGTCGCCTCCATGGGCGTGCTCGGCCGGCATGGACATCGACATGTCCATCGGCATGCTCATGCCGGTGTGATGGTCCATCGGCATCGACTGGGAAATCAGCGGACCGATGAAGATCATCCACATGGCGAACAGGCTCAGCCAGCCGCCACCGACGCGCCTGCGTTCAGGGCGGGTGGTACGGCTGAGGCTGTTGCGCGGCTGGCTCATGTAGGCGAGCGCCTGTCAGCGGACGTCAGTGCGCGTGTTCGTGGGTTTGGTCCGCCGGCGCCTGCTTCTGAACGGCCACGTCGACGGTGATGTCGCCGGCCTTCTGGAAATGCAGGGTCAGCGGGAAGCGCTTGCCATCGCTGAGCAGGCTACGGTCCTTGGGCTGCATGAGCATCACATGGTAGGCGCTGGGCGCGAAGGTCAGGTCCTTGCCGGCGGGCACCACCACGCTTTGCACCTGCTGCATCTTCATGGCGCCGCTGGCGCTCATGGCATGTTCGTGCAGTTGCGCGTCATCGCTGATCGGGCTGTCGACGCCCAGGAGGCGGTCATCGGCCTTGCCGTTGTTATGCACGACGAAATAGGCGGCGACGTTGGGGGCATTGGGCGGTAGTTGCAGCGACCACGGGTGGGCGATGTGCAGGTCGCCCACGGTGTATTCATGAGCGTTGGCGTAGGCGCCGGGCAGCAGCAGGGCCGCCAGTACAAGGGCTTGCTTGAGCATGGTGAGTCTCCGATCGGTTCAGGTTCAGGCACACAGCGTGAGGAACTCAGACCAGGGGAGAGGCTCGGGGATTGATCGCAGGCCAGAGCAGGCGCGGCGTGGGCTGGTAGTCGCCCACCGGCGGTGGATGCCCGGCCAGCAGCGTGAGCGGGTTGTGCAGCTGTGGCGGATAACCCGGCAGCGCCAGCAACGGTGCTGCGCCCGAGCAGCACCAGCAGTGCTGCATGTTGGCGTGCTGGTCGCTTTGCGTGGTCAGGTCGATCTTGGCCAGGGCCTGGACATCGGCCTTGGCCTTGCCCGCCAGGCTGGAACAGAAAGCCCCCCACAGCAGCTGCTCGGCCGGGCCTTTGGGCGCGGCAGAAGACAGCGGCATGGCCAGCAGGTTGAACAGCACTGCAAGGCAGGCTATCCAGGCAATGTGCCGACGTGGGGGCATGGAGAGATCCGGTCAGGAATCGTGGGCGTTATTGTAAGGCGCAGTATAGGTAAAAAAGACGGGGTGCGGTGAAGTGACGCAGGTGGCTGGTATTTGGGCTGCTGAGGAGCCCATCGCGACACAAGGCCGCTCCTGCAGGAGAACGCGTTCCCTTGTAGGAGCGGCCTTGTGTCGCGAAAGGGGCGCAAAGCGCCCCGGCATTCTCAACCCTTGTTACGGCCCATCAGGCCACGCACGGTTTCCTGCAGGTCCGCTGGCAGCACCACGACCTTGGCATTGCTACTGCTGGCCAGGTTCTCCATGGCCCCCACATAACGCTCACCGAGCAGGTACATGGCCGGCACGGTCTCGTTGCCCACCGCTTCCTTGACCAGCGAGATCGCCCGCGCCGAAGCCTCGGCCAGATTGATCTGCGCTTCGGCGTCCAGCTTGGCCGACTGCAGGCGCGCTTCGGCTTCGAGGATGGCCGCCTGCTTGGCACCTTCGGCGCGGGTCACGTCGGCTTTACGCTCACGCTCGGCGGCCGCCTGGCGTTCCATGGCCAGCTGCATGTTCTCCGACGGCTTGATGTCCTGGATCTCCACCGAACGCACGGTCACGCCCCAGTCTTCGGTCTGCTCGGACATGGCCTCGCGCAGGCGCGCCTTGATCTGCTCACGGCTCGACAGTGCCTCGTCCAGGTCCATGGCGCCAACGATGGCGCGCAGCGAGGTCATGGTCAGGCTGGTGACGGCGAAGGAGAAGTTCTGCACGCCATAGGAGGCCTTCTGCGGGTCGACCACCTTGGCGAAGCACAGGGCATTGGCGACGATCACCGCGTTGTCCTTGGTGATGATTTCCTGTTCCTGCACGTCGAGGATGATGTCCTTGGTCGGCAGGCGATAGGCGACCACGTCCATGTACGGGATGACGATGTTCAGGCCGGGCTTGAGGGTGCTGTTGTAGCGGCCCAGGCGCTCGACGATCCACTCTTCGCCCTGGGGCACGATACGCACCCCCTTGAACACGGTGATCAGGACGAACACGGCGAGGGCGCCGACGACGATGAGACTGGTCATGATGCTGGCTTCCTTTTGAATGCGATTCAGGCCCGGACGACCCGGGCGATGTTGCCTTCGATGGCGACGAGGCGCACACGCTCGCCGGCGGGGATGTCGCCGTCGGCGACGCAGGTCCACTCTTCGTTGCCGAGCAGCGGCTTCTGGAAGCGCACGTGGCCTTTCTGGAATTGCGAGACGCTGCTGGTCAGCAGCCCGACTTCACCGATCACGCTGTCGGCGGTCCAGCGCACGTCGGGTTGCTTGCGCTTGAACAGCTTGAACCAGAGGAAGGTGGTCACCGAGGAGAACAGCACCCACAGCAGCACCTGCATGTCCAGCTGCAGGGCGGGGGCGGCGAGGGCGATGAGCGATACCAGTACGGCACCGATACCGAACCAGAGGATGAAGAACGTGGGCAGGACCAGTTCGAGCAGGATCAGGCCGATGCCGAACACCAGCCAGATCCACCATTGCATTTCCATATGAGTGACGCCTTCCGGGAGAGGGAGGGCCTGAGTTTACGGCAGCGAAGCGGCACAGGGCCACTTCATGCCCTGAAGGAAAAGTCTGAAATAGCTGTGATCATTTGAGCAACGGATGTGAAATCCCGATCCACCGCCTGAAGTACCGGACGTTTCAGGATCAGCACCGGTACGCCACGCTCCCGCGCCACGTCCAGCTTCGGCTCGGTTGCGACGCTGCCGCTGTTCTTGCTGACCAGCACATCAATGTGGCGTCGCTCGAACAATACCCGCTCGTCCTCGATGAGGAAGGGGCCGCGTGCACCGATCACCTCGCAGCGTTGATTGCCAGCGCAGGCCTCCAGCGCCCGCAAGGTCCAGAACTGCTCCGGCGGAATTTCCTCGAGATGTTGCAGCGGCTCGCGGCCTAGCGTGAACAATGGTCGCTTGAATGGCTTCAGCGCTTCGATCAGGCCAGCCCAGTCTTCCACCTCTCGCCAATCGTCCCCTGCTTGCGCTTGCCAGGCCGGGCGGCGCAAGGCCCAGCAGGGGATGCCGACGGCCCGTGCGGCGTTGGCGGCGTTTCGGCTGATCTGCGCGGCATAGGGGTGGGTGGCATCGATGAGCAGGTTGATGCCGGCCTCACGCAGGTAAGCGGCTAGTCCGTCAGCGCCCCCATATCCACCGACCCGTACCTGACAGGCCAGGTCCTGCGGCACGCGGCCGATGCCGGCCAGGCTGTAGACGTGCTCGGGGCCGAGCTGGCGGGCGATGGCAAGCGCTTCGGTGACACCGCCGAGCAGCAGGATGCGGCGGGTCATTGCACACCGGCCTTGCCGACGATGCCACCCTGGCGGTCGATGGCAAATACTTCGACTTGCACCTGAGCCGGCACCACGCTGCGGGCGAAGGCCAGGGCATGGGCGCACACCGCATCGCCCAGGGCGATGCCGGCGGCGTGCGCCAAGGCCAGGGCCTGCTGGCTGGTGTTGGCGGCAATGATGGCCGCTTGCAGCTCGGCGTCGGCGCCGATGTCCGCTGCCCAGCCGGCCAGCTGTGGCAGGTCGATGCTCGAGTGGCGGCTGTGCAGGTCCATGTGCCCGGCAGCCAGCTTGCTGATCTTGCCGAAACCGCCGCACAGGGTCAGGCGTGGCACCGGCACTTTGCGCACGTGTTTGAGCACGGCGCCGACGAAATCGCCCATTTCGATCAGGGCGATCTCGGGCAGGTCATAGACCCGGCGCATGGTGTCTTCGCTGGAATTGCCGGTGCATGCAGCGATATGGGTGTAGCCGTTGGTGTGGGCGACGTCGATGCCCTGGTGGATCGAGGCGATGTACGCCGAGCAGGAGAAGGGCCGGACGATGCCGCTGGTGCCGAGGATCGACAGCCCGCCGAGGATGCCCAGGCGCGGGTTCATGGTTTTCAGCGCCAGCGCCTCACCGCCTTGCACATTGACCGTGACCTCGAAGCCGCCCGGATAGCTGCACTCGTCGGCCAACTGCTGCAAGTGCTCGCTGATCATCCGCCGTGGCACCGGATTGATGGCCGGCTCACCCACTGCCAGCACCAGGCCGGGGCGGGTGACGGTACCGACGCCAGAGCCTGCGACGAAGCGTATGCCAGGTTGCGCCTGCAGGCGGATCTGGCTGTAGAGCAGGGCGCCGTGGGTGACGTCAGGATCGTCGCCGGCATCCTTGAGCGTGCCCGCTTCGGCGCGCTCGTTGATCAGGCGACAGAATTCCAGGCGCATCTGCACCACCTTGCCCTTGGGCAGGGTGATGCTCACCGCGTCGTCGCGCTGGCCGGTCAGCAGCAACTTGGCGGCCGCGAGACTGGTGGCGGTGGCGCAGCTGCCGGTGGTCAGGCCGCTGCGCAGGGGCGCGGGTTGCTCGCGGGTTTCTTCACGCATCGAGGGGTTTCACCACGTCGAGCAAGGTGATCGGCAACGCCTGGCGCCATGTGTCGAAGGCACCCAACGGCTGGGCCTGGGCGACATGGATACGGGTCAGTTCGCCACCATGCTGTTCACGGAAGTGCCCCAGGGCCAGCTCGCTTTGCAGTGTCACCGCATTGGCCACCAGCCGCCCACCGGGGCGCAAGCGCTCCCAGCACAGCGGCAACACGCCTTCGCGGGTGACGCCGCCACCAATGAAGATGGCATCCGGGCGTTCCAGTTCGGGCAGGGTGTCGGGTGCCTTGCCGCGAACCAGCTGAAGGCCCGGCACGCCGAGGGCATCGCGGTTGTATTCGATGAAGCCCTGCCGACCTTCGTCGGCTTCGATGGCCAGGGTGCGGCAGGCCGGGTGAGCGCGCATCCATTCGATGCCGATCGAGCCGCAACCGGCGCCGACATCCCACAGCAATTCACCGGGCTGCGGCGCCAGGCGCGCCAGGGTGATGGCGCGCACGTCGCGCTTGGTCAGCTGGCCATCATGGCGGAAGGCGCTGTCCGGCAGTCCGGGCACACGTGACAGACGCATGGCGTCCGGACTGGCCAGGCACTCGATGGCGACCAGGTTGAGGGCGGCGACTTCCCTGTGTGGCCAGTCATCGGCTGTGCCGCAGAGGCGCTGTTCGGCCGCACCACCGAGGTGCTCAAGCACGTGCAGGCGGCTGGGCCCGAAACCGCGCTCGCGCAGCAGTGCAGCAATAGCCGCCGGGCTATCGCCGTCGTTGCTCAGCACCAGCAGGCGCTGGCCGCTGTACAGGTGGGCGTTGAGCGCCGCCAGGGGGCGTGCGACCACGGACACCACGTGTACGTCCTGCAGCGGCCAGCCCAGGCGGGCGGCGGCCAGGGCACAGGACGAGGGCATCGACAGCACTTGCATTTCTTCGGCCGGCACCTGCCGCGCCAAGCTGGCGCCGACGCCATAAAACATCGGGTCACCGCTGGCCAGTACGCAGGTCGGCTGTCCGCGCAGTGCAAGTACCGGGGCGAGGGAGAACGGGGTTGGCCAGTCTTGTCGCTCGGCACTGATGCAGCGCGGCAACAGGGCCAGCTGGCGTGGGCTGCCGATGATCTGCGAGGCACCCAGCAGGGCGCGCCGGGCCTGTTTGCCCAGGCCGCTGAAGCCGTCTTCGCCGATGCCTACTACTGTCAGCCAGGGGGTCATGTGTTGTGTTCCGCCATATGTGGGGCCGCTCCGCGCCCCATCGCGGGTGAACCCGCTCCTACAGGTATTCGGGATCCTGTGGGAGCGGGTTTACCCGCGAAGAGGGCGACGCTTTCCTGAATTTCTGCTCGATCGCTGTCGATGCTCGACCACCGGCTTTTCATGCCGCCGGACAAAGCAGGCATAATACCGCGCCTTCTACACTCAAGCGCATTTTCAGCGATTGCCGGACGCCCCTTTGACGCCAGCCAACACGCCCTTTGCATCACCCCGTCCCTCGGCCTGCCCGGGGTTGTGGCGCATCGTCAGCGCCCGTGACGGTGGCATCTGCCGCATCAAGCTGCCCGGCGGCCTGCTGCTGGCCGACCAGGCAGACGCGGTGGCGGCGGCAGCCGAGCGTTTCGCGGGCGGGGTGATCGAGGCCACCAACCGCGGCAATCTGCAGATCCGCGGTATCGGCAGCGATCATGCCGGGCTGGTCGCAAGCCTGCTGGCCGCAGGCCTCGGTCCCCGTGACGCGGCCAGCGACGACGTGCGCAACCTGATGCTCAGCCCCCTTGCCGGGCATGACCCGGCAATGCTGCTGGATGTGCGTCCGCTGGCGGGGCAGATCCTCGACCTGCTGCAAGGTACGCCGCGCTTCCATCAGTTGTCGGCCAAGTTCGCCGTGCAACTCGATGGGGGTGAAGGCGTGGCGATGCTCGATCACCCTCACGACCTGTGGCTCTCGGCACTGCGCCTGGAGCAACGCGATTGGCTGGCTTTCGGCCTCGCCAGTTGCCCGGCTGAGGGCCCGGTACTGGGTGCGGTGCCGCTGGAGCAGGGGCTGGCGCTGGTGCGCGCGGTGCTCGACCGTTTCCTCGACCTGGCCAGCCCGGAACAGTCGCGCATGCGCCAGCTGCTGCAAGGTACCCCGATCGATGCCTTCATCGACGGACTCGGCTTGCCAGTGCGCCGCGATACGGCCGTGCTCCAGTGGCAGCGCGAAGTCGCGCAAAGCCCATGGCTGGGTGCCGTGACACAGCAGCACGGCATCGCGCTGGGCGTCGCGCCGCCGTTGGGCCGCCTGTCACCGACCATGTTGCGCGGCGCTGCCCGGGTGGCCCGCCAATGGGGCGACGGCAGCCTGCGCCTGAGCCCATGGCAAAGCCTGATGCTGACCAATATCGCCGCTGCCGGCCTCGAACAGGCCCGTGTCGAGCTAGCGGCGCTGGGCCTGCTGTGCCAGGCCGATGAGCCCTTGGCGCGACTGGTCGCCTGCACCGGTAGCAGTGGCTGCGCCAAGGCCCTGGCCGAGACCAAGGCCGATGCCGTCGAGCTGGCGGCGCTGCTGGGCAGTGGCGCACCTGCCAGCGTGCACCTCTCCGGCTGCCCGCGCTCCTGTGCCGTGGCCCATGTTGCCCCGGCCACCTTGCTGGCCCGTTCAGCGGGCCGCTATGACCTCTATCTGCGTGACGCGCACCTGCCGGGCCTGGGCGCCCTGCGTGCCACCGACCTTACCTTGAATGAAGCAGGCGCCATGCTCGCCCTGCCGACGGAGCACCATGATGATTGACTATATCCGCGATGGTCAGGAGATCTATCGCAATTCCTTCCGGATCATCCGCGAGGAAGCCCGGCTCGAGCGGATTCCCGCAGACCTGGAAAAGCTCGCTGTCCGCGTGATTCATGCCTGCGGCATGGTCGATGCGATCGACGGCCTGCAGTTCTCCGAAGGTGCCGGCCGTGCCGGTCGTGAAGCCCTGGCCAACGGCGCGCCGATCCTCTGCGATGCGCACATGGTTGCCGAAGGCATCACCCGCGCGCGCCTGCCCGCCAACAACCCGGTGATCTGCACTCTGCGCGACCCGAGCGTGCCAGGCCTGGCCAAGGACGCCGGCAACACCCGCTCCGCCGTGGCCCTGGAACTGTGGCGCCCGCACCTCGAAGGCAGCGTGGTGGTGATCGGCAATGCCCCGACCGCGCTGTTCTACCTGCTGGAGATGATCGATGCCGGTGCACCAAAGCCCGCGCTGATCCTCGGCTTCCCGGTCGGCTTCGTCGGCGCTGCCGAGTCCAAGGCGATGCTTGCCGCCGACAGTCGCGGCGTACCGTTCGTGATCATGCAGGGCCGCCTGGGCGGCAGCGCGATGGCCGCTGCCGCGGTCAACGCCCTGGCCACGGAGGTGGAATAATGACGCCGCGCGGACGTCTGCTTGGCCTGGGCGTTGGCCCCGGCGACCCTGAACTGATCACCGTCAAGGCGCTGCGCCTGCTGCGCGAGTCGCCAGTGGTGGCGTACTTCGTGGCCAAGGGCAAGCGCGGCAACGCCTTCGGCATCATCGAGGCGCACCTGCAAGCCGAGCAGACCTTGCTGCCGTTGGTGTACCCGGTGACCACCGAGGCACTGCCCGCGCCATTGTCCTACGAGCAGGTGATCAGCGATTTCTACGATGAAGCGGCCGTGCAGGTAGCCGAGCACCTGGATGCCGGTCGCGATGTGGCCGTGATCTGCGAGGGTGATCCGTTCTTCTACGGCTCCTACATGTACCTGCACGATCGCCTCGCCCAGCAGCATGAAGCCGAAGTGGTCCCGGGCGTGTGCTCGATGCTCGGTGGCGCTTCGGTACTGGGCGCGCCTTTGGTGTATCGCAATCAGAGCCTGTCGGTGCTGTCAGGCGTGCTGCCTGCCGAAGAACTCAAGCGCCGTCTGGCTGATGCCGATGCGGCGGTGATCATGAAACTGGGCCGCAACTTCCCCAAGGTGCGCCAGGTGCTGGGCGAGCTGGGGCTGGACGGGCGTGCGCTGTATGTCGAGCGGGCGACGATGGCCAACCAGAAGATCGTGCCGCTGGATAAGGTAGACCCGCAGTCCTCGCCGTACTTCTCGTTGATTATCGTGCCGGGGGAAAAATGGCAGGGCTGAACAAGAACCCGGCGCCGGCCATCGTCATTCTCGGTGCCGGTAGCCTGGCGACGGCGCAGCGCATCCAGCAGCGCTACCCACAGGCGACCATTCATGGCCTGCGTGGCCGGGTAGAGGGCGCCGATCAGTATTACGACGGCTTCGGTGAGACCCTGCGCAGGCTGTACCAGCAGGCCACCCCGATCATCGCGCTCTGCGCCGCCGGCATCGTCATCCGCAGCCTCGCCAGCCTGCTCGATGAGAAAGGTGCCGAGCCGCCGGTGCTGGCTGTGGCCGAGGACGGTAGCGCGGTGGTGCCGCTGTTGGGTGGCCTGAGTGGGGTCAACGTCATGGCGCGTGAACTCGGGGAGGCGCTGGGTGTGGCGGCAGCGATCACCACCAGTGGCGAGTTGCGCTTCGGCACCTGCCTGCTCAACCCGCCGGAAGGTTATGCCCTGGCGGACCTGGAGCAGGGCAAACGCTTTGTCTCTGACCTGCTGGCCGGCGAGCGCGTGCGCATCGAGGGTGACGCACCCTGGCTCGCGCAGGCACAACTGCCAGCCAGTGACACGGCCCAGCGCACCATCCATGTGGGTTGTGACGCGCGCGTGGCCAGCCGTGACGAGCTGCTGATCCACCCGCGTTCAGTGGTGGTGGCGCTCGTGGCAGGTGGCCCCTATCTGGCCGAACAGGTGCGTGGTGCTTTGCGTGAGGCTGGCATTGCCGAGCCCTCGCTGGCTTGCCTGCTGGTCGCCGAGCAGGCGATGGCCGAGCCTTCCTTGCACGAGGCCGCAGCAGAACTGGGCGTCGTGCTGCGCTTCGCGGCAATGGACGGCACGCTGGCCAGCATGGCGGCGCAAGCGTTGCCCGAAGCTCGCCTGATTGAGCAGTCGGGCCTGGTCATTGCATTGGCCCCACTGCCGGTCGACACGGCCCGCCTGGGGCGCAAGCGTGGTCGTCTGGCGGTGATCGGCCTGGGCCCTGGTGCGGCCGAGCTGATGGTGCCGGCGGTGAAAACCGAGCTGGCGCGTGCCGAAGACATCCTCGGCTACGAGACCTACGTGCGCATGGCCGGGCCGTTCCGTGACGATCAGGTGCAACATTGCACCGACAACCGCGAAGAGATGCAGCGTGCTCGCCATGCGTTCGAGCTGGCCGCCCAAGGGCGCTCGGTGGTGGTGGTGTCGTCCGGGGACCCCGGTGTGTTCGCCATGGCCGCCGCCGTGCTGGAAGCCCTGCATGCCTCCACCGACCCAGCCTGGCATCGGGTCGACCTGGAGATCCTGCCAGGCGTCTCGGCTTCGCTGGCGACTGCCGCTCAGGCCGGTGCGCCGCTGGGGCATGACTTCTGCGTGATGTCGCTGTCGGACAACCTCAAGCCCTGGTCGATCATCGAGAAACGCCTGGACCTGGCGGCCCAGGCCGACCTGGTGTTGGCGTTCTACAACCCGATCTCCAGGTCCCGGCCACACCAGCTTGGTGTGGCGCTGGAGGTCGTGCGCCGGCACCGCGACGGGCAGACGCCTGTCGTGCTGGGCCGTGATATCGGCAGGCCCGGGCAGACACTCAGCACTGTGACGCTCGCCGAGCTGACGCCGGCGATGGTCGACATGCGCACCATGGTGCTGGTCGGCTCGTCCACCACCTGCACCTTTGCCCGCGCCGATGGCGGGCAATGGGCCTACACCCCGCGCTGGTACCCAGCCGCGCCGTGAGCCGGAGGGCTAGCCGACAAGGTAGCCCCTGATACCGGTGAAGATGATCTGCGCCGCCAAGGCGCAGACAAAAAGCCCCATCAAACGGCTGACAATCTGCAGGCCCTGATCGCCGAGCAGTTTTTCGATGCCATGCGAGAGGTACAGCACCAGGCCCACGGTGAAGCTGGCCAAGGCAATGCCGACGATGGCCAGCAGCTTGTCGTCCCAGTGCGGTTGGCCCACGCCCATTACCAGCAAGGCACCGATGGTGCCGGGGCCGACCGTAAGCGGAATGGTCAGCGGCACGATGGTCACATCCTGCTGCACGTTGTCGGCCTGCACCGCCGGTTTGCCTTGGGCCATGCCCAGCGCAGAGATGAACAGCACGCTGCCGGCACCGATGCGGAAGGCGTCGGCGGTGATGCCGAAAATGCCGAAGATCACCCGCCCGAACTGATAGAGCAGCACGCTGGCCACCAGTGCGGCGAATGCCACCTTCCAGGCCAGTTGCTTGCGTTCCTTGCTGGAGTGGCCGCGGGTCAGGCTGATGAAGCATGACAGCACGAAGAACGGGCTATAGAGCACCAGCATCTTGAGGTAGACACTGAACAACTCGTGGAGCATGGGATGATCCTTGAGGGATGAGGCCGGCGCGATCGGCTTGGCTATGAAGTATGTGCCGGATCAGCCTTGGCTTCGCGCTGATTGGCCCAGTACTGGATCAGTTCGCGCAATTGCGACAGCTCTACCGGCTTGGCCATGTGCCCGTCCATGCCGGCCAGCCGCGCGCGCTCCTTGTGCTCTGCGAGTATATGCGCGGTGAGCGCCACCACTGGAGTTCGCTGGCGCTGGTGGGTGGTTTCCCAGGCACGCAGCTGCTGGGTCGCAGAGAAACCGTCCAGCACCGGCATTTCGCAATCCATCAGCACCAGGTCATAACGTTGTGCCTTCATCGCCTGCAAGGCCTCCTCGCCGTTGCTGGCGGTATCGGGCTCCAGGTTGAGCTTGCCGAGCATGCCGCGGATGACCTTGGTCGAGATGCTGTTGTCTTCGGCCACCAGCACACGGAAGTCGCTCGGCAATTCTAGAATGGCCTGCGCACCGGGCAGTGGTGCCGGGATGGCCTGCTCGCGACCGCGTTGGGCCAGTTCTTCGGCCAGGGTGGTCTTGAGTGTGTAACCGGCAACCGGCTTGGCGAGGATGCGCTTGACCCCGGCATTGCGCGCGATGACCTTGCTGGGCGCATTGCTGATGCCGGTGAGCATCACCACCAGGATGTCGTGGTTCAGGCTCGGGTCTTCCTTGATCTTGGCTGCCAGCTGCATGCCGGTCATGCCGGGCATGTTCTGGTCCAGCAGCACCGCGTCGAAGTAGTCGCGCAGGTGCGCTTTGGTTCGCAGCAGGGCCAGCGCTTCCTTGCCGGACGGCACCGCGCTGACATTCATGCCCCAGGCGCTGCACTGCTGCACCAGTACCTTGCGACAGGTGTCGTTGTCGTCCACCACCAGCACCCGGGCGTCGCGCAATGGGCCATCGAGGTCCGCCGGCGGTTGTTCCAGGCGTGACGGGTCGAGCGGCAAGGTCAGCCACAGGGTGTTGCCCATGCTGGTACTGCTCTTGATGCCGAATTCGCCTTGCATCAGGCCAATCAGTTGCTTGGCGATGACCAGCCCGAGGTGGCCGCCGAGCTTGTTGCTGGAGAGGAAGTGGTGACTGTGCAGTTCGGCTTGCAGCAGGGCTTCACGCTCGGCAGCTGGCAGCGGCTCGCCACTGTCCTGTACGGCGATGCGCAGACGCGGGATTTCGCCACGCTGGTCCAGTGCCACCACCAGCAGGATCTCGCCCTGGGAAGTGTTCTTCAGGGCATTTTCCAGCAGGCTCGAGAGCGCCTGGCGCAGGCGCGTGGGGTCACCGCTGATCACCCGCGGCACCTGCGGCTGGGTGAAGCTGATCAGTTCGATGTTCTGCTGCTCGGCCTTGGCGCGGAAGATGTTCAGGCAGTCTTCGATCAGGGCGTTGAGGTCGAACTGCACATCATCCAGCTCGATCTGCCGCGATTCGAGCTTGGAAATGTCGAGGATCTCGTTGATCAGCGTCAGCAGCTCGTTACCGGCGCTGTGGATGGTCTGCACATAGTCGCGCTGCTTGACCGACAGCGGTGTGCCGAGCAGCAGTTCGGTCATGCCCAGCACGCCGTTCATGGGGGTGCGGATTTCGTGGCTGATCTTCGCCAGGAACTCCGCCTTGGCGTTGATTTCGGCATCGCTGGCCGCCAACGCACGGCTGGCGCTGAAACGTTCTTCGTTCATGCGCCGCAAGCGTTCGCTGACCGCCAGGTTGAGCAGCAGGCCACTGGCCACGGTCATGCCCAGGAGGATGCACAGCAGCCACGGCGTCGAGGTACGGGTCAGCCCGAGCAGGGCGGGCAGCAACACCAGGCCGCCGAGGTTGAACACCAGCATGGCGATGCTGAACAGCCGAGCGGGAGCATAGCCCTTGTACCAGTGGTAACTGCTGGCCAGCAGCATGGTCACACTGCCGATGGCCAGCAGGGCATAGGTCATCAGGTTGAGCGGCAGGGTATCGACGAACAGCAGGATCAACCCGCTGACCGCGGCGACCAGCATTTCGCCCTGCAGCAGGCGGTTGAGCCGCGGCGAGTTGCAGGGTGAGAAGAAGTGCTGGGTAAAGTACAGCCCCGACAACCCGGCCAGCACCAGGGTCAGGTAGGCGGCCGGGGTCTGCGCGCTGTGCCACAGGTGCCACCACGGGCCGCTGAGGTTGAGCAGGATCAGGCCGCTGAGCATCATCAGCCCGTGGTACAGGGCGAGGTACAGCGTGGTGCTGGAGCGGGTGTAGAGGAAGCGGATAAGGTTGTGCAGGATGAGCATCACCAGGCCGCCGAACAGCATGCCGAACAGTAGGGGCTGGCTGTGGTCGGACGCGGCTACCGCTGCGGGTTCCAGGCTGATGGCCGGGCGCAGTTGGTGTTCCGAGACCAGGCGCAGGTAGATGTCCAGCGCATGCTGGCTGTTGGGCAAGGGTAATACATGGTCACTGCCGCGCAGGGTGGGGCTGGCGTTGCCGGCCTGGCGCCCATGGTGCAGCTGGCGCAGTAGCCTGTCGCCATCCAGGGCGTAGAGATCGAGACGGGACAGGTCGGGAGCGAACACCCGCAGCAGCTGCTCCTGGTCGCCCGGCTCCAGGCGATAGTGCAACCACAGCGCTTGTTCGGCCGGTGCGGCGTCGAGCTCGCCGAGGGTGGTCGGGCTGAACTGGCTGCGATAGCGATCGGAGCGCACGTCGCTCAATTGCAGGTTGGCCTGTTCATCGAGCAGAAGGGACCAGCCTGCGCCCTGTTCGGCCGAAGCCGGGAGCAGGCAGAGCATGGTCAGCAAGCTGACGATCAGAGCTGTGGCAATCCGAAGCCGACGCACTACGAGATCCCTTCCTAGCCGATGTGCCAGATGCTAACTATGCGCGGCGCGCCAAGTCGAAGGCAAGGCCCCCAGGGGGCCCTGTCGACGAGCCGGAGGCCGCAGGCACGAGGCCCAGCGGCACGCTGCGGCAAACCGGTACAACTTACTGCTGCTCACCGCGCTCGCGGGCGATGGCCCGGTAGCCGATGTCGGTGCGATAGAAGCTGCCGTTCCAGCTCACTTCCTTGGCCACGCGATACGCCTGTTGCTGGGCGTCGGCAACGCTCGCACCCATGGCGGTGGCGCACAGCACGCGGCCGCCGTTGGTGACCACCTGGCCGTCTTTCAGCGAAGTACCGGCATGGAACACCTTGCCTTCGACCTTGGCCGCAGCCTCCAGGCCGTTGATCACGTCGCCCTTGGCGTAGTCGCCCGGGTAACCGCCGGCAGCCAGTACCACGCCCAGGCTCGGGCGCGGGTCCCACTGGGCTTCGACCTTGTCCAGGGCCTTGGCGAAGGCGGCTTCGATCAGCAGCACCAGGCTCGACTCCAGGCGCAGCATGACGGGCTGGGTCTCAGGGTCGCCGAAGCGGCAGTTGAACTCGATGACCTTGGGGTTGCCCGCCTTGTCGATCATCAGGCCTGCGTACAGGAAGCCCGTGTAGACGTTGCCTTCTTCGGCCATGCCACGCACGGTCGGCCAGATCACCTGGTCCATCACGCGCTGATGAACGTCCGGAGTTACCACCGGGGCAGGCGAGTAGGCGCCCATGCCGCCGGTGTTCGGGCCGGTGTCCTGGTCGCCGACGCGCTTGTGGTCCTGGCTGGTCGCCATTGGCAGCACGTTGTGGCCGTCGACCATGACGATGAAGCTGGCCTCCTCGCCGTCGAGGAATTCCTCGATGACCACACGCGAACCGGCTTCGCCGAAGGCATTGCCGGCCAGCATGTCACGCACGGCGGCTTCGGCTTCTTCCAGGGTCATGGCGACGATCACGCCTTTGCCCGCAGCCAGGCCGTCGGCCTTGATCACGATCGGTGCGCCTTTTTCCTGCAGGTAGGCGAGGGCCGGCTCGATCTCGGTGAAGTTCTGGTAGTCGGCGGTCGGGATCTTGTGGCGCGCCAGGAAGTCCTTGGTGAAGGCCTTGGAACCCTCCAGCTGGGCTGCGCCCTTGGTCGGGCCGAAGCAATCCAGGCCACGGCTGCGGAACAGGTCGACCACGCCGATCACCAGTGGCGCTTCCGGGCCAACGATGGTCAGGTCGACGTTCTTCTCGGCGAAGTCGGCCAGTTGCTCCAGCGCGCAGACGTCGATGGCGACGTTCTCGCACTTGGCTTCAATGGCGGTGCCGGCGTTGCCCGGGGCAACGAAGACTTTTTCAACGCGTGGGTCCTGGGCGACTTTCCAGGCCAGGGCGTGCTCACGGCCGCCGCTGCCGATGATCAAAACTTTCATGTCAAAACCTCGAATTCTGTTTGGCGCCGATTCTGGCTCTTGTGTGGGAGCGGCCTTGCGTCGCGAAAGGGCCGCAAAGCGGCCCCGGCAGTTTCTGCTGCGAAGCTGAAATCCGAGGCTGCTTTGCAGCCCTTTCGCGACGCAAGGCCGCTCCCACAAAAAGGCCGGGATCGGCCTGACATCTGATTAGTGGCGGAAGTGGCGCATGCCAGTAAAGACCATCGCGATGCCGGCTTCATCAGCGGCAGCGATCACCTCGGCATCACGCATCGAACCACCCGGCTGGATCACGGCGCTGATACCCACTTTAGCCGCATTGTCGATGCCGTCACGGAACGGGAAGAACGCGTCCGAAGCCATGACCGCACCCTGTACCTGCAAGCCGGCATGTTCGGCTTTGATGGCAGCGATGCGGGCGGAGTTGACGCGGCTCATCTGGCCTGCGCCGACGCCGATGGTCTGGCGCTGCTTGGCGTAGACGATGGCGTTGGACTTGACGAACTTGGCCACTTTCCAGGCAAACACCAGGTCGTGGACCTCTTGCTCGGTCGGCGCACGCTTGGTGACGATTTTCAGGTCATCGGCGGTGATCATGCCGATATCACGGCTCTGTACCAGCAGGCCACCGTTGACACGCTTGAAGTCCCAACCGGCAGCGCGCTCGGCTGGCCACTCGCCACATTCCAGCAGACGCACGTTCTGCTTGGCTGCCACCACGTCGCGGGCAGCCTGGGAGATTTTTGGCGCGATGATCACTTCGACGAACTGACGGTCGACGATGGCCTGGGCGGTATCGCCGTCCAGCTCGCGGTTGAAGGCGATGATGCCGCCGAACGCCGACTCGGTGTCGGTGGCATAGGCCAGGTCGTAGGCCTTGCGGATGCCGCCTTCGTCTTCAGGTACGACGGCAACGCCGCACGGGTTGGCGTGCTTGACGATAACGCAGGCTGGCTTGACGAAGCTCTTCACGCACTCCAGCGCGGCGTCGGTGTCGGCCACGTTATTGAACGACAGTTCCTTGCCCTGCAGCTGGACAGCAGTGGAAATGCTGGCTTCGCCTTTTTTCGCTTCAACGTAGAACGCCGCGCTCTGGTGCGGGTTCTCGCCGTAGCGCATTTCCTGGGCCTTGACGAACTGGCTGTTGAAGGTACGCGGGAATTCGCTGCGCGCTTCCGTGCTCAGGGTTTCTTTGGCCTGGTCGATGGTGCCCATGTAGTTGGCGATCATGCCGTCATAGGCGGCCGTGTGCTCGAACGCCTTGAGCATCAGGTCGAAGCGCTGGGCGTAGGTCAGGCCGCCGGCCTTCAGGCCTTCCAGCACGCCGGCGTAGTCGCTGGCGTTGACCACGATGGCGACATCCTTGTGGTTCTTGGCAGCCGAACGGACCATGGTCGGGCCGCCGATGTCGATGTTCTCGATGGCGGTCGGCAGGTCACAGCCTGGCTTGGAAATGGTGGCTTCGAACGGGTACAGGTTGACGGCGACCAGGTCGATCGGCTTGATGCCGTGCTCGTTCATGATGGCGTCGTCGGTGCCGCGGCGGCCGAGGATGCCACCGTGGATCTTCGGGTGCAGGGTCTTGACCCGGCCATCCATCATTTCGGCGAAGCCAGTGTAGTCGGCCACTTCCACCGCGTTCACACCGTTGTCCTTGAGCAGCTTGTAGGTGCCGCCGGTGGACAGGATCTCGACACCGAGCTGTTGCAGCTCACGGGCGAATTCGAGGATACCGGTCTTGTCGGAGACGCTGATCAGGGCGCGGCGGACTGGCAGGCGGGTAGTCTGGTCGGTCATTTCGGATTCCAATAACGCGGTGGAGTCAGCAAAAAAGGCGTCTCTTCACAGAGGCCGCCTTTTCTGATCGGGATTCTGGCTTACAACAAGTCGTACTGCTTGAGCTTCTTGCGCAGGGTGCCACGGTTGAGCCCGAGCATCTCGCTGGCCTTGGTCTGGTTGCCCTTAACGTAGTTCATCACGCTTTCGAGCAGGGGCGCCTCGACTTCGGAGAGCACCAGGTTGTACACGTCGGTGACGGTCGCGCCTTCCAGGTGTGCGAAGTAGTTGTGCAGCGCCTTCTCGACGCTGTCGCGAAGGGTCTGGCCCTCTTCGCTCGGCGTGTTGAGGTGCTGTTTGAGGTTGGCGTTGTCGCTCACGGGCGTTGTTCCACTCACTAATGTCTCGGTCATCATCGTCATGCGGCCACCCCTTGTCCGTCCTCTGTATCAAGGCTCTGTCGACGTTCGCTGAAATACGCGCGAACGTTGGCGCACTGCGCTTGTGTGTCTTCCAAAGCGTTGAACCGGGAGCGAAACTCCTTGCCACCGGGTCGTGTTGCCAGGTACCAGCCCACGTGCTTGCGGGCAATACGTACGCCCATCACATCGCCATAGAAGGCATGCAGCGCGGCCAGGTGCTCTAGCAGGATGCGTTCCACTTCGTCCAACTGCGGGGCCGGCAAATGCTGGCCAGTCCCCAGAAAATGTTCGATCTCACGAAAGATCCACGGCCGCCCCTGGGCAGCCCGGCCAATCAGCAAACCGTCGACACCGGTGGCGTCCAGCACCGCCCGGGCCTTTTCTGGCGAAGTGATATCGCCATTGGCAAAAACCGGAATGGACACTGCCTGCTTGATGGCAGCGATGGTGTCGTATTCGGCATCACCGGTGTACAGGTCGGCGCGCGTGCGGCCATGCACCGCCAGCGCCTGGATGCCGGCCTGTTCGGCAATCTTCGCCACGTTCAGGCCGTTCTTGTTCGCCCGGTCCCAGCCGGTGCGGATTTTCAGCGTCACCGGTACGTCCACCGCGCCGACCACGGCATGGAGGATTTCGGTGACCAGAGCTTCATCTCTCAATAAAGCAGAGCCTGCAGCTTTGTTGCAGACTTTTTTTGCCGGGCAGCCCATGTTGATATCGATGATCTGGGCGCCTGCCTCGACGTTGGCCCGGGCCGCCGCCGCCATCATCTGCGCATCCCCGCCGGCGATCTGTACCGAGCGCGGCTCGGGATCACCTTCATGGATGCGGCGCAGGCTGGACTTGCGGCTGTTCCACAGGCTCATGTCGCTGCTGACCATCTCCGACACCACCATGCCTGCGCCCAGGCGCTTGCAAAGTGTACGGAAAGGCTGGTCCGTGACCCCGGCCATGGGCGCGAGGATCAGGTTGTTGCGTAGTGTGTATGGGCCGATGCGTACCGCCGACATAGGTGTTCCCTGTTGTGGGGCCGAATCATTGGAGTCGAAAAAGGGTTGGCATGATACCCGCTCTCGGTGACCGGATAAAGATGGATTTGGATAAATTCTGAACAATCGGGCGAGCTGCAAGTGGCAAGCTTCAAGCTGCAAGAGGATGCAGACCGGCTATCGGCTTGCGCGTCTTGAGGCTTGCAGCTAGCCGCTTGTCGCTTATTCCGGCGAGCGGAAGCTGAGGCTGTAATTAACGGCCTTGGGGCCCGGGTCGAGTATGTCGAGGGCGATGTGGATCGGAGTCTGGCTGGGCATTTCACCGCGCCCGGCCAGCTCACCCGACAGGTACTCGCTGGGCTTGAAGCGACGGCTGGCGATCAGCTGGCCGTTGAGGTCGGCGAAACGCAGCTCCAGCAGCGGGAACGGCTGGGCGAACGGTGCGCGGTTGTAGATGATCGCGTCGACGATCAGTGCACCCTTGAAGTCCGGGTGGCTGCGCACGACCAGGTTGCTGCTCTTGATCCGGCCGATATCGACGCGGGTTGGCACTTCGCAGCCGAGCATCGGGCATACCTGCAGGAACACCGGCCGGTACTGATCCTGGCGGGCCATTTCGTCGAAGTGGAACCACACATACTGGAACGCCAGCAGGCCAGCGGCCAGCAGGGTCAGGAAACCCCACAACAGGCGTTTGCCCCAATTGGGCTGGGGTTTCTCCCAGCCCAGCTGCAGCGGGTCGTCGACCACGTCGACCAGCGGTTCCTTGCGCGACGGGCGCTCGGGCCTGGCAGCGAAACCAGGCTCAAGGCGTTCGCCGGGCAGTGGCTCGTGCGGGTCGTCGTCGCGGGCCGACAGGTGGAGGCCGGTGTCGTCGTCATCACGGGCACTGAGGCCCTTTTCGTGGATGACATCGTCATCGGGCTCGTCGAGCCGCTGTGCAGGCTCTGGTTTGCCAGCGTGGTGCGCGGCCGGTTCGTCGTCGAGGTCGAGGTCGAGGTTGCCGCCGAGGGTCGGCTCGGTACGATCGCCCGGCTCAGGCTCCAGTGGCTGCTCTTCCAGCAGGACCGGCGCCGGCTCGTGGGCCGCGAGCGGATCGTCTGGGTCGTCGGTGGCGGTGCCGAACAGTTCGTCGCCATGCTCGTCGGCAGCCGGTTCGTCGCGGCGGGCCTGCAGGGCATCGGCCTTGGCGTCCGGCCGCTGTTCGGCTGCATCGTCACGGCGCTCCAGGCGGGCGAGCTCCTGGTCCAGGTCAAGTTCATCCAGTGCCTGGGCGGTAGTCGCCCACTCTTCATTCTTGACCGGCGCCGGCTCGTTGGCGACCGGTTCAGGCGCAGCGGCAGGGGCTGCCACCGCTGGCGGTGGCGGCACGGGGGCGACGCCAGCCGCGGCGCGGTTCTGCTCCAGCAACTGCTTGGCCGCATTGAACACCTGCAGGCAGTGACCGCAGCGCACGACGCCGCGAGCCACGCTCAACTGGTGATGGGTGACGCGAAAGCTGGTCTGGCAATGCGGGCACTGGGTGACGAAACTGTCGGTCATGCGGCAATCCGGGAGCTGTGCAGAGAAGTATTCTAGGCCCGCTTAGCGGCGCCGACCACTGATGCGTACCCAGCCGTCGCGTACGACGATCGGGTCCAGATCGAAGTCGGCAGCGTAGGCGGCAGCCACCTCCTCACCCTGTTCGGCCAGGATGCCCGACAGCGCCAGCAAGCCACCTGAGCGGACCAGGCCGGCCAGCTGCGGCGCCAGCGACACCAGCGGGCCGGCGAGGATGTTGGCGACCAGTACGTCGGCCTGCATGGCCGGCATGTGCTCGGGCAGGTACAGCGCCAGCTTGTCGTCGGCGATGCCGTTGCGCTGGGCGTTGTCACGCGAGGCTTCGATGGCCTGCACATCGATGTCGGTGCCGACGGCTTCGCGAGCACCCAGCAACAGGGCTGCGATGGCGAGGATGCCCGAGCCGCAGCCGAAGTCCAGCACCTGGGTGTCTTGCAGCTGCTGGCCGTCGAGCCATTCCAGGCACAGCGCGGTGGTCGGATGGGTGCCGGTGCCGAAGGCCAGGCCCGGGTCGAGCAGCAGGTTGACCGCGTCCTTTTCCGGGGCATCGTGCCAGCTCGGCACGATCCACAGGCGCTGGCCGAAGCGCATTGGCTGGAACCCGTCCATCCAGCTGCGCTCCCAGTCCTGGTCTTCGATCACCTCGGCCTGATGCTCGGGCAACTCGGCGCCGGTCAGCAATTGCAGGTGGGCGAATACCGCTTCAGGCTCGGCGTCGGCTTCGAACAGTGCCAGCAGGTGGGTGTGCGACCACAACGGGGTGGTGTTGAGGTCGGGTTCGAAGATCGGCTGGTCTTCGGCATCCATGAACGTGACCGATACGGCGCCGACTTCGAGCAGGGCGTCTTCGTAGGTTTCGGCTTGTTCCGGGCTGATGGCCAGGCGTACTTGCAGCCAAGGCATGGCGGGCACCTTTGGTAAATCGACAGGGGCAGCCCGAGGCTGCGCGAAGGCTGGCAGTTTACGCGAGTGTGGGAGGTTTGTAGAGCAGGGCAGAAGGCGCTGGAGCAGGCCGCTCCTACAGGGCAATAAAAAACCCCGGAACATGTCCGGGGTTCTGATGCATCACGCTGCCGAGATCACTCCTGGTTAGCCAGTTTGTGCTCGAGGTAGTGGATGTTGACGCCGCCTTTGCAGAAACCTTCATCACGCACCAGGTCACGGTGCAGCGGGATGTTGGTCTTGATGCCGTCGACGACGATTTCGTCCAGGGCATTGCGCATGCGCGCCATGGCTTCGTCGCGGTCTTTGCCGTAGGTGATCAGCTTGCCGATCAGCGAGTCGTAGTTCGGCGGAACCGAATAGCCGCTGTACAGGTGCGAATCGACGCGAACGCCGTTGCCGCCCGGGGCGTGGAAGTGCTTGACCTTGCCTGGGCTCGGAATGAACTTCTTCGGGTCTTCGGCGTTGATCCGGCATTCCAGCGAGTGACCACGGATGACCACGTCTTCCTGGCGGAACGACAGCTTGTTGCCAGCGGCGATGCTCAGCATCTCCTTGACGATGTCGATACCGGTGACCATTTCCGACACCGGGTGCTCAACCTGTACGCGGGTGTTCATCTCGATGAAGTAGAAACGGCCGTTCTCGTACAGGAACTCGAAGGTGCCGGCACCGCGGTAGCCGATTTCGATGCACGCATCGACGCAACGCTTGAAGACTTCCTGGCGGGCCTTCTCGTCGATGCCCGGGGCCGGGGCTTCTTCCAGCACTTTCTGGTGACGGCGCTGCAGCGAGCAGTCACGGTCGCCCAGGTGGATGGCGTTGCCCTGGCCGTCGGACAGCACCTGAACCTCCACGTGGCGTGGGTTGGTCAGGAACTTCTCCAGGTAGACCATCGGGTTGCCGAAGGCAGCACCGGCTTCGGTACGGGTGAGCTTGGCCGAGGCAATCAGGTCCTCTTCCTTGTGCACCACGCGCATGCCGCGACCACCACCGCCACCGGCGGCCTTGATGATCACCGGGTAGCCGACGTCACGGGCGATCGCCAGGGCGACTTCTTCGTCTTCCGGCAACGGGCCATCGGAGCCTGGCACGGTCGGTACGCCCGACTTGATCATCGCGTCCTTGGCCGAAACCTTGTCGCCCATCAGGCGAATGGTGTCGGCTTTCGGGCCGATGAAGGCGAAACCGGATTTTTCAACCTGCTCGGCAAAATCGGCGTTTTCAGCCAGGAAGCCATAACCAGGGTGGATCGCAGTAGCGCCAGTCACTTCTGCGGCGGCAATGATCGCCGGGATCTTCAGGTACGAATCCTTGGATGGCGCGGGACCGATGCAGACCGACTCGTCTGCCAGGCCCAGGTGCATCAGTTCGCGGTCAGCGGTGGAGTGCACGGCGACGGTCTTGATACCCAGCTCTTTACAGGCACGCAGGATCCGCAGGGCAATTTCCCCGCGGTTGGCGATCAGGACTTTTTCGAGCTTCGCAGACATCGTTGGCTCTCCGCGATTCAAACGATGGTGAACAGCGGCTGGTCGAACTCAACCGGCTGACCGTCTTCTACCAGAATGGCGTCGATGACACCGCCGAAGTCGGCTTCGATGTGGTTCATCATCTTCATCGCTTCGACGATGCACAGGGTGTCGCCTTTCTTCACGCTCTGGCCAACTTCAGCGAAGTTCGGCGAGGTCGGCGAAGGCTTGCGGTAGAAGGTACCGACCATTGGCGAGCGCACCACGTTGCCTTTCAGGGCTGGGGCGGCAGCTTCGGCAGCAGCGGCTGGCGCAGCGGCAGCGGCCGGGGCGGCTACAGGCGCGGCAGCCATCGGTGCAGGTGCGTAGAACTGCTGGGCAGCCGGGGTCTTGCTGTGACGGCTGATACGGACCGACTCTTCGCCTTCCTTGATCTCCAGTTCGTCGATGCCAGACTCTTCCAGCAGCTCGATCAGTTTCTTGACTTTACGGATATCCATTAATCATCAACTCCCAAAGGTTCGGTCAGGGGGCGAAATACAAAAACGTATCTGAACGTTTCTCTCTAACCCCGGCCCACTGAGGCCAGGGTTTTCGTTATCAGGGCTGTGCGTTGGCAGCCAGTTGTTCCAGTGCGGACTCCAGGGCCAGGCGATAACCGCTGGCGCCCAGGCCGCAAATCACACCTACGGCTACATCGGAAAAGTAGGAGTGGTGACGGAACGGTTCGCGTTTGTGCACGTTGGACAGGTGCACTTCGATGAATGGGATGCTCACCGCGAGCAATGCGTCACGTAATGCGACGCTCGTGTGGGTGAAAGCAGCCGGATTGATCAGGATGAAGTCCACACCCTCGTTGCGTGCAGCGTGAATACGGTCGATCAATTCGTATTCGGCATTGCTCTGCAGGTATTGCAGATGGTGGCCAGCGGCGCGGGCGCGTTGCTCCAGGTCCTGGTTGATCTGGGCCAGGGTCACGGCGCCGTAGTGGCCCGGTTCGCGCGTGCCGAGCAGGTTCAGGTTGGGGCCGTGAAGCACCAGTAGGGTTGCCATCTGCGGTTTCCTTGGATTTGTAGGGCAATTCGACACAGCGCGGCGAGTGTGCCGCAAAGCGACGGCAAGTGTCCAGTTCCCGGCAATAGCCAGCACGTTGCCCGAGGTTCGCGCGAAGTATGTGACCAAATAATTAAATCTGGTCACTGATTGGGAGAAAATTCCCGGCTCGCGGGAAGTTATAGACCGAGTTTGCCCCGAACGCGCGTCAGAATTTGCGCAAATTCCCCGGCGTTTATCTCGCCAATGACCCGATCGGTGGTCATTTCGCTGCCGTTCGCAGCAAAGAACAGTAGCGCTGGTGGGCCGAACAGCTGGTATCGGTCAAGCAGCGTGCGCTGTTCGGCGCTGCTCTCGGTAAGGTCGAAGCGCAGCAGCTTGAAGGCGCCCAACTGCCCTTGAACCTGCGGTGCATTGAGCACTTCGTGTTCGATCACCTTGCAGCTGATGCACCAGTCGGCGTACCAGTCCAGCAGTACCGGTTGGCCTGCGGCCTTGGCTTGGGCCAGGGCGGCGTCCAGCGCCGTCGGCGTGGTCACGGTCTGCCAGGCGCCCGAGGTTGCCGCCGCCGGGCTGCTGGCGCTTGCCACGACGCGGGCTGGCAGTGGCCGCAGCGGATCGCCCTGGCCGTTCAAGGCGCCGTACCAGCAGGCCAGGGCATACACCAGCAGGGCCAGGCCGAGCAGCTGTGCCAGGCGTTGATGTGGCGTTTTGACCACCAACTCCAGGGTGCCGAGGAACAACGCCACCCCAGCAGCCAGGAAGCCGACCAGCAGCAAGGTCGCCGGCCCTGGCAGCACGCGGCTTAGCAAGCCGATGGCCAGGCCCAGCAGCAGCACGCCGATGGCGTTTTTAACGGTGTTCAGCCAAGGGCCGCTCTTTGGCAGCCAGGCGGCTCCCCCCGTGGCGATCAGCAGCAAGGGGGCGCCCATGCCCAGGCCCAGGGCGAACAGCTTGAGCGCCCCGCCCACGGCGTCGCCGCTGGCGCTGATGTACAGCAAGGCACCGGCCAGCGGCGCTGATACACAGGGCGAGACCAGCAGGCTGGAGAGTACGCCGAGCACTGCCGCACCGAGCAGTGAGCCACCCCTGGTGTGGTTGGCGACGTTGTTAAGGCGGTTGCTCAGGCCCTGGGGCAACTTGAGTTCGAACAGGCCGAACATGGCCAGGGCGAACACCACGAAGAACAGCGCGAAAGGCACCAGCACCCAAGCCGATTGCAGGCGTGCCTGCAGGTTCAGACCGGCGCCGAACAGGCCCATCAGCGCGCCAAGCACGGCAAAACTGGCAGCCATCGGCAGCACGTAGGCCAGCGACAGGGCCAGACCGCGCAGGCCGCCGACCTGGCCACGCAGGACCACGCCGGAGAGGATCGGCAGCATCGGCAGCACGCACGGGGTGAAGGTCAGGCCGACCCCGGCGAGAAAGAACAGCAGCAGCGACTTCCAGCTCCAGCCCTGTTCGCTGCCTGCGGGCAAGGCAGTGGCTGCGCTGGCACCTTCACCATTGATACTCAGGCGCTCGGTTTCCGGCGGGTAGCACAGGCCCTTGTCGGCGCAGCCCTGGTAGCCGACCAGCAGAGTGAAGGCGCGGGCGTCGGTGCGTGGTATTTCGATGTCGAGCACGCCGTGGTACACCTCGACGTCACCGAAGAATTCGTCGTGCTTGGCTTCGCCCTTGGGAATGTCGGGCGTGCCCAGGGCGATGTCTGCCGGTTCGGTGCGGAAGTGGAAGCGGTGGCGGTACAGGTAATAACCGTCGGTGGCGACGAAGCGTAGTTTGATGGTTTGCGCGTCGGCCTGCACCAGGCTGAGCTTGAAGGCCTCGTGCACCGGCAGGAAGTCGGCGTTGTTGGACAGCGAAGCGGCGCCGAGGGTGGCGCTGGGGCGGTTGTCGAGCAGGCCCGTGGCGAAAGCAGGGCTGGCCAGCAGCAGGAACAGCAGGAAAAACAGGCGGCGCATGGCGGACTCGCGAGGTGGAACGTGCCCGGCATGATAGCGGAGTTGGCGGTGATTTGGGGGGGCAGTGGGCAGGAGGCCTGTTGCGATCCTGATGCATCCACTGTCCTTGTGGGAGCGGCCTTGCGTCGCGAAAGGGGTGCGAAGCGCCCCCAGGATATGTGCATCAGCGCTGATATTGCTGGGGCCGCGTTGCGGCCCTTTCGCGACGCAAGGCCCCCACATGGGTAGCGTATGCCTTGCTAGACCCTGAAGGCCCGCACCGCCTTGCTCAGCTCCCCGCCCAGGCTCAGCAGCTGCTCACCTTGCTCACGACCTTCGCCGATGCGCTGCAGGTTGTCCTCACCCAATTCATGAATCCGCTCACTGTGATCGCGAATCTCGCTCACCGCACCGCTCTGCTGCGCGGTGACATCGGCAATGCGCACCGCGGTATCGGCAATTGTACGGATAGCGCTGACGATTTCGTCCAGCGCGCCATCGGCGGCCTGAGCCTGATTGGCGGTGGCTTCAGCATGTTCGAGCTGGGTGCGCATCCCGGCCACCGACTCTCGCGCTGCCTGTTGCAGGCGGTCGATCAGGGCCTGGATCTCACCGGTTGCACCCGTGGTGCGCTGCGCCAGTGAGCGCACCTCGTCGGCCACCACTGCAAATCCCCGGCCCATCTCACCCGCACGGGCTGCCTCGATGGCCGCGTTCAGCGCCAGCAGGTTAGTCTGTTCGGCAATCGAGCGGATCACCGTCAGCACGCCACCGATGGTGGCCGATTCCTCGGCCAACTGCTCGATCATCCGTGCGTTGCCCTGGACCTCGTCGACCAGCGCCCGCAGCCCCGAGAGGCTCTGGCCGATCACCGTCTGGCCCTGCTCCACCGCACGCCCGGCGTCGCGGCTGGCATCGGCGGCGGAGCTGGCATCGCCGGCCACTTGCTGGATGGTCGCTTCCAGCTCGCCAAGCGCATCGCGAATCTGCCCGGTGTCACCGGCCTGGCGTTCGGCTCCGTCGTGCAGGGCGGCGCTCATGCCGGCCAGGGCATGGCTGCTGCCAGCCACCTGCTCGGCGTTGTGGCGGATGGTGCCGACCAGCTCCACCAGGTACTGGCGCAGGCGGTTGAGTGATTCCTGGATATCGTGCAGCTCGCGGTAGGTCCTGCCCAGGGCGATGGGCGCGGCGAAGTCGCCTTCGGCCCAGCGCGACAGGGCCGGAGCCAGGCTGGTCAGGGTGCGGGCCAGGCGCCGCTGCAAGGTATCGATGAGCAGGGCGATCAGCAGGATCAGGCCGATCATCAACCCCTGCATGATGCGCACTTCGCCGGCAATCTTCGCGTGCTGGCCGCGGACTTGCGGTTCGAGGCCGGCGATGGCCTGTTGCACGGCATCCAGCCGCTGGTTGGTGCTGGCGGCCAGGGCGGTGCGGCGCTCGATCTGCTCGCGGGTACGCTGCAGCTCGGCGGGGTAGCGGTTGAGCAGGCTTTGCAGCTCGCGTTTGAGGCCGACTGCCACATCTTCCTGTTGCGCGCCAGCCTGGGACTCCAGGCCCATCATGGCTGCGAAGTCGTCGGCGTTGGATTCGGCGGCGCGGGTCACGCCCAGCAGCGGCAGGCCGTCGATGACCTGGGCCTGGGTGCGGATCAGTTGCAGTTCGCGCTCGACTTCGTCGGCCAGTTCGGCGCGGCCGCTGCTGACCAGCTTGTCCCGGGCCAGCGACAGGCGGCCCAGGTGCACGGTGGCGTCGAGCAGTGGCAGCAGGTAATCGTTGGCTGCACTGCTGCCGCTGTCGCGGGCATACCCGGCCAACTGTTCGAAATTGGCCCCCAGCTCACGTTCGGCCTGCAACAGCAGAGCCTGCGGGTCGCCTGCCAGCTTGCCGGCAGCGAGCAGCTCATTGGCACTGAAGGCCTGCAGGGTGTTCAGGCTCGGGCGCAGCTTGGCGGCCAGGTCTGGTGGCCAGTCGGCCAAGGAGGCTTCGAGCTGCTTGTTGGCTTCGACCGCAGCGGCGTGGCGCAAGGCATCGCCGCTGCCCAGGTAGGCCTGGACGTTGCCTGCGGTCTGATACTGGAACTGCTGTGACAGCCCCAGGTAGCGCTCCATCAACTGATAGGGCCGCTCCAGGGCGCGTTGCGACCACCACAAGGTCGCACCCAGGGCAATACACACGGTCACCAGCAACAGGGTGTTGAAATTGGTCAGCCACTTCAGGCGCATAGCCGCGAACTTCCTGCGGGGGAGTCGAGAGATAGGTGCCTGAATTTATGGCGAATTTGTTACCAGGTGATGACGCTGGTGGCGTTGCGCCACTGTTCGAGGCTGTCTACATCGACGAAGCTATGCGGACGATTATTCACTGACAGACTCATTGGTCGCTTATGCGTACGGCGGTGTCTGCTTTATAGTGCTGCGACGCGGGCTTGCCGTGGCACCCTGGCGCTGGCCTGTGGTCCAACCCCGTGAACCGTCGTGACTGATTAAGGACAAAGCCATGCTGGACTGGAAAAACCGCGAGGCCAAAGCCGAGCCTCGCGAGCGTGTGGATGGCCGCGGCGCCGCAGCCCGTAGCTACGTTGGCGGCCTCTGGAGCCGTGCCCTGGGGACGCTGATCGGCTTGTACCTGCTGGTCTGCATCGGCCTGGGCTGGTACTGGAGCGAAGAGCCGGACCTGTTCCCGGTTCAGCAGAATGCCCAGGCCGCCGCCGAGCGCAGCGGCCAGCAGATGGTGGTCGGCTATACCACCATCGAAACCCTCAAGACCGTGGCCAGTACCTTGCTGAACAAGCCGGGCGGTTACATTTCCAACGACCGCTTCCCGCCGGGCCTGTGGATGGACAACATGCCGAGCTGGGAGTACGGCGTACTGGTGCAGGTGCGCGACCTGTCCCGGGCCCTGCGCAAGGACTTCGCCCGCTCGCAGTCGCAATCCACCGAAGACGCCGACCTGGCCAAGGCCGAACCGCGCTTCAACTTTGACAACAAGAGCTGGATCCTGCCATCGAGCGAGTCGGAGTTCGAAGAGGGCATCAAGTCGCTGAGCCGCTACCAGACCCGCCTGGCCGCCGGCGACAAGGGCGCGATCTTCTATACCCGCGCCGACAACCTGAACAACTGGCTGGGTGACGTCGCTACCCGCCTGGGTTCGCTGTCGCAGCGCCTGTCGGCCAGTGTTGGCCGGGTCAAGCTCAACTCCACCCTGAAGACCGAGTCGGTAGTCGCCGGCCAGGCGCCGCAGGTGGATGAAGAGCTGGTGGAAACCCCGTGGCTGCAGATCGACAACGTGTTCTATGAAGCCCGTGGCCAGGCCTGGGCGCTGTCGCATGTGCTGCGCGCCATCGAGGTCGACTTTGCCGACGTGCTGGCGAAGAAAAACGCCACGGTCAGCGTGCGCCAGATCATTCGTGAACTGGAAGCCTCGCAGGAGCCACTGTGGAGCCCGATGGTACTGAACGGCAGCGGGTTCGGCATGTGGGCCAACCATTCGTTGGTCATGGCCAACTACATTTCCCGGGCCAACGCTGCGGTGATCGACCTGCGCCAGCTGCTGTCGCAGGGTTGAGCATGGCCATCAGCGCCAACGAGGCCGCCCACCGGGCGGCTTCTGACCGCGAGCTGGTTGCCTGGGTGGACGAAGCCGACCAGGTGCTCGGCGCGCTGCCCAGGGCCGAGCTGCGTGAGCGCGGCCTGATCGGCCGCTGCACCTTCATTCTGCTGTTCAACAGTGCCGGTGAGCTGTGCGTGCATCGGCGGGCCCTGAGCAAGGCGCTGTACCCGGGGCATTGGGATGTGGCCGCTGGCGGCATGGTGACGGCAGGCGAGGCGTATGACGACTCGGCTGCACGGGAGCTGGCCGAGGAGCTGGGCATCGAAGGCGTCGAGCTGCGCTTTCATGAGCGCTTCTATTTCGATCAGCCAGACAACCACCTGTGGTGCGCGGTGTATTCGGCGGTGTCGGATGCACCATTGCGGTTGCAGCCGGAAGAGGTGATCGAGGCGAAATTCGTCAGCCTTGAGCTGGCTGAGCAGGAAAGCCTGATCAAACCGTATTGCCCGGACTCGCTGGCGGCCTTACAGCGTTACAAGGCCAGCCTGGGATAGTTGTTCTGGCTGTCCCGGCCCTTTCGCGGGCGCGCCCGCTCCCACAGGTGCGGCGCCGGTCTCAAGCGCTGCACAGCCCCTGTGGGAGCGGGCGTGCCCGCGAATAGTCGCAAATCATTCGCAAAATGGCGCATTCCAGTACTTAGCAAGAGACTGATTTATCGTTACACTGCGCGCCCTTTTCGGGCTGCCGCAGGATCTTGCGGCAGTAGCGCCGCCCCTGCCAGAGTGGGGCTTCGCGGTCGGTTCCTGCCCCAGGTACCGACCAGTTTTTGTCCTCAGCACAGAGGAACAAAAGTGGCCAAGAAAGCTTCTTCCTTCGCCGCCCTTGGCGGTCTCGTTTACTCCACCGATGCCGGCCGGCATTGCCCCGACTGTGGCCAACCGGTGGACGCCTGCACCTGCAAGCAGCACGTCATCCCCGAAGGTGACGGCATCGCCCGTGTGCGCCGTGAAAGCAAAGGCCGTGGCGGCAAGACCGTGACCACCGTCACCGGTGTGCCGCTGCCGCTCGACCAGCTCAAGGAGCTGGCCACCACCCTCAAGCGCCGCTGCGGTACCGGCGGCGCCCTGAAGGAGGGGGTGATCGAGATCCAGGGCGACCACGTCGAGCTGCTGATTGCCGAGCTGATCAAGCAGGGCTTCAAGGCGAAAAAGTCCGGCGGCTGATTCGCCGGCGCGATTTTTTGCCCAACGCTTTCTAAACTCGTTCCCGTGACCAGGGTCTACCCCAGGGCACGGACGAATCGTCATTTTTGGCTTTTACACTGCGCCCGCCTGCTTGTGGGGCAGTGTCTTCGACTTATCTATAGGGGACTTGAATGTCCGTACGACGCACACGCAAAGACGATGGTAGCCAATGGACCGTGGCCGACAGCCGCAGTGTTTATGGCATCCGCCATTGGGGCGCTGGTTATTTCGCCATCAATGAAGCCGGGCGCGTCGAAGTGCGCCCCAACGGCCCTGGCAGCGCGCCGATTGACTTGTTCGAACAGGTCGACGGGCTGCGCCAGAGCGGCCTGTCGCTGCCGCTGCTGGTACGTTTCCCCGACATCCTCCAGGACCGGGTGCGTCAGCTGACCGGCGCGTTCGATGCCAACATCGCGCGTCTTGAGTATCAGAGCCAATACACCGCGTTGTACCCGATCAAGGTCAACCAGCAGGAAGCGGTGGTGGAAAACATCATCGCCACGCAAAACGTGTCGATCGGCCTGGAAGCCGGTTCCAAGCCCGAGCTGCTGGCAGTGCTGGCGCTGGCGCCGAAGGGCGGCACCATCGTCTGCAACGGCTACAAGGACCGCGAATTCATCCGCCTGGCGCTGATGGGCCAGAAGCTTGGCCACAACGTATTCATCGTCATCGAGAAAGAGTCGGAAGTGGCGCTGGTGATCGACGAGGCCGCCGAGCTCAAGGTCAAGCCACAGGTCGGCCTGCGCGTGCGCCTGTCGTCGCTGGCCTCGAGCAAGTGGGCCGATACCGGGGGCGAGAAGTCCAAGTTCGGTCTGTCTGCCGCCCAGCTGATTTCGGTGGTGCAGCGCTTCCGCGATGCCGGCCTGGACCAGGGCATCCGCCTGCTGCACTTCCACATGGGCTCGCAGATCGCCAACCTGGCCGACTACCAGCACGGCTTCAAGGAAGCCATCCGCTACTACGGCGAATTGCGTGCGCTGGGCCTGCCGGTCGACCATATCGACGTCGGCGGTGGCCTGGGCGTGGACTACGACGGTACCCACTCGCGCAACGCCAGCTCGATCAACTACGACATGGACGATTACGCCGGCGTGGTGGTGGGCATGCTCAAGGAGTTCTGCGACGCGCAGGGCCTGCCGCACCCGCACATCTTCTCCGAGAGCGGCCGTTCGCTGACGGCGCACCACGCCATGCTGGTGATCCAGGTCACCGACGTCGAGAAGCACAACGACGATGTGCCGACCATCGAGAACAAGGAAGCCCTGCCGGAAACCGTGCAGTGGCTGGTGGACCTGCTGGGCCCGACCGACATCGAGATGGTCACCGAAACCTACTGGCGTGCCACCCACTATATGGGCGACGTGGCAGCGCAGTACGCCGATGGCAAGATCAGCCTGGCCGAAAAAGCCTTGGCCGAGCAGTGCTACTTCGCCGTGTGTCGTCGCCTGCACAACTCGCTCAAAGCCCGCCAGCGCTCGCACCGCCAGGTGCTGGACGAGCTCAACGACAAGCTGGCCGACAAGTACATCTGCAACTTCTCGGTGTTCCAGAGCCTGCCGGACACCTGGGCCATCGGCCAGGTACTGCCGATCATCCCGCTGCACCGCCTGGACGAAGAGCCGATGCGTCGTGCCGTGCTGCAGGACCTGACCTGCGACTCCGACGGCAAGATCAACCAGTACGTCGACGAGCAGAGCATCGAGACCAGCATGCCGGTGCATGCGGTCAACGAAGGTGAGGACTATCTGCTGGGCGTGTTCCTGGTCGGTGCCTACCAGGAAATCCTCGGCGACATGCACAACCTGTTCGGTGACACCGATTCGGTGAACATCTACCAGAACGCCGATGGCAGCGTGTACCACGCCGGTATCGAGACCCACGACACCATCGAAGACATGCTGCGCTACGTGCACCTGTCGCCGGAGGAGTTGATGACTCACTACCGAGACAAGGTGGCCAGCGCCAGGATCAGCGCACGTGAGCGGACCCAGTTCCTCGATGCGTTGCGTTTGGGCCTGACTCGCTCGTCCTACCTCTCGTCGTGATCACAGAGGCCGCTCCTTTGTAGGAGCGGCCTTGCGTCGCGAAATGAGGGCGAAGCCCTCCACTACGTCACACCTGGCAATGGTCTGTACGCGGTCCTTGGGGACACTGGGTCTACCGTTGAACGCAATGTTCAAAGGAAAATGACATGTACGGTCAAGGCAATCACCGCCTGAGGCAAGGGCGCTATTCAGAGCCTGGCAGGCTGTACCTGCTTACCACTGTGACTCGTAATCGAAACCCACTCTTCAGCGACCTGCTGTTTGCGCGAGTTGTCATCAGTCAATTGCGGCAATCCGATGAGGAGGGCAGCTGTCGATCACTGGCCTGGGTGCTGATGCCAGATCATTTGCACTGGTTGATCGAACTTGGCTCAGCGAACCTGGGTAACCTGATGTGCGCATTCAAGTCGCGAAGCAGTTGTGCGCTGTATAAAGCTGGGGCTGAGCGACAACACATCTGGCAACCTGGATTTCACGATAGGGCATTGCGCCGGGAAGAGGATGTGAAGGCAGCTGCGCGATACATCATTGCCAATCCTGTTCGAGCTGGGCTGGTTCGACGTGCAGGCGAGTATTCTCATTGGGATTGTGTGTGGCTTTGAGTAAGCAGTGAGGGCTTCGCCCTCATTTCGCGACACAAGGCCGCTCCTACAAGAGAGCACAATTTCCTGTAGGAGCGGCCTTGCGTCGCGAAAGGGCCGCGAAGCGGCCCCGGCGTCACTGAATCCAGCGCCCTCTTTCCTGCAACCTCCACCCAACCCACCCCAACGTCACCGCCCGCAACGCCATGAACCCAAGAAAGGCCAGCCACAACCCATGGTTGCCAAACCCGCTCATGACCACCCCCAAAGGCAGCGCAATCAGCACTGACAGCAGCATCGCATTGCGCATCTCCCGCGCCCGGGTGGCGCCGATGAACAGCCCGTCGAGCAAGTAGCTCCACACTGCAATCAACGGCAGCAGTGCCAGATACGGCAGGTATGGATAAGCCGCTGCCCGCACGCTTTCGATATCGGTCTGCAGGTCGATGAACAGGTGCCCGCCCAGAAGGAACAAACCGGCAAACCCCAGGCTGGTGATCAATGACCAACCGCAGGCCACCACCAGCGAGCGGCGCAAGGTATCTCGGTCGCGCGCCCCGATGGCATGTCCGCACAGCGCCTCCACGGCATGTGCCAGGCCATCGAGGGCGTAGGCGGTGAGCAGCAGCCCGTTGAGCAGCAGGGCATTGGCCGCCACCGTCGCCTCGCCCAGGCGAGCGCCCTGCACGGTAATCAGCAGGAACACCAGCTGCAGCGCCAGGCTGCGCAGGAAGATGTCGCGGTTCACCGCCAGCAATGGCCGCCAGGCCTGCCAGCGCCTGAGTGCCGCCCAGGCGATCTGCCCGGGGTAGGCGCGCAGGGCCGGGCGGGTCAGGGCCAGGCCGAGCAGGGCAGCGCTCCATTCGGCGATCACCGAGGCACGGGCCGAACCCAGCACGCCCCAGTTCAGGCCCAGCACGAACCACACGTTGAGGGCGATGTTCAGCAGGTTGGTGGTCAGCAGGATCGCCAACGGCGCCCGTGCGTTCTGGGTGCCGAGGAACCAGCCGACCAGCGCGTAGCTGGCCAGCGCCGCCGGCAGGCCCAGCAACCGGGTGTGGAAGAAGTCTTCGGTAGATTGCTGCAACGCCTCGCTCGGTTGCATGGCGTGCAGTGCCAGCTGGCTGAAGGGCAGGGCGAGCAGGCCGATCAGCAGGGCAAAGGCTGCCGCAAGCAGCAGGCCCAGCACCAGCACCTGGCGCAGCGCTGCGCCGTCGGCACGCCCCGCGGCCTGGGCGGCGAAGCCGGTGGAGCCCATGCGCAGGAAGCCCATCAGGCCGACCATGAAGGTGAACAGCGTGGCGCCCACGGCCACTGCGCCGAGTTGGTGGGCGTGGGGCAGGTGGCCGATCACGGTGCTGTCGACAAGCGCCACCAGCGGTACCGAGATGTTGGAGAGGATCATTGGTGCTGCCAGCGCCCAGACCTTGCGGTGGGTGGGGCGGTGCTGCCAGTCGGTGGTCAGTTGCGACATTGAAATTCCTGTGCAGATAGGGCCGTTTTGCGCCCCTCGTGTTTCAGCTGGCCACATTGTAACGGCCAGGCAACCAGCCCGCGTCATTGCGCTATAGTTGCTGCCCTCACGTACACGCTGCCAAAGAGTTCCCACTCCATGTTCAACAAAGGATTGTTGCTGGCCTGCGCGCTGGCCTTGCTCAGTGCCTGTGATTCCTCGACGCCGGACAACCCCGCGCCTGCCGAAAAACCAGCCGCGAGCGCTGCACCGGAGGCCCCTGCGGCCAAGCGCGAGGACCCTGCCGTCCTCGCCAAGCGCTACGAGGGGCGAGAGCTCAGCGTGCTGGACGTCTCGGAAGTGCAGCTCGACGGCGCCAGCACCCTGTCGCTCAGTTTCTCGGCACCGCTGGACGCCAACCAGAACTTCGCCGCCAAGCTGCACCTGGTGGATACCGTCAAAGGCAAGGTCGACGGCGCCTGGGAACTCTCCGACAACCAGATGGAGTTGCGCCTGCGCCATCTGGAACCGCAGCGCAAACTGGTGCTGACCGTCGACAAGGGCCTGCTGGCCGTCAATGGCAACACGCTCGCCAGCGAATCGGTAAGCCGCCTGGAAACCCGCGACATGCAAGCCACGGTCGGCTTCGCCAGCCGCGGTTCTTTGCTGCCTACGCGCCTGGCCGAAGGGCTGCCGGTGATCGCACTGAACGTTGCCAAGGTCGATGTCGAATTTTTCCGGGTCAAGCCAGAAATGCTCTCGACCTTCCTCGCCAGCTGGGGCCGCAACAGCAGCCTGTACTACTACCAGTCCAAGGAAACCCTGGACATGGCCGAGCTGGTCTACAGCGGCCGTTTCGACCTCAATCCGGCACGCAACACCCGTGAGACCGTGCTGCTGCCGATTGCCGGTATCAAACCGTTGCAGGCGCCAGGTGTGTACCTGGCAGTGATGCGTGCCTCGGGTACCTATGATTACTCGCAGCCGGCGACATTGTTCACCCTCAGTGACATTGGCGTGTCCGCCCACCGCTACCGTGACCGCCTGGACGTGTTCGCCCAGGCCCTGGAGGGAGGCAAGGCACTGAAGGACGTCAACCTCGAGCTGCATGACGAAAAGGGCAAGTTGCTGGCCCAGGCCAAGACCGATGGCGCCGGCCATGCCCAGCTGCCGATCACGGCCAAGGCCGACACCCTGATCGCCACCCAGGGCGTGCACACCACCCTGCTGCGCCTGAACACCGCAGCCCTGGACCTGGCCGAGTTCGACATCACCGGCCCCCAGGCCAACCCGTTGCAGTTCTTCATTTTCGGCCCGCGCGACCTCTACCGCCCGGGTGAAACGGTGCTGCTCAACGGCTTGCTGCGCGATCAGGATGGCAAGCCGGTCAAGGCCCAGCCGGTCAGTGTGGAAGTGCGTCGCCCGGATGAGCAGGTCAGCCGCAAGTTCGTCTGGGAGGCAGACGCCAATGGCTTGTACCAGTATCAACTGCAACTGGCCACGGAAGCCCCGACCGGCCGCTGGCAATTGCTGCTCGACCTCGGTGGCGGCCGCAAGCAGGTCTACGAATTCCTCGTCGAAGACTTCCTTCCCGAGCGCCTGGCTCTTGAACTCAAGGGTAGCGACACGCCGCTGTCACCTGAGGAAAGTGCACGTATCCAGGTCAATGGCCGCTACCTCTACGGTGCTCCGGCTGCCGGCAACCGCCTGAGCGGCCAGGCCTATGTGCGCCCGCTGCGTGAAGCGGTACCGGCATTGCCAGGCTACCAGTTCGGCTCGGTCACCGAGACCGAGCTGACCCAGGACCTGGAACTCGACGAGGTAACCCTCGACCAGGCCGGCAAGGCGGTGGTCGATATCGAGAGCCGCTGGGCCGAAGCACGTTCGCCATTGCAGTTGACCGTTCAGGCCAGCCTGCAGGAGTCCGGTGGCCGGCCGATCACCCGCCGGCTGGAGCAACCGATCTGGCCAGCCGAGCGCCTGCCTGGCCTGCGCGGCCTGTTCGACGGCGAGGAAACCGACAGCGATGGCCCGGTGGAATTCGAATTCCTCGTGGCCGACCGCGCGGGTAACAAGCTCGCTGCCAACGACCTGAAAGTGCGCCTGATCCGCGAGCGCCGTGACTACTACTGGAACTACTCGCAGAGCGATGGCTGGAGCTACAACTACAACGAGAAATTCCTCACCCAGAGCGAGGAGACCCTGACCGTCAAGGCCGGCTCCACCGCCAAGATGAGCTTCCAGGTGGAATGGGGGCCGTATCGCGTCGAGGTGGAGGACCCCGAGACCGGGTTGGTTTCCAGCGAGCGCTTCTGGGCCGGTTACCGCGCCCAGGACAACGCCGAAGGCGGCGCGGTGCGACCAGACCAGGTGAAGCTGGCGCTGGACCAGCCGGCCTATGCCGATGGCGCCACCGCCAAGGTCACCGTCACCCCGCCAGCGGCCGGCAGCGGCTACCTGATGATCGAGTCCAGCGATGGCCCGCTGTGGTGGCAGGAAATCGAGGTGCCCGCCGAGGGCAAGACCTTCGATGTGCAGCTGGACAAACAGTGGGCGCGCCACGACCTGTACATCAGCGCGCTGGTGATCCGCCCGGGAGAGCGCAAGGCCAATGCCACGCCCAAGCGCGCCGTCGGTGTGCTGCACCTGCCGCTGGCACGTGCCGAGCGCAAGCTCGCGCTCAGCCTGCAGGCGCCGGACAAGATGCGGCCCAAACAGCCGCTGACGGTGAAGATCAAAGCCGCCAATGCCGACGGCAGCGTGCCGAAGCAGGTGCATGTGCTACTGTCAGCAGTCGATGTGGGCATCCTCAACATCACCGACTTCAAGACCCCCGATCCGTTCGCCAGCCTGTTCGGCCGCAAGGCCTATGGCGCTGACCAGCTGGATATCTACGGCCAGCTGATCGAAGCCGGCCAGGGCCGCCTGGCAAGCCTGGCCTTCGGCGGTGACGCGGCGATGGCCAAGGGTGGCAAGCGCCCCAACACCACGGTGACCATCGTAGCCCGGCAAAGCCTGCCGGTGACCCTGAATGATCAGGGTGAAGGGGAGGCGACCGTCGATATTCCCGACTTCAATGGCGAGTTGCGGCTGATGGCCCAGGCCTGGACCGACGAGCATTTCGGCATGGCCGAGGGCAAGACGGTGGTGGCCGCGCCGCTGATCGCCGAGCTATCGGCGCCGCGCTTCCTGGCCGGTGGCGACCGCACCAGCCTGGCGCTTGACCTGGCCAACCTGTCGGGGCGTGCCCAGCAACTGAGCGTCGAGGTCACTACCGATGGCCAGCTGAGCCTGGCCGCAAATGCCCAGCAGAACGTCGCCCTGGCCGAAGGCCAGCGCAGTACCCTTCTGATCCCGGTGCAGGCCCTCGGTGGCCTGGGGCAGGGCAAGGTGCATGTACGGGTCAATGGCCTGCAATTGCCTGGCGAGCCGGCAACAACCTTCGAGCGCGAGTGGACCCTGGGCGTTCGTCCGGCTTACCCGGCAATGCTCAAGCACTACCGCGTGGCGCTCAAGGACCAGCCATGGACGTTGCCGGAAGCTGATCTGGCGACCTTCGAACCGGCTGGCCTGGAAGCCAGCCTGGCGCTGTCGAGCCGCCCACCGCTGAACCTGGCCGAACAGATCCGCGCCCTCGAAGCCTACCCGTACGGCTGCCTGGAGCAGACCACCAGCGGCCTGTACCCATCGTTGTACGCCGATACCGAAAGCCTCGAGCGCCTGGGCATCAAGGGTGAACCGGCCGAGGTGCGCAAGCGCAAGATCGAGATGGGCATCGAGCACCTGCTGGGCATGCAGCGCTACAACGGCAGCTTCGGCCTGTGGAGCTCGGACAGCGAAGAGGAGTACTGGCTGACCGCCTATGTCACCGACTTCCTGCTGCGTGCCCGCGACCAGGGTTACGGCGTGCCGGCCGAAGCCTTGAAGAAGGCCAATGAGCGCTTGCTGCGCTACCTGCAGGAGCGCAACCTGATCGAAGTCGACTACAGCGAAAATGCCGAGCACACCCGCTTTGCCGTGCAAGCCTACGCCGCGCTGGTGCTCTCGCGCAGCCAGCAGGCACCGCTGGGCGCCCTGCGCAGCCTGTTCGAGCGCCGCGCCGATGCCCGCTCCGGCCTGCCGCTGGTGCAACTGGCGGTGGCGCTGGACGCCATGGGCGACAAGCCGCGCGCCGAGCAGGCGCTGCAAGCAGGGCTGGGCATCAGCCGCAGCAAGGGCTGGATGGCCGACTATGGCAGCAGCTTGCGCGACCAGGCGCTGATCCTGGCGCTGCTGCAGGAGAGCAAACTGGCCAGCAGCCAGGTCGATCAGCGCTTGTTCGCCCTGTCGGATGAGCTGGCGGCCAACCGCTGGTTGTCGACCCAGGAGCGCAACGCTTTGTATCTGGCAGGCCGTGGCCTGCTGGGCAAGCCGGAAGCACCGTGGAAGGCGCGCCTGGACAGTGCCGGTGAGGTGCGTGAGTTCAACAATGCCCAAGCAGGCATGAAGCTCGAAGGGCCGTTGCTGGCCTCGCCGCTGAGCGTGCAGAACGAAGGCAGTGAAACGCTCTACCAGCAATTGACCCTGTCGGGTTATCCACGTCAGGCGCCTGCTGCGGGTGGCAATGGCATGGAAATCCGCCGCGAGTACCTGGACATGAACGGTCAGACGCTAGACCTGCACAACCTGCGTAGCGGCGACCTGGTACTGGTGCACCTGGCACTCAAGGCCACCGATCGCGTGCCCGATGCCCTGGTGGTCGACCTGCTGCCGGCGGGCCTGGAGCTGGAGAACCAGAACCTGGCCCAGAGCGCCGCCAGCCTGGACAACGCCAGCAGCGCGGTGAAGCAGTGGCGCGAGTCGATGCAGAACGCCAGCGTGGTGCACCAGGAATACCGTGATGACCGTTACGTGGCAGCCCTCAAGCTCGACGGCTATGGCACCACGCACCTGTTGTACCTGGCGCGTGCGGTAACGCCGGGCACCTACCGGGTGCCGCCGCCGCAGGTAGAGTCGATGTACCGGCCGAACTTGCAGGCGGTGGGGGATGGGCAGGGCGAGATGACAGTCAAGTCGCGTTGAAGGCTGATGCGGACTTTGTGGGAGCGGCCTTGTGTCGCGAAAGGGCTGCATAGCAGCCCCGGCAATTTCATCTGCCTTGCTGAGATCTGGGGGCGCTTCGCACCCCTTTCGCGACGCAAGGCCGCTCCCACAGAAAAGCAACCCAGCTACTTCAGTGAATGACCCAGCTCATCACCCAGAGACCAAGCACCAGCCAGATGATCCCGAGGATGATCGAGGCGCGCATGAAGGCGCGGATTGCCGAGTACAGCAGCACCAGCCCGATGATCAGGGCAAGGATGCTGACCAGCGAGGTGTCCATGCCCAGTGTGCGTGCCAGGCCATCGATGAAATTGCCCCCGGCGTTGGCCAGCAGGTTGAACAGGCCGCTCAAGGCGTCGACGATGAAGCGGATCAACGACCCCAGTGCCTGACCAAGCCACTCGAAAAAACCTTCTACATGCATAGTTGCTTCCTGATGAACGAATCGGCACGTTTGCCGTTCCCAAGCCTTTGGCCATCACCTGGCCAGGTCGGTTCCCGATGCCAAGCTTAGCCCGGCCGCGCACCCGAGCGGGAAGGGTTGTGCGCGCTGGCGTGATCGGTGTGCTGTTGCTGCTCGGGCTGCTATGGCTGGCCGACCGCATCTGGCCATTGCCGATGCCGGGCAATGACCTGGCGCGGGTGGTGCTGGCCGAGGACGGCACGCCGCTGTGGCGCTTTGCCGATGCCGATGGCGTATGGCGCTACCCGGTAAACCCGGAAGAGGTTTCGCCACTGTACCTGCAGGCCCTGCTGACCTACGAGGACCGCTGGTTCTACCGCCACCCGGGGGTCAACCCGCTGGCGCTGGCGCGCGCAGCCTGGCTCAACCTGCGCGGCGGGCGGGTGGTGTCTGGCGGCAGCACGCTTTCGATGCAGGTAGCGCGCCTGCTGGACCCGCACGACCGCACTCTGGCCGGCAAGCTGAAGCAGCTGTGGCGTACGGCGCAGCTGGAATGGCACCTGTCCAAGCGCGAGATCCTGCAGATCTACCTGAACCGTGCCCCGTTCGGCGGTACCTTGCAGGGCGTTGCCGCCGCCAGCTGGGCTTATCTGGGCAAGTCGCCGCAACACCTGACACCCGCCGAGGCTGCCCTGCTGGCGGTATTGCCACAGGCACCGAGCCGCTTGCGCCCAGACCGCCATCCGGCACGTGCCCAGCGTGCGCGCGACAAGGTGCTGCAGCGACTGGGCGAATATCGGGTATGGCCGGCGCAACAACTCAAGGAGGCTGCCGAAGAGCCGCTGTTGCTGGCTCCGCGTCAGGAACCGGCGCTGGCACCCCTGCTGGCGCGTCGGCTGAACACCCCTGACAGTCCGACATTGATCCGCACCACCCTCGACGCCTCGCTGCAACGGCGCCTCGAAGACTTGCTGCTGGGGTGGCGTGCGCGCCTGCCGGAACGCACCTCGGCGGCGATCCTGGTGGTCGAGGCGCAGAGCATGGCCGTGCGCGCCTACCTTGGCTCGGTCGACTTGAGTGACGCGCGTCGCTTTGGCCATGTCGACATGGTCCGTTCACTGCGCTCGCCAGGCTCGACGCTCAAGCCGTTCCTTTACGGCCTGGCCCTGGATGACGGCCTGATCCACTCCGAATCACTGCTGCAGGATGTGCCGCGGCGCTACGGCGACTATCGCCCCGGTAATTTCTCCATGGGTTTCAGCGGCCCGGTGTCCGCCAGTTCGGCGCTGGCGCTGTCGCTCAACCTGCCGGCGGTGCAATTGCTCGAGGCCTATGGGCCCAAGCGTTTTGCCGCGCAGTTGCGCATGGCCGGCGTGCCACTGGCGCTGCCGCCACTTGCCGAACCCAACCTGGCATTGATTCTGGGCGGTGCCGGTAGCCGTCTGGAGGACCTGGTGGGCGGTTATGCGGCCTTGGCCCGGGGCGGCAACAGCGCCCAGGTTCGCCTGCAACCTCAGGACCCGCTGCTGGAGCGGCGGCTGATGTCGCCGGGCGCGGCCTGGATCATCCGGCGCATCCTCAGTGGCCAGGCACGGCCCGACCGCGACCCGCATGCCGAACTGGTGCAGCGCCCGCAGCTGGCCTGGAAGACCGGCACCAGCTATGGCTTTCGCGATGCCTGGTCGATCGGCGTAGGGCCGCGCTACCTGATCGGCGTGTGGATCGGTCGCCCCGATGGCACGCCGGTACCCGGGCAGTTCGGCCTGGCTTCGGCGGCCCCGCTGATGCTGCAGGTGCATGACGTGCTGAGCAACCGCGACAGCCAGCGGGGCATCCGCGTACCGGTGGAGCGCGTGCCCGAAAGCGTCGGCGTGGCGGCCATCTGCTGGCCGCTGGGCCAGCCCATGAACCGACAGGACCCGAACTGCCGGCGTCAGCGCTTTGCCTGGACCCTCGACGGCACGACGCCGCCGACCCTGCAGGCTGCCGATCAGCCGCTTGGGCTGGGGTTGCGCGAAAGTATCTGGGTCAATGCCCGGGGCCTGCGCGTGGACGGAAGCTGCCCCGGTGCCAAAGCGCGCGAAATCGCTTTGTGGCCAGCACCGCTGGAGCCTTGGTTGCCACGGGTCGAACGGCGTTCAGCGCGGCTGCCGGCGGTGGACCCGAGCTGCCCGCCACAGGTACCGGCCAGTGCGCCGCCGCTTTCCATCGTCGGCGTGCGCCCCGGCGACAACCTGCGGCGCCCGGCCACCAGTAGCGAACCCTTGCAGTTGCGTGTGTCTGCCCTTGGTGGCGGTGGGCGCCGCTGGTGGTTCCTCAATGGTCAGCCGCTAGGTGAAAGCGAGGGGCAGGAAAGCGTGCTGGTGCGCTTCGAACAGGTCGGGCAGTTCGAGCTCAGTGCCCTGGACGAAAGCGGCGAAACGGCGCGGGTGGCGTTTCAGGTCAACGAGTAGGCGTTCGACGTTTACCGGGGCAACACCTACGCTTGCAGGTGACGGGTGAGGCCGGCCGACGCCCCGGTGCCCAAGGGATTGTGGAGCGTCCTATGCGTCTTCTGCTGATGCCCCTGTGGCTGTCGCCCTGGGCCAGCCTGGTGATCGCCGGGCCCTTGCCAGCGTTTCTCGATGGCCATGAATACGAACGCCGCCTGCCCAGCGCGAATCTGCCGATCGGGGCTTATCGGCCACTTGCCCAGAGCCTGCAGTTGAGGCCACCCGCGGCGGCTCCCGATACACTGCCCTTGCGAACGCGCTTCGTGCTGCACAAGGTGCGCTTCGAGGGCGGTACGGTCTACCCATTGAGCGAGTTGCGCGAGCACTACCAGCCTTTGCTCGGCCGCGAGGTGAGTGTCGGCGAGCTGCAACAGTTCACCGCACGCCTCACCCGGCGCTACCAGCGTGACGGCTACCTGCTTTCCCGGGCCTACCTGCCTGACCAGGACTTTGCCGATGGTCGTGTGCATGTCGTGTTGGTCGAAGGGTATATCCACGACGTTCATCGCGAAGGGGATATCGGGCCCGCTGGCGCTTACCTCGACCAGCTGCTGGAGCGCCTGCAGGCGGAACGCCCGCTGACCCGGGCGACGCTCGAGCGGTTCATCGGCCTTGCCCAGCGTATCCCCGGCGTGACGCTGCAGGCCGATCTGAGCCAGGTCGAGCCAAGTGATGAAGACACGCGGCTTACGGTCAATGCCTTGCGCAAGCCCTTCGATGCGGCTGTCACCCTCGGCGATGGCAGCCGCGATGGCCTGCAGGGGCTATTCAAGGTGACCAGCAATGCCCAGACCCGCTGGGCCGAACAGTTGACGGCCAGCGTGCTGCTGCCGCCAGGGGATGACCATAGCCATTATCAGCGCCTCGATTACAGTCAGCATCTGGATGCACAAGGCAGCCAACTGCTGCTTTCGGCCGCTCGCTACCGCAGCGAACCGCGCACGCCTGTGCCTTTGAAGCAGGGTTCACCGTTTTACCAGCGGATTGAAAGCGAGCGCTACGCGATCGGGCTTGGCCAGCCGGTTGTCGTCACGCCGGATGAATGGCTGGCGGTTTCAGGGCATGTGTATTCGGTCAGTGAGCACAATGAAGATGGCTCTGCTGGCCTCGGGCGCAACGATACCTACGTGCGCGCACTGTCGTTCGAAGGCGATTGGCGCAAGGTACAGAGCGGGCGGCTACGCCTGGTCAGCGCCGGGGTGTATCAGGGGCTGGATTATCTGGGCGCTCGCAGCGATGCCGACTACGACATGGACTTCCTGCGCTTTCGCGTGGCCGGGTTGCAGAGCGACCAGCTGTTCCAGCGCTGGCAGGGCGTGTTGTCGGGCGCCTTGTACTGGACGGATGACCGGCTGCCCGACAGTGAGCGAGCGGTATTCGGCGGGCAGCACTTCGGCCATGGCTACCCACAGGACCAGGCCGCAGGGGACAAGGGCTGGGGCGTGGCCTACGAGCTGAACTACAGCATCCAGCCTGGTGCGGGTCGGGTCAGGCTGGTGCAGCCCTATGCGCTGCTGGATGCCGCACAGACCTGGTACAACAGTGGGCCATTCGAGGATGCCAGGATGCGTTCGGTCGCATTGGGGGTGCGGCTTGGGGATGGACGATACGGCAATGTGGCTCTGGAGGTGGCCAAGCCGCTGGCGGATGTGGCGCTCGACAGCATGAATCGAGCGCCGCGCTGGGTGATGACCTTCAGCTATTCGCTGGAGTGACAGCCCGCTCCCACAGAGGTCGCGTCGCGCATGTAAATTGCGTTCTGGGTGTGACAGTGCGTATTCAGTGCGTGGTAAACCGCTGATGCACGGGTGAGGAACTCGGCGTCAACGCCAACGCCAGCTGTGTGCGGTTGTGCATGTGGGTCAGGCGCAACACCTGCGACACGTACAACTTCACGGTGTTTTCGGTGATGCCCAGTTCACAGGCAATCTGGTAGTTGGTCTTGCCCTTGCTCACCAGCCGGGCCACTTCCAGTTGCCGTGGGGAGAGTTTTTCGAACGCTGCAGGCAGCTCGCCTTCAACCTCTTCGACAACATCGGTCGCACGGCGGTGGACGCCCTGGCCGCGGGCCTTCTCCAGGTCCTGATAAAGTTCGTCGATCGAGCCGGCCAGGTCCTGAAGGCGCTGGTTGAGGTTGCCCAGGTCCTGCAGGTTGGCCTTGCGCTCCAGCAGCACCTGCTCCTGCCGGCGCACGCCTTCGAGCAGCTCGTCGAGGTCCATGGGCTTCTGGTAGTAATCGGCGAAACCTTCGCGCAGCGCACGGATCACGTCCTGCTTGTTGGCCCGCCCGGTGAGCATGATCGCTTCGAACATGCGCTGGTGCCCGGCAATGTCCTTCAGCGCGCGAACCAGCTCGATGCCATCGCGTCCGGGCATGTGCAGGTCGCACAGCACCAGGCCAATGCCTTGATCAGCTACGAAACGTTCGATGGCTTCGTCGGTGGAGTGGGCCCCGGCACAGTGGTGGCCCCTGCTTTCGAGAAATTCACATAACTGTTCGACGATCAGTGGCTGGTCATCTACGACCATGACTTTCACGTCACTCAATGGCTTGTTCACGATCAACTCCCTGTTCGTAAGCGGCCCTGCTCCCGGGCCAGACGCTCTGGCAGCTTAAAAATAGACGCTCCTCGCGATTCTGTACAAGTTACGTACAAGTGATCGGACAACAGAAATGATCATTGGATCCATACGGCCGTCAGCAGAAAGCCCGCCAATACGTACGGGACGAAGGCTTGTTTGTCGCCCATTTCTTCGGTAAGGGTGGCCAGGCGCTTCTTCACTTTGGGGTTGAGCAGCGTCCACAGGCGCCTGCGGGCAAGCAGCCACAGCATTACACTGACGCCAGCACCGATGAAGGTGCCGAGTACATATTGCGGGCTGGTGGCCAGGGCCAGTGCACCCATCAACTTGACGTCGTCGGCACCGAAGCGGCCCAGCATGTAGCCTGGCAGCGTCAGCAGCATGACGATGGCAAGGGCCCAGCCGGCATCGCTGGCATCGGCGCCGATCCAGCTGTGGCCCGTGGCGAACAGCCAGACCAGGGCGCCAGTGGCGGCCCCCAGGGTCAGCACATTGGCAATTTGGCGTTCGCGAATATCTTGTTCAGTGCACAAGGCAAGCCACATCAGGAGGACAATGCTTTGCATCGGCAGGCCGCCTTTTCCATTCGTTGAACACTTCTATCCGGTCAGACAGGTTTCCTACTCAGGGTAGACGCGATCTGACGAACGGGCAGGAAAGGGCGGCAAAAAGGTCGGCGCGGAAACGGCCTGGGATCACAATCTGGCCGTTTCCGTAGTGGGACAGGGCTACTTCACCCGGCCCGGTGGGTAATTGCCGAGCACCTGGGCAACGGTCTTCTGGATTGCACTGTTGCGCTCTTCCGGGCTTGGCGGATAGTTGTTCATGATCTGCTCGGCACTGCCGCGCCAGACCAGCTTGCCGTCCCGGCCATCGAACATGTCGACCTGGATGGTGGCCACCTTGTAGTCGACGCTGCGGGTTTCGTTGTACATCGGCCCGCCCCAGTAACCGTTCCAGTATCCGCCCCAGGCACCGCCATAGTTGGTGGTGATCTGTTGCTGGCGTTGTTCGACGATCAGGTAGGAGCGGATCGTGACATCCGCTTTGGTATTGCCCTGGACGGGGCGCAGGCCGCGCTGGTCAAGCTGGTCGGCGACTGCCGCACGGATGCGTTGCTCGGTCAGGTCGCTTTTGATGCGCGGATCATCCGGGCGATATTGCAGGCCCGGCTCCTGCCATGCCCAACTGCGATAGGCGGCAAAATCGCGGCTGGCGTCGAAATCCTGCTGGACGTTGTTACTCGAGCAGGCGGCGAGCAACAGCGCGAATGACAGTAGAACGAGGCGGTGCAACATGATGGTTCTCCGTTAAGCACTAACTGGGAGGATAGCCGCTCAGCGCCTTGTGAACCGATTCGCGCAAGGCGGTTTCACGATCGCGCGGCGAGCTTCTGTCGCTGCCGCTTTCAGCGCTGGCACTCCATACCGGCTGACCATCGCGGGCATCGAACAGGTCGATGCGCACCACCATCACCTCCACTTCGTAGGTGCGTACGATCGGCACGCTGCCGTAGGCGCCGTATCCGTTGCGATAGCCGCCGAAGCCGACACCACCGTAGGGAGAGGGGCCGTAATAGGGGTCGTAATAGTCATAGTCACGCACCTGGCGCAGGCGCCGTTCCAGGCGCATGTCGGCGCTCACCAGCAAGTCACCGGTGGCGCCCCGGGCAGGGCGCAGGCCATGTTGGTCAAGGGCGCCGCTGACGGCGTCGGCAATTTGTGCCGGGTCGGCATCGGCATTGCCGCCTGGCAACTGACCGCCGCGCCAGCTCCAGCTGCGGTAGCGCCCGTAATCGCGCGGCGCTGCCGGGTAGGCACTGGCGTCGAAGGTATTGGCCGCTTGCGCAGGGGCCGGCGGCAATGGCCGGCTGCTGGCCACGTAGGGGTTGCTGGCCTGGCAGGCGGCCAGGGTGAGCGGCAGCAAAGCCAGGCACAACGAACGGTACGGCATGTTTCCCTCCCGGAGGGGCACAATCAGCGGGGACGGCACATCCAGTGCAGGTAACGGCCGAGCCCGGCGAAGCTTGGGTGACGCCGGTGGGCCAGTTCCATTTCCAGCAGGTCGAGCAGCTCGGCCTTGTCCTGGAACTCCTTGGGCATGTAGTCGTGGAAAACGCGTACGCCACTCTCGCTTTCGACTTCCCACATCACTTCAAGTTGCGCCTTGAGTTCCCGTGGATCAAGCGGTTTCTGCGGGGTCAGGCTCTGCTTTTCACCTTCCAGGCGGTTGCTGCGCAGCTTGCGGAAATGGCCCTTGAGCAAGTTGCGGTAGACCAGCGCGTCGCGGTTGTAGAACGCCAGCGACAGCCAGCCACCTGGGGCGGTCAGCTGATGCAGCACCGGCAAGATGCTTTGCGGTTCGGCCAGCCATTCCAGCACGGCGTGGCACAGCACCAGGTCATACGGCTCGGTGAGCTGGCCCAGCAGGTCTTGCCACGGTGCCTGAATGAACGTAGCGGATTGGCCCGCTTCTGCGAAACGCGCCTGGGCGCCCTCGAGCATCGGTGCGGCGGGTTCGGCCAATGTTACGTCGTGCCCGCGCTGGGCCAGCCACAAGGCCATGTGGCCCAGGCCGGCGCCAATATCGAGCACCCGCAGCGGCCGGTCGGGCAGGGCATCGGCCAGGTCGGCCTGGAGCACCGCCAGGCGGATCGCGCCCTTGGCGCCGCCGTAGATCTTCTCGGCGAAGCGGGTTGCCAGTTCATCGAAGTGACGGTCGTTCATCGCGCGAAACGCCTCTCGCTGTCGGCCAGCTTGGCCCGCACCACCTGCTCCATGTCCAGGCCCAGCTCGCTGCACAGCAGCAACAGGTAAAGGACCACATCGCCGATTTCCTGGCCGGCGTGGGCCAGCTGATCGGTGGGCAGCTGGCGCGATTGGTCTTCGCTCAGCCACTGGAAGATTTCCACCAGCTCGGCCATTTCGACGCTGGCGGCCATGGCCAGGTTCTTCGGGCTGTGGAAGCCGCGCCACTCGTTGTTGTCGCGGATCTGGTGCAGGCGTTCGGTGAGTTCGTGCAGGTTCATCGGGGGTCTCCTAATGCTGCATAGCTTCTGCGCAGGCCCGATGCAAAGCAAGTGCTGACAGGGCGCTAGAGCACGGCCCAGCGCCCGGCCATGTGCAGCAATTCACCATGCCCGTCCAGTCGCAGCTCGCCGGCAGGCCCCGCTTCGCTGGCACTGAGGACGACTTCCGATGGCAAACGCACCGGCTTGCGGAAATCCACTTCGAAGCGGTAGCCACTGTTCGGCATGTGTGTACGCAAGGCTGCCAACGCCATGGCATTGCTCCACATGCCGTGGGCGATGGCCTTGGGGAAGCCGAACAGGCGTGCGCTGGCGGCGCTCAGGTGGATCGGGTTGTAGTCGCCACAGACCTTGGCGTAGCGCCTGCCGATATCACCGTCGGCGTACCAGCGGGTGACTTCGGCCAAGGCGCCGGGCACGTTCTCCCCGGTATCGTCCTGCTGGCCTTGCAGCTTCAGGCCACGTACCAGCATGCGGCTGGTCTCGCGCCAGAGCAGGCCAAGGCCATCCTCGGCCTCGGTGACCAGGTCGAAGGTGCCGCCCTTGGCATGTGCCTGCAGATTTCCGGCATACACCGCAAAGTGCAGACCGTCGATGCCCCCCAGCGGGCGGAGTACGTCGATGCGGTTGTGCAGGTGAACCAGCCCGAGCAACGGGAAGGGGAAGTCGTGGCCGGTCAGCAGCTGCAGTTGCAGGGTGAAGGCCATCACGTGCGGGTAAGTGCCAGGCAAGCGGCCATCGTCGGTGAAGTGGCAGAGTCGGCGGTAGGCCGCCAGGTTGTCGGGCTGCACGCGGAGGAAGCTGCGCAGGCCGACGGCAGGCAGGGTATCGCCGCTGATCTTGCGTTTGCTGGCGGCACGCAGGTACAGGCTGACACGTGAATCCGGGCTGTGCAGGTCTTGCCATTGGCGGTTCATGTTCAGGCCCCCATCAAGGCCTGGCCGCAGACGCGCAGCACCTGGCCGTTGACCGCACCGGAGCCCGGCTGGCTGAGCCAGGCAATGGCTTCGGCGACATCTTGCGGGCGCCCGCCCTGGCCGAGTGAGCTCAGGCGTCGCCCGGCTTCGCGCAGGCCGATAGGCATGGCTGCGGTCATGTGCGTCTCGATGAAGCCGGGCGCTACGGCATTGATGCTGCCACCGCGCTCTGCGAGCTTCGCCGCCCAGGCTTCGGCAAAGCCGATCAGCCCGGCTTTGCTGGCCGCATAGTTGGCCTGGCCACGGTTGCCGGCAATACCGCTGACCGACGCCAGCAGGGTAATGCGTGCGTTGTCGCTCAGTGCGCCACCGTCATGCAGGGCCTGAGTCAGCAGCTGCGGGGCCTTGAGGTTGACCGCCAGCACCGCGTCCCAGTATTCAGGGGTCATGTTGGCCAGCGTCTTGTCTCGTGTGATGCCGGCATTGTGCACAACGATATCGATACCGTCGGGCAGTGCTTCGAGCAGCCTGGCCGGGGCATCGCTGGCGCAGATGTCCAGGCCCAGGGCCTTGCCACCCAGGCGGGCGGCGAGGGCATCGAGTTCCTGCTGGGCTTGTGGCACATCAAGCAGCATGACCTCGGCACCATCGCGCGCCAAGGTCTCGGCGATGGCGGCGCCGATGCCGCGCGCGGCGCCTGTGATCAGGGCGCGACGCCCACCAAGCGGGCGGGTCCAGTCTTCGACCTGAGTGGCACAGGCCTGCAGGCGCAGGACTTGGCCAGAAACAAAGGCACTCTTGGGTGACAGGAAGAAGCGCAAGGCGCCTTCGAGCTGAGCATCCGCGCCGGTTGCCACATACAACAACTGCGCGGTAGCGCCATTGCGCAGCTCTTTGGCCAGCGAGCGGCTGAAGCCCTCCAGGGCACGCTGGGCGACACTTGCCAGCGGTTCGTCGAGGGATTCCGGTGCACGCCCAAGGATCACCACGTGGGCACAAGGTGCGAGGCTGCGTAGCAAGGGCTGGAAGAATTCGCGCAACTGCTTCAGCTGGTCGCTGTCGGACAGATGACTGGCATCGAATACCACGGCCTTGAGCTTCGGCCCCAGACCCGCGACCCAGGCGGGGGCCTGCAGGCCGTCGCCATTGAAGCTGTACAGCGCATCGGTCAGGCGTGGCGCTATGGCCTCGACCTGGTTCGCCAGTGGCCCGCCACCCAGCACCAACGCCCCTTCCACCGGGCGCAGGCGGCCTGCCTGCCAGCGCTCCAGCGGCGCGGGGCGCGGCAGGCCAAGCGCATCGACGAGGCGGCGGCCGAGATTGGAGTTGGCAAAGCCGAGATAGCGGTCGCTCATGTGCGGGTCTCCCTGAAGGCAAGCTTGCAAGTGTGGACCAACTTTGTGGCAAGGTCGTTCGACTGCGGTAAAAACACCTAGGCTGTACGGATCGAATGGTTTCAGGAGGAACAAACGCATGCGTTCAACTCGCCGGGTCGCGATCCTGGGCGGCAACCGTATCCCCTTCGCCCGCTCGAACGGTGCCTACGCCAACGCCAGCAACCAGGCGATGCTGACCGCAGCCCTGGAAGGCTTGATCGAGCGTTATCGCCTGCACGGGTTGCGCCTGGGCGAGGTAGTGGCCGGGGCAGTGCTCAAGCATTCGCGGGACATGAGCCTGACCCGCGAATGCGTGCTGGGTTCGCGGCTGTCGCCACAGACGCCGGCCTACGACATCCAGCAGGCCTGTGGCACAGGCCTGGAAACGGCGCTGCTGGTGGCCAACAAGATTGCCCTCGGGCAGATCGACTGTGCTATCGCCGGTGGTGTGGACACCACGTCCGATGCGCCCATCGGCGTCAACGAGGGGCTGCGGCGGATCCTCTTGCAGGCCAACCGCGGCAAGACGCTGGGTGAGAGGCTCAAGCCGTTCCTGCAATTGCGCCCCCGCCACTTGAAACCCGAACTGCCGCGCAATGGCGAGCCCCGCACCGGGTTGTCGATGGGCGAGCATTGTGAACGCATGGCGCAAACCTGGGCGATTGGCCGCGCCGAGCAGGACGCGCTGGCCTTGCACAGCCATCAGCAACTGGCCGCCGCGTACAGCGAGGGCTGGCAGAATGACCTGCTGACGCCGTTTCTGGGCCTGACCCGTGACAACAATCTGCGTGCAGACCTGACCTTGGAGCAGTTGGCCGGGCTCAAGCCGTCATTCGACCGCAGCGGCCAGGGCACATTGACGCCGGGCAACTCCACGCCGTTGACCGATGGTGCATCGATGGTGCTGCTTGGCAGCGAACAATGGGCGCAGCAGCAGGGCTTGCCGGTGCTGGCTTACCTGGTCGACGGCGAAACCGCTGCGGTTGATTTCGTCACCGGGAACGAAGGCTTGCTGATGGCCCCCGTGTACGCGGTGCCACGGCTGCTGGCGCGCAATGGCCTGACCTTGCAGGACTTCGACTATTACGAAATCCACGAAGCCTTCGCGGCGCAGGTGCTGTGCACGCTCAAGGCCTGGGAGGACGCCGACTATTGCCGCGAACGACTCGGCCTGGAGGCGCCATTGGGAGCGATCGACCGCAGCAAGCTCAACGTCAAGGGCAGCTCGCTGGCGGCCGGTCACCCGTTCGCGGCTACAGGAGGGCGAATATTGGCCAACCTGGCGAAGTTGCTGGCCAAGGCCGGAAAAGGGCGTGGCCTGATATCCATCTGCGCAGCGGGTGGGCAAGGCGTGACGGTGATCCTCGAGCGCTGAAGCCGGACCCTGTGGGAGCGGCCTTGCGTCGCGAAAGGGCCGCAGCGCGGCCCCGGCAATATTTGCTGCAGCTCTGAAATCCGGGGCCGCTTCGCGCCCCTTTCGCGACGCAAGGCCGCTCCCACAGGGATCGTACCTGACCTGATCACGCCTCAGCTGTTAGGCTTGTCTGCTCAGAACTACAAGAATCCGCTATGCCGACGATCGGACATCCCCGTGCCATTCCTGCCCTGGACCAGTTGCCCCGGCCCCTTTATGCCCGCGCCGAAAGCCTCGGCGCCGGTTCCTGGACAACTCGCCATAGCCACGACTGGGTGCAGTTTTCCTACGCTATCAGCGGTGTATTGGGGGTGTATACCGACGATGGCAGCTACTTCGCCCCACCGCAGTGGGGCGTATGGATACCGGCCGATGCCGAGCATGAAGTGGTGACCTCCGGGCAGGCTGAAATGCGCAGTCTGTATATCCGCCGTGATGTGTGCCTGTGGGCGCCGGCGCAATGCCGGGTGCTGGAGGTGACGCCATTGGCACGGGAGCTGATCAAGCAGTTCTGCCTGTTGCCGGCTGAATACACTGAAGGTGACAGCGTCGAGGGGCGATTGGTCGCCGTCTTGCTCGATCAGTTGCGCACCTTGCCCGAGGTGGGGTTCTCGCTGCCGCTGCCGCGCCATCCGGGGTTGTTGGCGTTGTGCAATGGCCTGATTGCCGAGCCGGACCAGGTGCAGACCTTGCAGCAGTGGGCGGTGCAGTTGGGGTGTTCGGAAAAGACCTTGATGCGGCTGTTCCAGCGTGAGACGGGGTTGAGTTTTCGTAATTGGCGCCAGCGGATGCGGCTGCTGTCGTCGCTGGCGTTGCTGGAGGCGGGGGAGAGTGTGACCGAGGCGGCGTTGGGCTGTGGGTATGATTCGACTTCGGCTTACATTGCGGCCTTCAAGCAGTTGTTCGGGGCGACCCCGGGTGAACTGAAACTGTAGCGCTGTCAGTACCGGCCTATTCGCGGGTGAACCCGCTCCCACAGAGATCGCACAGATTTCAAATGCTGTGCGGTACCTGTGGGAGCGGGTTCACCCGCGAAAGTGCCGGTACAGGAGGACTCAGGTACGGAAGCGACGCACCAGCGAGTCCAGCTCATTGGACAGCCCAGCCAGGCTCTCGGAGTCCTGACGTGCCGCCTGGGCCAGTTCGGCCACCAACTGCGCATCCCCGTGAATCTGGCTGATATGGCGGTTGATGTCCTCGGCCACCTGGTGTTGTTCTTCCGCCGCCGTGGCGATCTGCGTGTTCATGTCGCGGATGATGTCCACCGACTCGCGGATCTGCCCGAAGCTGTCACGGGCCAGGCCGATGCGGCTGACCGACTGCTGCGACACTTCCAGGCTGGCATGCATCTGCTCGGCCACTTCGGCGGTACGGCTGGCCAGGTTGCCCAGCAAACCATCGATCTCGGCAGTGGAGTCGGCTGTGCGTTTGGCCAGCGCGCGCACTTCGTCGGCCACCACGGCAAAGCCGCGGCCCTGTTCCCCGGCCCGCGCGGCTTCGATGGCTGCGTTCAGCGCCAGCAGGTTGGTCTGTTCGGCAATCGAGCGGATGGTGCCGAGGATCGACTGGATGGCGTTGCTGTCGCGCTCCAGCTGCTGGATCGACTGGGCCGACTGCTCGATTTCCTGGCTCAGGCGGTCGACGCTGTTGACCGCCGCGTCGATCTGCTGCTGCCCTTCACGGGCCTGTTGCTGACCGCTGTCGGCCGATTGCGCGGCCTGGCTGCACGAGCGGGCCACTTCGTTGGCGGTGGCGACCATTTCGTGGAACGCGGTGGAGACCATGTCCACGGCTTCACGCTGGCGCCCGGCAGCCTCGGCCATGTCGCTGGAGACCCGGGTCGAGCTGCTGGACGTGCTGAGGATCTTGCTGGCGGCCGAGCCGATATGCTGGATCAGGCTGCGGATGGCGCCGAGGAACTGGTTGAACCAGTTGGCCAGTTGTGCGGTTTCGTCGCGGCCGCGCACCTCGAGGTTGCGGGTCAGGTCGCCTTCACCCTGGGCAATGTCTTCCAGGCCGCTGGTGACGCTGTTGATCGGGCGCACGATGAGTTTGGCGAAGGCTGCGCCGACCACGGCGAACAGTGCCGCCAGCACCAGCGCGATGGCACCGATCAGCCAGGTCAGGCGGGTGGTGGTCTGCATCACTTCGCCTTGCTGGATCAGGCCGATGAAGGTCCAGCCCAGCTTCTCGTCAGGGTAGACGTTGGCCATGTAGCGCTCGCCGTCGATCTCGACCTCGACCAGGCCTTTGCCGGCCTTGGCCAGTTCGGCATAGCCGCCGCCAAAGCTGGCCAACTGCTTGAAGTTGTGGCTGGCATCGCGTGGGTCGACCATCACGTTGCCGTTGTTTTCAACCAGCATCAGGTAGCCGCTTTCGCCCAGCTTGATCTGCTTGACGATCTCGGTCAGGCCCTTGAGTGAAACATCGATATTGACCACCCCGCCCGGGTTGCCGAGCTGGTTGGCCACGGCGCGCACGGTGCTGATCAGCACGGCATCGTCTGCGGCCCAGTAATAGGCACCGGTGCGCACGGTCTTGCCGGGGTTGGCCATGGCCAGCTGGTACCACGGGCGTGGGCGCGGGTCATAGTTGACGAACTTCTGCCCGGCCGGCCAGCCGACGTAGCCTCCATCACTTACGCCGTAGGAAACATAGGCATAGCCAGGGTGAGACTCTGCCAGGCGGGTGAAGAATTCCAGCAGTTGCTTGTCCTGATCGCCCAGCTCGTAGGAAGGGGTGGCGCTCATGAATTTGTTCAGGTTATTGCCGGTGGCCGCCACCATGGGTTGCGAGGCCAGATAGGCAACGTTCTGGTCGATGCCCTGGAAGAAGAGGTTCATGGCGTTGCCGACCTGGCGGATTTCCCGGCTGCTGCTGTCGAGGAAGCCATCGCGGGCATCGCCGCGCAGGTTGATCACCACCAATGTGGCCACGAGGACGATGGGCAAGCCGGCGATGATCGCAAATGCCCACGTCAGTTTCTGTTTGATGTTCATCAACGCTCCCGGATTTTATTTTTTGCACGCGAGGCAGGTAGTGACTACATCGGCAGCATCCGGGTAATTCTTAGGCATGGTGCCCGTATTTGTTGGGCGAAGTCGCATTTGACGACTAATCGGTCGGCTTTGGGCTAATATGGCATACCAAATGCGTGTGGCGTGCTGATGACAGCACGCCACACGCCCTCAACGGCAGCAGCTTGCGCCATTGGCCAGGTCTTTCAGAATCGGGCAATCCGGGCGGTCATCGCCCTGGCAGCTGGCAACCAGATCGCTTAGCGTGTCGCGCAGGCTCACCAATTCCTCGATTCTGCGGTTCAGTTCATCGATATGCTGCATGGCCAGCGCTTTGACGTCGGCGCTGGCGCGTCCGCGGTCCTGCCACAGGGTCAGCAGTTTGCCCACCTCTTCCAGTGAAAACCCAAGGTCTCGAGAGCGCTTGATGAACGCCAGGCTGTGCAAGTCCTCGGCCTGGTACACGCGGTAGCCACTGTCGCTGCGGGTGGCCGGCTTGAGCAGGCCGATGGACTCGTAATAGCGGATCATCTTGGTGCTGAGCCCACTGCGGCGGGCTGCCTGGCCAATGTTCATCGGGCCTCCTGCGAGGTGCTGGTGGGTTTCCAGGTCTTCAGCCACAGGGCATTGCTGACCACGCTGACACTGGACAACGCCATGGCGGCGCCGGCCAGTACCGGGTTGAGATAGCCCAGTGCGGCCAGGGGAATGCCGATCAGGTTGTAGATGAAGGCCCAGAACAGGTTCTGGCGGATTTTTGCATAGGTCTTGCGGCTGATTTCCAGCGCAGCGGGCACCAGCTGCGGGTCGCCGCGCATCAGCGTGATGCCGGCAGCCTGCATGGCCACGTCGGTGCCGCCGCCCATGGCGATGCCGATATCGGCGGCGGCCAGGGCAGGGGCATCGTTGATGCCGTCACCGACCATTGCCACCACGCCGTCCTTTTTCAGAGCGGCCACGGTGGCGGCCTTGTCGGCTGGCAGCACTTCAGCGTGCACGTCGTCGATGCCCAGCGCTTGGGCCACCACCTTGGCACTGCCGCGGTTGTCACCGGTCAGCAGGTGGCTGCTGATGCTGCGGGCGTGCAGGGCGGCGATGGCCTGCCCGGCGCCGGGCTTGAGGCTGTCGCCAAAGGCGAACAGGCCGAGTACGCGCGGGGCTGCACCGCGCTCGATGAGCCACGACAGGGTGCGGCCTTCGGCTTCCCAGGCTTGAGCCTGGGTAGCCAGCTCACCAGGTTGCAGGTTGCTGTCTTCGAGCAGGCGGCGATTGCCCAGCGCCAGTTCGCGGCCTTCCACCCGCCCGGCAATGCCGCGGCCGGTGAGTGACTGGCTGTCTGTCACTGTGGGCACGGCCAGACCTTGCTCGGCGCAAGCATCCAGCACCGCCTTGGCCAAAGGGTGCTCGCTGCCGCGTTGCAGGGCACCGGCCAGGCGATGGAGGTCGCTGGTATCCCCGGCCAGTGCCTGGCTGTGGACCACGCGAGGACTGCCGGAGGTGAGGGTGCCGGTCTTGTCGAACACCACGCGGTTGACCGCGTGGGCACGCTCCAGTGCTTCGGCGTCCTTGATCAGGATGCCGTGGCGGGCAGCGACACCGGTACCGGCCATGATTGCCGCCGGTGTGGCCAGGCCCAGGGCACAGGGGCAGGCGATCACCAGCACCGCGACCGCATTGATCAGCGCGGTCTCCAACGCTGCACCCGCCAGCCACCAGCCAATCAAGGTGGCCAGTGCCAGCACCAGCACGGCTGGCACGAACACCTGGCTGACCCGGTCGACCAGTTTCTGGATTGGTGCCTTGGCAGCTTGTGCATCCTCGACCAGGCGGATGATCCGGGCCAGTACGGTTTCCGTACCCAGCGCCTGGGTACGCACCAGCAGCCGACCTTCGCCATTGATGGCACCGCCGGTGACACTGTCGCCGGGTTGCTTGGGCACCGGCAGGCTTTCGCCGCTGATCAGTGCTTCATCGGCGTGGCTGCTGCCTTCTTCTACAGTGCCGTCGACCGGGAAACGTTCGCCGGGTTTGACCAGCACCAGGTCGCCGAGGCGCAACCGGGCGATCGGTATGTCCTCTTCGCGGCCTTCGACCACACGCACGGCGCGCTCTGGCCGCAGCGCTTCAAGGGCGCGGATGGCACTGGCGGTCTGGCGCTTGGCCCGGCTTTCGAGGTATTTGCCCAGCAGCACCAGCGCGATGACTACCGCCGAAGCCTCGAAATAGAGATGGGGTGCCATGCCGGCGGGGGCCTTGGCCCACTGGTACAGGCTCAGGCCATAACCCGCACTGGTGCCCAGCGCGACCAGCAGGTCCATGTTGCCGGCACCGGCACGCACGGCTTTGTAGGCGGCTTTGTAGAAGCGTGCGCCGAGCACGAATTGCACCGGGGTAGCCAGCACGAACTGCGCCCAGGCCGGGAGCATCCAGTGCAGGCCAAGCGGCTGCACCAGCATCGGCAGCACCAGGGGCAGGGCCAGCAACAGCGCGGCCGCAACGGCCAGGCGCTCGTTGCGCAGGCGCCGTTGGGCATCTCGCTGATCGTCCATGGCTGCTTGCGGCAGGCTGGCGCTGTAGCCGGCTTTTTCCACAGCGGCAATCAGCAACGAGTCTTCGAGCGCCTGCAGCACTACAAGGTGGGCACGCTCACTGGCCAGATTGACGCTGACCTGTTCGACCCCCGGCAACTTGCCCAGCGCGCGTTCGACACGACCGACGCAGCTGGCGCAGGTCATGCCGCCGATCTGCAGCTCCACGGTTCGGCTCGGCACGCCGTAGCCGGCGCCGCGCACGGCCTCGACCAGGGCTGGCAGGCTGTCGGCTGGTGCCTGGACCCTGGCATGTTCGGTGGCGAGGTTGACGCTGACCTGATCAGCGCCGCTGACTTTACGCAAGGCGCGCTCGACACGGCCCGCGCAGCTGGCGCAGGTCATGCCGGAGATCGGCAGGTCGAACGTGGTAGATGCGGACATGGCTCTCTTCCTTGGCAGGGCTTGAGCATCAGCATCAACCTTGCCACGCAGGGAAGGTCAATAGCCCAGGCCGGCTCGCTTCAATTCAAGGCCATTGTGGCCCATGGCGATGCGGTACTTGCTGATCTGCCCCGCTTGCAGGTTGAGCCGGGTACTGCGCTGGTCCTCGACGCCGGGAGCGCAGCCTGGCATCTGCCCGGGCAGCAGACGCAGGCGCACGTCGATAGGGCCGGGCGGCAGGTTGAAGGATGTGGACTGCTCCTGGAATACGCGACCGGAGAGCTGATCGTTGAGGTACACGCCGATTTCGCAGCTGGTGGCCACTTCCAGGCGCTCCCGGGAAATGATCAGCACGCTGTAGTCCGAGTTGCCCTCGGCGCTGGCCTGCGGCACTGCGGCCAGCGCGGCCAACAGCCCGACAACGCCCACTGCTGTCCTGAACATGAAAAATCTCCTGCTTGCACAAATCGTCAAAGGCGCAGCTTGGCTGAGGTCTGCGCGGATTTCCAGCCCGGCCGGTTCAGCCAGAACTTGACCTTGCCCCGATGGCAAGCTTGAAACTGGCTAAAACCCTGAAAGAGGCAGTAACCATGCAAGTGTTCAATGTTCAAGGCATGACCTGTGGCCATTGCGTGAAAGCAGTGACTCGTGCGGTGCAGGAGCAGGATGCGCAGGCGCAGGTCGAGGTCGACCTCCCAGGCAAACAGGTACGTGTGCGCACTTCGCTGGACGCCGCGCAGGTGTTGGCGGCCATTCGTGAGGAAGGTTACACGGCCGAGGTGGCCTGAACCGCAGCGGGCGCATTGCGACCCTGTTTTGTTGCAAATGTTTTCGTACTGAAGGTGCCCAGTGCAGGTAGACTTGGCGGCTTGCTTAGCCTGCTATGGATTCCTGATGAACCTGCGAATGGTGCTGATTCTGGGCGCACTGAGTGCGTTCGGCCCCTTGGCGATCGACTTCTACCTGCCTGCCTTCCCGGCGATGGCACAGGCGTTCGCCACCGATGAAAAACATGTACAGACCACCCTGGCGGCCTATTTCCTTGGCCTGTCGATCGGCCAGCTGGCCTACGGGCCGGTGGCTGACCGTTTCGGTCGACGCACGCCGCTGCTGTTCGGCGTGGCGCTGTTCACCCTGGCTTCGCTGGCCTGTGCCTACGCGCCCAACCTCGACACCTTGATCGTCGCGCGGTTTGTTCAGGCGCTGGGCGGTTGTGCCGGCATGGTGCTGTCGCGCGCCATCGTCAGTGACAAGTGTGACCCGGTGGCCTCGGCCAAGGTGTTCTCGCAGTTGATGCTGGTGATGGGCCTGGCGCCGATCCTTGCGCCGATGCTGGGCGGTGTGCTGGTGAACGTGGCCGGTTGGCAGTCGATCTTCCTCGCACTGAGCCTGTTCAGCGCTGCCAGCCTGTTGGCGGTAAGCCTGGGCCTTCCGGAAAGCCTGCCGACGCACATGCCGCGTCAGCCGCTGTCAGGTGCATTGCGCCAGTACCTGCGATTGTTGGCTGATCGGGTGTTCATCGGTCATGCGTTGACCGGTGGTATTGCCATCGCCGGGATGTTCGCCTACATCGCCGGTTCGCCTTTCGTATTCATCAAACTCTATGGCGTACCTGCGGAACACTATGGCTGGCTGTTCGGCACCAACGCCGCAGGCTTCATTCTGGTAGCCCAGGTCAATGCGCGCCTGCTGGCCAAACGCGGCCCGGCATTCTTGCTGGTGCGCGCGGTCTGGCTCTATCTCGCAGCAGGCCTGGTGCTGCTGGGCGTGGCAGCCCTGCGCCCGGCCCAGTTGTGGCCATTGCTGGTGCCGCTGTTCGTCTGCATTGCCAGTTTGGGCTGCATCATACCCAACGCTTCGGCCTGCGCCATGAGTGGCCAGGGCGCGCGGGCGGGCAGCGCCTCTGCAATGATGGGCTGCCTGCAGTTCAGCGTCGCGGCCGCGGCGGCGTCGCTGGTTGGCGTACTGCATGATGGCAGTGCTGTGCCCATGACCTTGGTGATCAGCCTGTGCGGGGCACTGGTGGTCAGTGTCGCGCTGTTGACCCGGCGTTTGCAGGCCACGCGTCCGGCATGAGTGGGTGAGGTGCCTGCAGGCGGGTTTCCAGGGTGGCAACGAAGGCACGTGCTTCGGCCTCGCTGCGGAAACTCACCACATGCTGGTCGAGCCTCACCTGCCAGGGGCAGTTGGGGTTGCGGTTCGACGCACTGACGACAATTTTCATCGCGGCATACCTCCGATTCGGGGGAGAGCGGGTCAAGTGTAGCGCTGCAGCACCCCCGCGCCACGACATGCATCAGCGCCCTGACTGGCGGTCATGGCGCTTTCCCAACGGCTTGTCCGACGTTTCTGCGGCTATTGCCTGGATTGCTGTAGAAGCTTCACTTTGATTTGCGCTATTTGAGGAAGCTCGCTGTCAGCAGAGTCGCTGCCCGCTCAGGGCCATTCTTCCCCATGCCCTGTATTTTCCTTTCTGCGTCAGGTCGGAGAGCCTTTTTGCAGGCACCGATTCGCTTGTGGGGTGCCCCACCCAACGACAGGTGCGCCCGTCCAGGCATGCGCGGGCCTGCCAAGAGCGAGGCGGGTGCCGCTTATACTGGCGCCTGGGCAGTTTGCTTGAGGGGCGATCGGCGTAGCCAAGGCTGGCCTCTGGAAACCAGACGTGATCATGCAGGGAGATGAAGGGACATGAATGCAGTCAGCAGTATCAGTCAGATTGCCGGCCTGATGGCCGACCCCAAGCGTAGCGCAATGTTGTGGGCGCTAATCGATGGCACATCGCGACCGACCGATGAACTGGCGATGATGACCGGGCTGACCTCGTCTTCGGCCTGTGCCCATCTGTCGCTGTTGTATTCGGCGGGCCTTCTCAGGCTTGAGGCGCGTGGCCGCAAACGCTACTTCAGGCTCGCTACACCACAGGTGGGCGTAGCCGTCGAAGCGTTGGCCAGCGTCCAGCTGGCGTCGGGGAAGGGGCCGCGTACAGAGACGTTGCAGTTGCCGGTATCGATGCGCAGGGCACGTCGCTGCGGTGATCACCTGGGCGGCGAGCTGGCGGGTGAGTTGTATCACCGGCTGGTAGTGGCGAACTGGCTGGAGGGCAGCGAGAGGAAACTGATGGTCAGCGAGGAGGGGCGAACGCAGTTGGCTGCCATAGGCGTCTACATAGACGCGCTGGCATCACGCCGACAGAACGGCTGTGTGATCTGCCATTGCAATGAGTGGAACGACCAAGGGCCGCACCTGGGCGGCAGCCTTGGTCAGGCATTGCTCAAACTGTTTCTGCAGTCTGGCTGGATACGCGAGCCCGAAGGCTCGCGGGTACTGCAGATTTCCGCCGAAGGCGTGCAGCAGATCAACCGCATCGCCCGCGTGACGACGATGCAGGTCGGTTAGCGGCTTCAGACCAGGCGAGCATCCAGGCTGTTTTGCGCGAGCCGACGGGCCTGGTCTTCGGTCATGCCCAAGTGAGTGTGCAAGGCGTGGAAGTTCTCGGTGACGTAGCCGCCGAAGTAGGCCGGGTCGTCCGAGTTCACCGTCACCTTCACGCCGCGTTCGAGCATGTCGAGGATGTTGTGCTGGCTCATGTGGTCGAACACACAGAGCTTGGTATTGGACAGCGGGCAGACGGTGAGCGGGATCTGTTCGTCGATGATGCGTTGCATCAGGCGTTCGTCTTCGATGGCGCGTACGCCGTGGTCGATGCGCTTGATCTTCAGCAGGTCGAGGGCTTCCCAGATGTACTCGGGTGGGCCTTCCTCCCCGGCATGGGCCACTGCCACAAAACCTTCGCTGCGGGCGCGGTCGAACACGCGCTGGAACTTGCTCGGCGGGTGGCCCATTTCCGAGCTGTCCAGGCCGACGGCGATGAAGGCGTCGCGGAAGGGCAAGGCCTGGTCGAGGGTCTTCTGCGCTTCTTCTTCGCTGAGGTGGCGCAGGAAGCTCAGGATCAGGCCGCTGCCGATGCCCAGTTGCTCGCGACCGTCCTTGAGTGCCTGGTTGATGCCATTGAGCACGACTTCGAACGGGATACCACGGTCGGTGTGGGTCTGCGGGTCGAAGAACGGTTCGGTGTGGATAACGTTCTGCGCTTTGCAACGCTGCAGGTAGGCCCACGTCAGGTCGTAGAAGTCCTGCTCGGTGCGCAGTACGTCGGCACCCTGGTAGTACAGGTCGAGAAATTCCTGCAGGTTGTTGAAGGCGTAGGCGCTGCGCAGGGTTTCCACGTCGTTCCATGGCAGGGTGATCTTGTTGCGCTCGGCCAGGGCGAACAGCAGTTCAGGCTCCAGCGAACCTTCGAGGTGCAGGTGCAATTCGGCCTTGGGCAGGGCATTCAGCCAGTCATACATAAGGGGGATGTCTCAGATCAGGTACGGTTGCCACCATTCTACAGGGCCTGGCCGGGCATTGCGCCCGGCCGGTCGGTATTCACCTCACCAGGTGAGCGAATCGCCCTTGTAGTTGATGAAGCGCAGGCCACCGTGGCCGCTTTGGGCATAGATCTGCTCGAGCATGCCACGGGTGCTGGTGAGCACGTCGATTTCGGCATTTTCGCCACCCATGTCGGTTTTCACCCAGCCCGGGTGCATGGCCAGCACACACAGGTCAGGGCGCTGCAGTTCGACCACGAAGCTGTTGATCATCGAATTGAGCGCGGCCTTGCTGGCCTTGTACAGGCAAATCTCGCCGCCGTCGGGGATGGTGACGCTACCGAGGATCGAGCTCATGAACGCCAGCACGCCGCTGCCTTCGCGCACTTGACCGGCCAGGCGGCGAGCGACGCGGATAGGGGCCACGGCATTGGTCATGAACAGCTCACCGAGGGCCTGGGTTTGCACGCTTTCCAGGTCTTGCGGCAAGGGGCCCATGACGCCGGCGTTTACGAACACCAGGTCGAACACTTCACCTTGCAAGCGCTGCTGGAGGCCGTCGAGTTGGGCGGTGTCGTTCATTTCCAGCTGTTCGATACGCACGCCGGGTACTTCGGCAAGGTCGCCAGGCGCTTGTGGGTTGCGCACAGTTGCAGTGATATTCCAGCCGTGTTCTTGCAGGCGTTGCACCAGGCCCAGTCCAAGACCACGAGACGCGCCGATGATGAGGGCATTTTTTGGAGTTGCCATAGCAACGTTCCTTTCTATGTGGGAAATGGAATTGAGCATACTGCAGACTTGCCGAGTACGCCTGTCCTACGGCTGGTTAAAAAATAGACAGTTCTGCCTGGCCGTTTACGGGCGGGCGCTTGGCTTGTTGGCTAACGGGTTATCCACAGGCTCGTCCACAGTTACTGTGCGCAAACGGGGCGTGCGCCTCGGTGCAAGCGGCTTGTGGTATTGGGGATAAGTAGTGATGGATCAGTTGTTTAGGGCTGTCATCAAACCGTGATCAAAATATGATCAATGCTCTGCAGGCCTTGCAGAGCGTGGTTTACAAGGGAGTGCCCCAAGCTTATCCACAGGCCAGCCCACAGTTGTTGTGAGCAAAATCTCACCTTGCTTCGAGAATGATCCGGCCCCGGCTCAAGTCCGCCAGCTGTTGCTGCAATGCGGGCAGGTGCGCTTCGCCCACGGCGATCTGCAGCTCGACGCCATTGGCGGTGAACTGCTCGTCGAGCACCAGGCCATCCACGTCCGCCAAGCGCAGTTTCACCAGTGCCAGTTCGCTGAAGGTGCAACTGCACGCGTACTCGCTGCGCTGCACCAGCAGCCGTTTGGGGGCTTGCTGCAGGCACTTGTTGGCGCCACCACCGTAAGCGCGCGCCAGCCCACCGGTGCCCAGCTGGATACCGCCGTACCAGCGAATCACCAGTACCACCACCTGGTCGCAGTCCTGCGCTTCGATGGCCGCAAGGATGGGTCGCCCGGCGGTACCGCCCGGTTCGCCATCGTCATTGCTGCGGTATTGCCCGCCGATCTTCCACGCCCAGCAATTGTGCGTGGCGGCCAGGTCGCTGTGGCGTTCGATGAAGCTCATCGCCTCGGCGGCGCTGTTGATCGGGCCGGCGAGGGTGATGAAGCGGCTCTTGCGGATCTCCTCGCGAAATTCGCAGAGGTCGAGCAGGGTAGAAGGCATAGATGAACGTCAGGCACTCGGCTTTATGCCGCACCCCTTGAGAATGATGTGGATAAGGTTGCTGCTGGCATCTTCCATGTCTTGCTTGGTCAGGCGGCTGCGGCCGGTGACCTGGCAGATCTGGGTGGCGAAGTCGGCATAGTGCTGGGTACTGCCCCAGAGCAGGAAGATCAGGTGCACCGGGTCGACGGTGTCCATCTTGCCGGCTTCCATCCAGGCCTGGAACACGGCGGCCCGGCCGCGGAACCATTCGCGGTAGTCAGCGCTGAAATACTCCGTCAGGCAGGTACCACCGCTGATCACTTCCATCGCGAAGATCCGCGAGGCCTGCGGGTTGCGCCGGGAAAACTCCATCTTGGTGCGGATGTACTGGCTTAACGCTTCACCCGGATCGTCATCGACGCTCAGGGCGTTGAAGGTGCTGTCCCACAGCTCGATGATGTTGCTCAGCACGGCAATGTACAGGCCGAGCTTGTTGGTGAAGTAATAATGAAGGTTGGCCTTGGGCAAGCCGGCTTTCAGCGCGATGGTGTTCATGCTGGTGCCTTTGAACCCATGGCGGGCAAATTCGTCCTCGGCGGCCTGGATGATGGCCTGTTCGTTCTTCTGGCGGATGCGGCCGGCGGGTTTGCCCGAGGCGGCGAGGCGATGCGCAGGGACTTCTAGGGTCATGGACGATTCCGGACAGGTCTGTGGCAACGAATGTCGGACAAGATTACCTGCCTGTGCTGGCGTGACAAGCCTTAGCGTCAGAAGCAGGCATCAGCGTGTCGCAGCCAGGCTCTCCAGGAAGCTTTCCAGCACCAGGTTCGGCCGCCGCCCCTTGCGGGTTACCCAGCTCAGGCTCAGGTCGTAATAGCGTTGCGCCGGCTTGAGTGCACGCAGGCGACCTTGCTGGACCCAGAACATCGCGTAGTGGTCGGGCAGGTAGCCGATGTAGCGCCCGGTGAGGATGAGGAACGCCATGCCTTCGCGGTCCGAGGCACTGGCGGTGCAGTTGAGCGCCTGGTAATGCGCCTGGATTTCTGCGGGCAGGCGGAAAGTCGGCGCAATGGCTTCCTGGCTGTTGAGGCGCCCATCGTCGATCTGCTGGTTGTCGGCGTAGAACAACGGGTGGCCAACTGCGCAGTAAAGTTGTGAACGTTCACTGTACAGCGGTTGGTATTCCAGGCCGGACAGCGGGCTGGTCTGTGGCACCACACCAACGTGCAGGCTACCGTCCAGTACCCCCTGCTCGACCTGGCTGGGGGCGATCATGCGGATCTGGATGCGCACATCCGGGCCGCGGTCCTTGAGCTCGGCCAGGGCATGTGTAATGCGCATGTGCGGCAGGGTGACCAGGTTATCGGTCAGGCCGATGTTCAGCTCGCCGCGCAAGTGCTGGTGCAGGCCATTGACCTCGGTGCGGAAGCTTTCCAGCGCACTGAGCAGCTGCAGTGCCGAGTGATAGACCTCGCGTCCTTCCTCGGTCAACGAAAAACCGGCCCGGCCGCGCTGGCACAGGCGCAAGCCCAGGCGTTGCTCAAGGTCGTTCATCTGCTGGCTGATGGCCGAGCGGCCGATTCCCAGCACGTTCTCCGCAGCCGAGAAGCCGCCGCATTCAACCACGCTCCGGTAGATTTTCAGCAGGCGGATGTCGAAATCGCTGACTTGTGCGAGAGGGTCGGGGCGTCGGCTCATAAGTTTAGTCTTGCGCTACCTGAAGATTAGAAATGTAGGCTTTTTCAGACTTTATCCGCGTGCGAGTTTAGCTGCAACAACATCCATCGTTGCCCGATCGTCTTCCGAGGAACCGCCGATGAACATGCCCGAAACCGCTACCACCGGCATCGCCAGCCAGCTGAAGCTGGACGCCCACTGGATGCCCTACACCGCCAACCGTAACTTCCAGCGCGACCCGCGCCTGATCGTGGCGGCTGAAGGCAACTACCTGGTCGATGACAAAGGGCGCAGGATCTTCGACGCCCTCTCTGGCCTGTGGACCTGTGGCGCCGGGCATACCCGCAAGGAGATCACCGAGGCGGTCGCACGCCAGGTTGGCACTCTCGATTATTCCCCGGCGTTCCAGTTCGGCCACCCGCTGTCGTTCCAGCTGGCCGAGAAGATCGCCGACCTGACCCCGGGCGACTTGAACCACGTCTTCTATACCAACTCCGGCTCCGAGTGCTGCGACACTGCGCTGAAAATGGTGCGTGCCTACTGGCGCCTGAAGGGCCAGGCCAGCAAGACCAAGATCATTGGCCGTGCCCGTGGCTACCACGGCGTGAACATTGCCGGCACCAGCCTGGGGGGCGTCAATGGCAATCGCAAGATGTTCGGCCAGCTGCTGGACGTAGACCACCTGCCTCACACCGTGCTGCCGGTGAACGCCTTCTCCAAAGGCATGCCGGAAGAGGGCGGTATTGCCCTGGCTGATGAAATGCTCAAGCTGATCGAACTGCACGATGCGTCGAACATCGCGGCGGTGATCGTCGAGCCGCTGGCTGGCTCTGCCGGTGTGCTGCCGCCGCCGAAGGGTTACCTGAAGCGCCTGCGCGAAATCTGCAGCCAGCACAACATCCTGCTGATCTTCGACGAAGTGATCACCGGCTTCGGGCGCATGGGCGCCATGACCGGTTCCGAGGCCTTTGGTGTCACCCCTGACCTGATGTGCATCGCCAAGCAGATCACCAACGGTGCTATCCCGATGGGTGCAGTGATCGCCACCAGCGAGATCTATCAGACCTTCATGAACCAGCCGACCCCGGAATATGCGGTGGAATTCCCCCACGGCTACACCTATTCCGCGCACCCCGTAGCCTGCGCCGCCGGCCTCGCCGCGCTCGACCTGCTGCAGAAGGAAAGCCTGGTGCAGTCGGCTGCCGAACTGGCACCGCACTTCGAGAAGCTGCTGCACGGCGTGAAGGGCACCAAGAACATTGTCGACATCCGTAACTACGGCCTGGCCGGCGCGATCCAGATCGCTGCCCGCGATGGTGATGCGATCGTGCGGCCTTACGAAGCAGCGATGAAGCTGTGGCAAGCCGGCTTCTATGTGCGCTTCGGTGGCGACACCCTGCAGTTCGGCCCAACCTTCAATACCCAGCCGCAGGAACTGGACCGCCTGTTCGACGCGGTCGGTGAAGCCCTCAACCAGATCGACTGATCTTTCCGCTTTTGACGTAGGGCGCGTGAGCTAACCACGCGCCTGACTCAACCTTTTTTATCTGGAGTTTTGCATGAGCATTGTTCAGCACCTGATCCACGGCGAACTGGTTACCAAAGGTGAGCGCACCGCCGATGTCTTCAACCCATCCACTGGCCAGGCGGTACGCAAGGTCGAACTGGCCAGCCGCGCGACCGTGCAGGAAGCCATCGATTCGGCCAAGGCCGCCTTCCCGGCCTGGCGCAATACGCCACCGGCCAAGCGCGCCCAGGTGATGTTCCGTTTCAAGCAACTGCTGGAGCAGAACGAAGCGCGCATCTCGCAGATGATCAGCGAAGAGCATGGCAAGACCCTGGAAGACGCTGCCGGTGAACTGAAGCGCGGCATCGAGAACGTCGAGTTCGCCTGCGCGGCACCGGAAGTGCTCAAAGGCGAATACAGCCGCAACGTCGGCCCGAACATCGATGCCTGGTCCGACTTCCAGCCGCTGGGCGTGGTTGCCGGTATCACCCCGTTCAACTTCCCGGCCATGGTGCCGCTGTGGATGTACCCGCTGGCCATTGCCTGCGGTAACGCCTTCATCCTCAAGCCCTCCGAGCGTGACCCGAGTTCGACCCTGTTCATCGCCCAGTTGCTGCTGGAGGCTGGCCTGCCGAAGGGCATCCTCAACGTGGTGCATGGTGACAAGGAAGCTGTTGATGCACTGATCGAAGCACCGGAGGTGAAAGCACTGAGCTTTGTCGGTTCGACCCCGATTGCCGAGTACATCTATGCCGAAGGCACCAAGCGCGGCAAGCGCGTGCAGGCCTTGGGCGGTGCGAAGAACCACGCGGTACTGATGCCCGATGCCGACCTGGACAACGCGGTCAGTGCGCTGATGGGTGCAGCCTACGGCTCCTGCGGCGAGCGGTGCATGGCTATTTCGGTGGCGGTGTGTGTGGGTGACCAGGTTGCCGATGCACTGATCGCCAAGCTGGAGCCGCAGATCAAGGCGCTGAAGATTGGCGCTGGCACTTCGTGCGGCCTGGACATGGGACCCCTGGTAACGGCCGCTGCACGCGACAAGGTCGTTGGCTATATAGACGATGGCGTTGCTGCTGGCGCCAGGTTGGTGGTCGATGGCCGTGGATTCCGTGTGGCAGGTAATGAAGATGGCTACTTCGTCGGTGGCACGCTGTTCGACAACGTGACCCCGGAAATGCGCATCTATAAAGAAGAGATCTTCGGCCCGGTGCTGTGCGTGGTGCGCGTGAACAGCCTGGAGCAGGCCATGCAACTGATCAACGATCACGAGTACGGTAACGGTACCTGCATCTTCACCCGTGACGGTGAAGCGGCGCGCCTGTTCTGCGACGAGATCGAAGTGGGCATGGTCGGTGTCAACGTACCGCTGCCGGTGCCGGTTGCCTACCACAGCTTCGGTGGCTGGAAGCGTTCGCTGTTCGGCGATCTGCATGCCTATGGCCCGGATGGTGTGCGCTTCTATACCCGTCGCAAGGCGATTACCCAGCGTTGGCCGCAGCGGGCCAGCCATGAGGCGTCGCAGTTTGCATTCCCTAGTTTGTAAGGGGCGTAGATGAAGCGGGGAGGCCGGTAGGCCTCCCCGCTTTGTTTTTCAGCGATATTAAAGTTTCTTGAAATTAAGGGTTGACGGGGTTCTAAATCCCCTTATAATGCGCCCCACTTCCAGCGACATCGGAACGACAAACTCCTTGAAATTCAATGAGTTAGATTGTTAAGAGGTCATTGAAAGGGCTTCGATCGAATGATCGATAGCGGTCGAGATGAAGGTTGACAGCGGTTTTAAACGCTGTATTATTCGCCTCCCGCTACGAGAGATCG